>PARR01000029.1 GCA_002711625.1 Rickettsiales bacterium | reverse complement strand
TGTCAAATCTTCATCTGTTCCACTTGCTCCTGTATGTTGAACCTCATCAGTCCAGTTAACAGATGCTCTTGTAAAAAGTGCCATATTTCTTTGATAGAGTACTGGATAAGATATGGTGGCAGATGCAGACTTTAAATTAGCTTCGAGATCNAGTTCTTCAACATCCCCNCCTGGCCGAGTCATACTTTCCATATANGAGAGACCTGNTGTTAAACCNTCATTNCCTATNGGTAATGACATTGAAATACCACCAGCCCTTATTGGAACNCTTCGGCCGGTTCCCTTCATGCCTTTTTCTGTTGGTCTGGCCANTCCAAACAACGAAATTGTTTCGCCCAATCCAAAAGGAGAATTAATTTCTGTTCGTATCTGTCCTTGTTGTCTTGCCAGTTCTTTATTTTGAGAGTTATCAAAACTAATGCCACCTGATATTAATTGGTGTTCGGCCTTTACAACCAGCCTAGTTGCTCCTTCTTTTTCGCCAGGTTCTAGTGTTGATGTCAACTTTATGCCAGCCAGGTTACCCGCCAGTAATAATTGTCTTTCCATTTGTTTTAACTTTAGGGCCTTTTTTTTGATAAGTGGTTTAAGGTAATAGTATGTTCTGAGGATCTGGTTTTTTGGAACATCTGATAAATCAACTTGTTCTATAAAACCGTCAATAACTTTAAAAAAAATAGTAGCTTGTTGAGGTTCAAGCTCCTGGGTGGGTAGAATAACCCTTACGAGTGGAAATCCTTTCAAGTTAAAATCTTGTTCAATTTGAAGTGCGACTGAGTATAAAGATTTGATGTTTTGTTCCTGGCCTACCAGTTGTTCTTTGTATTTGTTCAAGTCAATTACGTTCTGAAGAATTTCAGGTGCCAAGATTATAATTGTTTCAGGTATAATTGTTATTCCGGTATCAGACTGTTGTTCAAGTTCTATCGACGGCAAAGCAGGTATTACCTGTTCCTGTTTTTTNAATTCATAAAAGTCTATGATGTCAGGCCTTTGAAACATTTTTGGCAAAGATTGGCTGGGAGTTCGAGGAGCAGCCGAATAAGTATTTGACCAACTTATAAGGTANGAAAGTAATACAAAAAAAAATAAAAAGAATGAATGAGTTTTATACAATGATTTCCTATTGNATAATACNCTTTCAACTCTCCAAAAAAACNAGATTATTGAAGTTACCATCAACTTAAGTCTATTTTAATTACCAAANTTTATATTACACTTATGCACAGGAAAATCTACATTTTTATCTAAATTTCTCTTAATTTACCGCCATTGGATTAATGGCGGGACATGGTTGAGTTAATTCTGAATCTTGACCCATATGGGGTTTTTCAATTTTCTTGTCATTAAGGAATGAGCTTTNTGTTCAAATTCTGAAATTTTTATCAAATTCTTATCGTAGGTTCTATTAACATTTTTAATTTCATCACNTTTGCTTTCTTTTTTAACCCGAAAGGTAAACATATTTTGACGCCCACCTTGGAGCTCTATNTAAACCTCTGATAAAAGATTACAATCTGTTAGTGCACCGTGTTTAGTTCGGCTTTCTAAGCTTATGTCAAATTTTCGGCAAAGAGCATTAAGATTATTTTTTCCTCCAGGAAATTTTTTTTTAGCCATCTCAAGTGTGCAGATACAACGTTTCCTTTCAATNAGATTTTTGTTTTTTCTCTTTAACGCATTATTTATCATATTCAAGTCAAATTGTGCNTTGTGTATAATTAACTCTGAATCTTGAATAAATTCAAGAAATTCATCTAATTCATTGTCAAANAGGTCAAATTTATCTAAATTTTTATTATTTAGACCATGTATTTGTTCTGCATGATCTGAAATTATAATATCTCCAGGATTATAATATTTATGAAAATTTTCTCCAGTTTTTATTTCATCAATTAATTCCACACATGCTACCTCGATAATTCTATCATTTTGATAATCAAGTCCGGTTGTTTCAGTATCTAAGATAAGCTTTCTTGACATTGGAACTTATTTAGGTCTCCATTTAAGTCTATCTATAACTGGTTGAAGTTGATCAAGGCTTTTGTAGAATATTGAAAGATTACCACTATTATTTGCTTTATGTGATATTACTATTTTGAGTCCAAGTAAAGTGGACAATTCGCGCTCAAGACTCAGAATATTTGGATCTACATCATTGCTCCTTTCCCTAACGCTTGATGATACCCCAAATTTCAATGATGAAACTATTTTCTCTGTTTGCCTGACGCTAAGTCCTTTATCAATAATTTCATCTGTAATCTCGTTGGCATCGTTTTCACTAAGGGTTACAAGACTTCTAGCATGACCAAATGTTATATCACCGTTAGTTATGTGTCTTTTAACATACTTAGACAAGGAAAGAATTCTTAGAACATTGGTAATGTGACTTCTACTTTTACCAAGTTGTACAGAAAGCTTTTCTTGAGTATATTGAAAACTGTTCATTAAAGTTCTGTACCCCTCAGCTTCTTCAACTAAGTTAAGATCCGAACGTTGAAGATTCTCTATCATTGCGACCCCAAGAGCTGTTTCGTCATCAAAGTCTCTAATGATTACTGGTACTTCGTGTAATTTTGCTATTTGTGATGCTCTCCAGCGCCGTTCTCCCGCTATAATTTCAAAGCTTTTTCCTGATATATTTAAAGGTCTTACAAGTATAGGTTGCAACACACCATTATTTTTAATTGATTCTGCAAGTTCTTCAAGCTCTTGCCTATCAAAGTTTTTTCTCGGTTGAAATTTTCCAGAGACAAGAAATTGGATTGGCAACGACTGCTGAGAGTTGGATATTAATTTCCTACCAGATACNAGAGATTGGTTTGTAC
This sequence comes from Rickettsiales bacterium, assembly GCA_002711625.1. Lineage (GTDB taxonomy): Bacteria > Pseudomonadota > Alphaproteobacteria > Methylaequorales > Methylaequoraceae. The sequence goes on along the minus strand of PARR01000029.1, from coordinate 16,688 downwards.
CAAAATTTGTTTTTGAAGATGTATTGAATTTTTTTATTTCAGAGTTGGAGGTCTTAATTTTCGATTTAATCACAGATGCAAGTTCTTCGTCTTTGGACAACAATGAGGACAAGCCCATTCCCAACCTTCTTTTCTCGATTTTTTTTTGTTTATTTTTTTTTACAGAAGCACTTTTTTTTATACTCTTCATTGGCCAACCCCTCCGAAATTTCCTTTCTGGAGAACTTCGGCAGCTAATTCAACATATGCTTCCGAGCCTATNCAGTTATGGTCGTAGAGAAGAACAGGCTTTCCATGAGATGGTGATTCGGAAATTTTTATATTTCTCGGAATGATAGTTTTATAAACTGCAGAGCCCATCACTTCCCTGACATCTTCTTCAACTTGAAAACTTAGTCTATTTCTAGAGTCGTACATAGTTAAAAGAATACCATCCAGATCCAGAGAAGAGTTCAACTCGGATTTTACNTTTTTTATTACTCTTAAAATTTGGCTTAAACCCTCAAGAGCATAGAACTCACATTGAAGGGGAACTAAGACTCTGTGAGACGCCGCTAATGCATTGGTTGTTAGAAAACCCAATCCAGGAGGGCAATCTACAATTATTGCAGAGTATTGTTTAGGAAGTTTGTCTATGGCCGACCTTAGTAAAAACTCCTTTTCCTCATAATTGATAAGCTCATATTCTGCATTGGCTAGTGCAACTCGTGCAGGAACAACACCCAATCCACTAACCTCGGTTGCTTTTATCGCATCACCCATGTCTATCTTTTTTGTTAAGACTTCATAAGTTCCTGGATTTCTTTGTTCAGAGGGAATTGAAAAACCAGTGCTTGCATTTCCTTGAGGATCAAGGTCAATNACAACACAGGATTTTCCTGAGATTGAGAGAGCAGTAGCAAGGTTGACGGCGGTCGTGGTTTTACCAACACCACCTTTCTGATTTACAATCGAGAAGACGGTTCTCATTATTTTTTACCTAAATTTTTTACAATCAACGTAACCCCTCCTGTGTTATCAAGAATCTTATTATTTTTAACAATATCTAAATTAAATTTCCAGTTGTTTTTTATTTCATTTAATTCTTTATCCCATTTTTTTCCCTTGCTCAGGAAAAATACTGTTTTAGGATGGGAAATTTTTGAGAGCATTGGAATTAACTTTTTTAGAGGAGCCACAGCCCTGCACATAATAATATCATATGAGCCATCTATGTTTTCACATCTTTTATTGATTACGGAAAAATTTGCATTCAATTTGCTTTTTAAATACTCTAAAAAAATACATTTTTTTTTTACTGACTCAATTAAATCAATTTTTGTTTCAAGTTTCCACTGCTCAANCATTATTTGAACCACAGCGCCTGGAAAACCCGCTCCACTGCCTATATCACATACTTTGGCACTGTTAATTTCTTCATGCATTAAATTTTCTTTCATTATAAAAAAAATTTTAACTGAGTCNGCAAAATGCCTTAACCAAATTTCGTTAANNCTTTTGTTGCTTANTAAATTTACTTTCAAATTGGNCTGACTAACTAATTGGCAGTAGTAATCGAATTTTTTAATTGTTTCACGTGAAACATTGAAAATTTCGACAAATTTTTTTTTATTCTTCGGTGTCAATTACTTTTTAACAAATCTTAACAGAAGNGAGGTCGAGGCGGGAGTCATGCCTGGCAAATCCCTCGCCTCGCTGATGTTTTTTGGGCTATGTTTTATTAATGCTTCTTTTGCCTCATTTGACAACCCACTGCATTTGCCAAAATCAATATTTTCATCTAGTAGCATCTTTTCTTCTTTTTCTATCTGGGCTATCTCATTTAGATGGCGCCTCTTNTATCTCTCATAGAAGGAATCGGCTCTGATCTGCTTTTTTAATTTGGTGCTAATTTTAAGTTGCTTAATTTGAGGCCAAATTTCTGAGATTATATCCCAACTTGAGTGTGGAAAACCCAAGATTTCATATGCATCTCTTTTCTTTCCATCAAGATTAATTTTGAAGTTGTCTCTTCTACATTTTTGAGGGGATGCGGAAAGACTTCTCAAAAAATCCTTTGTGTCTTTCATTTCCCTCTTCTTGGCCAGCCATGTTGTCTTTCTTTCCTTGTCAGCAATTCCAAATTCTATCCCTATGTCTGTTAATCTTTCATCCGCATTATCAGCTCTTAGCATTAGCCTATGTTCCGCACGCGATGTAAACATCCTGTATGGCTCAATCAACCCCCCTTTTGCTAAATCGGAAGAAAGGACTCCTAAGTATCCCTGAGCTCGTGAGATAATTAAGCTATTATTTAATGAAAAACAAGAAATAGCCGCGTTTGCTCCTGAAAGTATTCCTTGCGCGGCTGCTTCTTCGTACCCAGTTGTTCCATTTATCTGACCTGCCAAAAATAAGCCNGATATTTTTNTGGTTTCGAAGGTCTCGAGTATTTCAGAGCTTTCTATGCAGTCNTATTCAATTGCATAACCATATTTAANAACCTTTACATTTTCTANACCATTAATAGTCTTAAGAAATTTTATTTGAANGTCTTCTGGTAAAGAATTAGAAATGCCGTTTGGGTAAATGGTTTNTCCCTGGAGAGTCTCTGGCTCAAGGAAAATTTGATGTCTTTTNCTTTCTTGAAATTTTGAAATTTTATCTTCTATAGAAGGGCAATAACGGGGCCCTTTTGACTCTATATCTCGACTGTAGATAGCTGAAAGATTTATATTATCTGCAATGATTTTGTGTGTTTCGGTATTGGTGTGCGTAATATAACAATCCTTTTGCTGTTTAATTATGCTTCTTTCTAAAAAAGAAAAAGATTCAGGAATTGTGTCGCCCTTTTGTATATCGCAAACTCCATAGTTAATACTTCTGGAATCAAGTCTAGGTGGAGTCCCGGTTTTCAATCTGTTTATGATGAATTTTTTCTTTTTAAAAAAATTACACAGTTTAACCGATGGGCTTGCACCGAGGCGACCTGCAGGCCAGGATTTTGACCCTTGAAATATTTTGCCTTTAAGAAAGGTTCCGGTTGTAATAACAAGAGATTTGCAATTAATTGTGCCATTGAGTCTTAGATTAACCCCAGACACACAATCTTTATTTTTACGTTTTCTCGAATTTATGTCAATTACTTCATCAAAGATTATGTCAACTTTTTCATTTAATATTATTTTGTGAATATTCTTTTTATAAAGATCTCTGTCTATTTGAGCACGTGGACCTTGAACAGCCTCTCCCCTGGTTCTATTCAAGACTCTGAACTGAATTCCTGACATATCTGAACAAATTCCAATAACTCCGCCCAAAGCGTCGACTTCCCTTATAAGATGCCCTTTGCCTAATCCCCCCATTGCTGGGTTACACGAGAGAGCACCAAGATCACCGCTGTTAAATGTTATTAAAAGAGTTTTTGCTCCAATTCTAGAAGATGAAACCGCAGCCTCTACCCCAGCATGCCCGCCTCCAACAACAACAACGTCATATTCATAATGTTTCACGTGAAACATATTATTTTCCTATACAAAAATTACTGAAAATGTATTCTAGTTTTTCCTCATTTGAAATTTTTCCGTACAATTCATTTGTATACTTTAATGCATTTCTCAAATTATCAGCACAGATTTCTATGTTATCAAAACTTGTAATTGATTGATTTATTTCCTCCAACATTCTATTCATGCATTCAATATGCCTTTCCTCAGAAAAAAAATAATCATCGTTGCTTTGCGTGTCAACATTTATTAAGTTTTTATTTAAGAATTCTGTTAATTTGGTTTTGTTATTTCCTTCATTTGAGTCAGCAAGGCAAGATATGCAAATATATTTCATCTCCGACATTTCTGGGAACCCTTCAATCCAAAGCGGATATTTTTTTGACGAAGGATCGAGATCTGATTTGTTGTAAACAATAACAATTCTTTTGGTTTTGTAATCATTTAAACTTTCCCTTAGCGCACTTTTGTTAGATTCAGTTAAACAATCAGGGGATAAAACCAAAATTAATCTAGTGCTTTCTTCAACAGACGACAGTGTTTTTTGAATGCCTATTTTTTCTATCTTGTTTTCTGATTTTCTTATCCCCGCAGAATCTGTAAGCACAGCTTTATTATTGAGTATATTTATATTCACGGAAACCTGGTCTCGAGTAGTGCCTTCAATTTCTGATACAATAGCTCTACTTTGACCGCATAGTAAATTAAACAATGATGACTTTCCAGCATTTGGCGGACCAAAAATTAGTACCTTTATACCATTCATTATTTGAGAGGCAGCTTTGCTATTTGTTAATACATTTTGTATTTGCAAAGTCAGAGCTGTCAATTTTGATATTACTCCGTCTAAATTGATGTTTTCCTCCTCAGAAAACTCTATAGCTGCATCAACGTGGGCGAGTGATTCCAAAATAATTTTTTCCCATTTTTTGCACAAATTCTCTGAGTAACCAAAAATTTGGTTGTTTGCTATCCTTCTCTGATTGTCTGTTTCGGAATTAATAAGATTATTTATCCCCTCAAAATGTAATAAATTCTCCTTATTGTTATGAAATGATCTTAGGGAAAACTCTCCTGGCTTTGCCATTCTTAGGTTGCGGATCTTCCTAAACTCTTCAAATATTGAAGATATGATTGAAATGCTTCCGTGAGTTTGAATTTCAACTAAATCTTCACCAGTATAAGAATGTGGACCTTGAAAAAAGATAACGAGACATTTATCTATAATCTTTCCCGATGTACACTTAAAACTTTTGTAATAGGCATGTCTTGTCCTTTTTGGCTTAAACCTAAAAAAAAAAGAAAGTATTTCCATGCATTTTGGTCCTGAGATTCTAATTATTGCAACAGCGGATTGACCAGATGGTGTTGAGAGTGCGAAAATTGTGTCTGCTTGATTCATAACTTTTAAAAATGTGGTTGAATTTATTATTTTATATAAGTTTGCTAGTCTTTAATTATTTAGTACTCTAGCAAGATAAAAACGTTATTGAAGAAAATTTTATAAATCCCCGCTTTTTAATAGGATTACTGGTAAATATTATTTTTTTACAAATATTTCAAATAATGTCAAACTTAGCAATATGTTTTTTTACTTAAGATCCAAAAAAATTTTGAACTGGTGTTTGCTAGATTTTGGGATATCAAGTTATCCAACACTAATTCTTACCTTTTTTTATGGTACATTTTATGTAAACTACCTAGCAGAAAACACCACTTTAGGAGCAAGTTTTTGGGGATTTGTTATTTCTTTTTCAAGTATATTTTGTTTATTGATTTTCTCTTTTATTTCACTGTTCGGTGGGAAATATATATCATCAATTAAAAGTTCGGTTTTTAGATTTTTCTTTTATTTAATGTGTTTTTCGTCTGGAATATTGTTCTTCTTTGATAAAGGCTCTAGTCACATTCTTCCTTTAATAATCGTTTCTATATCCTTTATAAGCTTTGAAATAGTTAATGTCTTCTATAATTATGGTCTTCATCAAGTATCTAGTATAAAAAATAGGGGTATCATTTCTAATTTAGCATGGAGTTTTGGGTACTTTGGGGGACTTCTATCTCTTTCAATAGTGTTAGGTTTTATAAATATTTTTGGAGATACCGTTTCTAACAAATTTTCTATCTCTCCGTTACTTTTTGTGGGACCTTTTGTCTGTGTATGGTCATTATTTTTTGGTAGAATGTATTTTTCTACTTTCCCAGACGAAAAATTAAAAATTCCAAATTTTTTTCATTTATTGGAAAATTTTAAATCAGAAAACCTCGGTAGTTTTTTTTGGAGTTATTTTTTTTTAAACAATGCCATTATATGTATTTTTGCTTTTGCAAGTATATTTGCATCAATCTTGTTTGGGCTTCAAGAAACTGAAATTCTACTTCTTGGGATTTTTATTAATTTATTTGGTATTGTTGGATGTTTGATCTTTGGTAAATTAGACGATACAAGAGGTTCGCGATGGGTTATTAAAATTTGCTTGGTCTCACTTTTGGTACTTTCGTTTTGTTTATTTTTTATAGAGGATTTGCGAATTTTCTGGATGCTTGCCCTTGGCATTGGTTTATTTGTTGGACCTATCCAAGCGTCAAGTAGGAGTCTTTTAGCTAAATCCGTTGAATATAAGAACCAAATATCTGCCTTTACTGTTTTCTCTGTATTTGGAAATTTGTGTGCGATATTGGGTCCATTCTTGATCGGACTGATAATTGATTTCACACAATCTGTAAGGTTTGGCCTATTAGTTATCCCTGTTTTTTTTTTAATTTCTGCATTGATCCTATTTAGAAAGAGTTAACTTAAATTTGTTTTGTGAGAATAGTTTTTCAATGAAAGTTTCTTTTTTTAATGCTTAAAATGCCTTATGGAAGTAAAAATCATTGACATTTTCGAACTATTTGAGATCTCTATAACTTTATTGTCATTTCTTGAGCCTCCAGGTTGAATTATAGAAGAAATATTGTATTTTTTACACAATTCAACCGCGTCAGGGAAGGGGAAAAAACCATCGGATGCTAGAACATCATTTTTGCTTTTGATTTTAGCTCTACTAAGAGCAATTTTAACTGAATCAATTCTACTTGTTTGTCCACCGCAAATCCCTGTTGTTGATTTGTTTTTTGCTATTACAATTGCGTTAGAGTTTACAAATTTGCAAACTTTGAATGCAAAAATTAGGTCATCATACTGACTTTTGGTTGGTATTTTTTTAGTTTTAACAATTAAGTCTTTATTGGATATTTGACGATTATCTTCATCTTGAATTAAAAGGTGGTTTTTGGTAGATTTTAAACGAATATTGAATGAAATTCTTGAATTTTCTATTTTAGATTTTATGAGAATTAAATTTTTTTTTTCTGACAAAACTTTGATTGCCTCAACTGAAAAACTCGGGGCTACAACAATTTCAGTGAAGAGTTTGATTATAAGTTTAGCAGTTTTTTCATTGACTTTGCTGTTAAAGGAAATTATTCCGCCAAATGCGCTTATGGGATCACAATTTAATGCTTTTTTATAAGCTTTCTCTTGTTCATTATGTATTGCAACACCGCAAGGAGAACCATGCTTAATTATTGCACAACAATGTTTCTCAAATTGACCTGCAACCTCCATGGCTAACTCAAAATCGTTAATATTATTATATGAAAGCTCCTTACCAGAAATTTTAGTAAATTGATTCTGAGATGTATTGTATAAACTTGCATGCTGATGTGGGTTTTCTCCATATTTAAGTTTTGTTATCTTTTTTAATGGCACAGTTTTTTTTTCGAATTTTGAAAAATTTGTTCTTTCCTGCAACCAACTTGAGATAATTGAGTCATAGTACGCAGTTTCATTAAAAGCATCCAATGCAAAAGCTCTGCTTTTTTCAATTTGAATCCTGTTTGAATTGTTTTTTCCTATCTTTATAAATTCCTCGTACTGTTGAGGGGAGGACAACACGATAGTGTTATTGAAATTTTTTGCCGCCGCTCGTATTAAAGATGTTCCCCCTATATCGATATTTTCTAAACACAATTTTTCATTTTTTTTATTTGATTTTAAGGTTTCTTCAAAAGGATATAAATTGACCACTACAAGATCGGTCTTGGTAATTCCATATTTTAGAAGCTCCTGTTTGTGTTTAGTATTCTCTGTATCAGCTAAAATACTTCCAAAAATGTTTGGATGAAGAGTCTTTACTCTTCCACCTAAGATTTCATCAAATTTGGTTAAACTTGAAAGTTCAAATAAATCTAATTTTTTTGATATTTCATTCATAAACCTATAAGTTCCGCCAGTGCTAAATACTTGAATATTGAACTCCAAAAAATATTTAATTAGAATTTCAAGTTTTGCTTTATTATGGACTGATACTATCGCTTTTTTAATTTCTATTTTTTTCATTTTCAATATATTCAGGAAGCATCTTGTAAAAATAATTTAATGCTTCAGGGTATTTATTTTGAGAGATGCTTAAGATTAATTTATTATACTCATGGATTTCTAATTGAAACAAATTGTCAGAAGTTGAGATAATGCCATCGAATTGAGTTTTAGATATGTTTTCATTTAAAAAAAAAAGCTCCTCTTTAATTTTTTCTCCTTTTCTTAAACCGGTATAAACCAGTTCAATATTATCCTGTTCCTTTCCTAAAAGAGCTATCATTTTTTTTGCCAGATTTTTTATTAGAATGGGTTTTCCCATCTCAAGAATAAAAATAACTCCATTACGGTTTTCGTCTAGTTGAGAAGAAATTAGTACAAGTTCGATAGCCTCTCTTATAGTCATAAAATATCTTTGTATATCAGGGTGGGTGATTGTGACAGGCCCACCTTTACTGATCTGTTTTTCAAATAAAGGCACAACTGAACCTGTTGAACCAAGAACATTCCCAAATCTAACTATAAAAAATTTAGTTTTAGAATTGATTGATATCTTTTGGAGATATTTTTCACATAATCTTTTTGTTGCCCCCATAATGTTGGATGGATTAACAGCCTTATCGGTGGATATGAAAATAAACTTTTCAACATCATATAGTTTTGATAATTCAGATAATTTAACTGTAGAAAAGAAATTTGTTTTTAATGCTTCGATTGGATCTTCCTCTACAAATGTGATGTGTTTTAATGCTGCTGCATGGTAAATGATATTAGGTTTGTATTTTTTGATAATGTTTTCAATTTTAATTGTGTCTTTAACATCTCCTAGAACTGTTACAAATTCACCTGTCAATGTTTGATTTAGTTGATATAAGTTAAATTCGTTTTGTTCGTACATAATTAAAAGTTTCGGTTGAATTAAAAGAATTTGTTTGCATAGCTCACTTCCGATACTTCCTCCCGCACCTGTAACAAGGACAACCTTTTGCTTTAGATTTTCCAGTAATCTTGTATTTTGTACTTTTTGTTTTCTCCCTAAAATATCCTCAATTTCGATAGGTTTTGTTTGAAATTTATCATCAGAGTCCAAGCTAAATGACGACATTCTTGAAAATTCACTTATTGCTAATCCATTTCTCTTTGAGAAAATATAGATAGATTCAATTTGTTCATCGGAAAGGCTGTTGTCGGTCAAAATAATTCGCTGGGGGAGGACGCTTTTCCTTGATACTGCAGTGTTTACAAAATTTTGCAAGTCATCAACCGATTCTGCAGAACCAATAATTGGTACATTATGGATTCTAGCGTTCATTTTACTTTTTTTTGAATTTATTATTCCTATTACCTTGTAAGGGAAGTTTTTAACTGTTTTTGTCATTCTAATACAGCTTTCAACAGAATCTATAGCACCAACTAGATATACAGGAATGAGCGAGGCTGGACCTTTATAAAATCTGTCTTTTATTAAGCGGTAGATTATTCTTGGGCCTGAAACACTAAATAGTGAAATAATAAACAAGAGAATGGGAAAAGAACGCGGCACATTTTCCAACCTGAAAATTAAAAATAGCAAACTTACTACCATCAATGTAGAGATTATAAGGCTCTTAATTATGGAAAATATTTCATGTAAGGACGCATACCTCCAAATTCCAAGATAAAGCCCAAAAAACTTTAATAAAAAGATGTTGCTTGATGCAAAAAAAATGGAGTAAATCCAAAGACTGCTAATTAAGTTCAATGCTAAATTAAAATCTAATCTTATCCAAAGTGCAAAAAAAAACGATAATCCAAGTAATAAAAAGTCATGAACGATTGTCAGTAATATTTTATTGCTCATTTGTAATATTCTTGTTTGAAAAATAAAATAAAGTCAAGGCTGTTGCACATACTGATAATACTAGAGAAATTATAGGAAACTTTACTGAAAAGATACTACAAATCAATAAAATAAAATGAATATATATTATTTTTTTCAAAACGAAAGNATGAGAAAAGCCCGCTCTTAGCATTTTNTGGTAAAAATGACTTGTATGAGCTTGAAAAACATTTTCATTTTTTGCCATACGAAGAATTAGGGTTANAGTAGAGTCCAATAAATAGTACATACATAGAATTAACAATGGAATAAAAATGTCAAAGTTCAGTGCGGACTTAATGAGAATCAATCCAACNAAATATCCAATTGGAATGGAACCAGAGTCACCAAGAAAAATTTTGGCAGGGGGTTTATTATAGAGAAAAAAACCCAAAAAAATTGAAAAACTATATAAACTGATAATTTGAAGTTCATAAATTTCAACTTCAAATAATGTTAAAATATTCAAACCAAACATAAAGAAACAAATTTGTATTGCTGTTATTCCGTCCATACCATCCATAAAATTAAATAGATTGATAATCCAAATCCACATTAAAGTAGCCAAAATGATAAAAATTAATTTAAAAACTTCATCATGAATTCCTAAAAAAAAGAATTTGTTTGATAATGTATGAGAAAATTCATGGTCAAGTGTCAAAAAATAAATAGATGTAACTACACATACTGTATGAATTACAAGCCTGATAATAGAGGGAATATTATAGATGTCATCAAGAAAAGATACAATCATCAAAATTAATGTAATTGAAAAGAATATAACCCATTGTGCGGTTATGATATGATTTAAAAAAAAAACTAATGTGGTTGAAAAAATAACCATTGGAATTACTATTAACCCTGCACCTTTCAATGTAGGTTTATGGTGATTGCTTCGCTTTGTAGGATTATCTATCAATTTACTGTTATCAAGTTTTTTTATAGAGAATTTGATTAGAAGTGAACATGCGATTACAAGAATTGCGGGGAAGAAAATTATTGTTAAAAAATCTAATTTGTTCATTTTAAATTTAGAAAGATGAAAAAAAAAATCGGAATCTTAGGATTAGGTTATGTTGGTTTACCTTTAGCTGTAAGGCTTTCATTAAAATTTCAAGTTATAGGCTTTGATATCAGTTCTTTAAGAGTCAGTCAACTTCATAAAGGGATAGACAATACCCGTGAAATAACTAAAAAAGATTTATTAAATAGTTTAAACAAAGGTTTGTTTATTACTAACGATTATCGTGATTTGTCAACCTGTAAAATATACATTGCAACTGTTCCAACTCCAATAGATAAAAACAAGAATCCTGACTTTACAGCTCTAATAAACGTTTGTAAAACAATTGGACCACTTCTAAAAAGAGGTAATATAGTTATTTTTGAAAGTACTGTGCATCCCGGTGCAACAGAAGATATCTGTGGAATTGAGTTAGAAAAAAGTAGCGCAAATCTAAAATCTGGAGTTGATTTTTTCTTGGGATATTCACCTGAGAGAGTAAATCCTGGCGATAGAAAACATACAATTAACAGGATTAATAAAGTAATTTCAGCACAAAATAAAAAAGTAGAGAAAATAATGTTTGATATTTACTCAAAACTAACAACGGGTGANGTGTTTACAGCAAAAAGTATAAAGGTAGCAGAAGCTTCAAAGGTGATTGAAAACTCACAAAGGGATATAAATATAGCTTTTATAAACGAAATAACAAAAATTTGCGATCGCCTTGAAATTAGCATTTATGATGTTCTTGATGCATCATTAACAAAATGGAATTTTCTTGATTTTAAGCCTGGTTTAGTAGGTGGCCATTGCATCGGTGTAGATCCTTATTACTTATCCAAAAAGGCTCAAGACTTAGGTATTAACCCCCAAGTAATATTATCTGGTAGAAAAACAAATGACGAAATGAGTTCATTTGTGTCAGATATTTTTAAGAAAAAAGTAAAGAGAGGTTCNACAGTTTTGTTTTTAGGAGTAACTTTCAAAGAAAATGTACCTGATATGAGAAATTCCAAGGCAATTGATGTTATGAAAGAATTAAGTTCAGATTATGACATTTCTTATAATGATCCATTTGTAAAAGATTTGAACGATTTTAAATATCATGAACTTAATAAAAACACCCGTTTTGATGCAATTATACTATGTGTACCCCACGAAAGTTATCTGAAAATTGGTTTTCTTAAATTAAATAAGTCTTTAAAGAAAAATGGTGTTTTTTTCGATGTAAAAGGAATATTTAGAAGGGAAAGAAAAAAAAATTATTTTTGTTTATAATTTTTGGGAAGTTAAGTCCATTAAGTAACTAATTCACCAAATCCTGAATAATCACTGAATTAACCTAAACATCCATTTAATTTTTTCGCCGTCAATGATATTTTTTGAAATTAAAATNTAATTATTTTTCTGCACTATTTTTTTTCCGCCAAGATAAATTCCCTCCTTAATCTTCACTTTTGATTCGGAACAAATAAATTCCCATCCCAAGTTATTTTTTAGTTGCAAGACTGCTTTCTTTTTGCTCCCTGTTACACTTGATCTAATGTCCGGATGGATATGAAATCTTATATTCATAACAAGAGGCACCTTTGTTTTAAAATTATTTGTTGCTGTGAAACAATCTTCACCTTTTACAATAAGATTATTGGTTTCAACGTATAGTCTTCTGTTGTGAATTAATCCAAAAATATCTTTATATCCATAGTGTTTTGTGTCTATCCAATAATTATTTCCTTTTATAACTTTCTGGTAAGTAGCCTTGGCAATTCTGGTTCTTGATTCTTTATTAAAAAAAATATCAGATGAATTTACATTCTCAATATTTACGGTACTGTGTGCTGCGGTTGANCGCATAGCATGCCCCCATTCCTTNTTNTTTATAAAGGGAGANCCACAATTAACTATAATTTTTTCAGATCCGTGAGACATCTCAAATGATAAGGTTCCCGCATGAGTTTCTTCAATGGAGGGGCTCCCACAATCTATAATTAAATTAAGTCTATTTTTACTTATCCTATTAAAACCGGAAGTTTTTAGTTCTGTTGGAACTCCAATCTTTGAGTTTGCTCTTTTAAGAACTTTTTCAACTATATTTTTTTCTATAAAATTATATTTATTAAATATTGAAAGTTCCCCGTCGCCCATTTTAAAAAATTTTAGAACTGAACTCATTAAATTAATAGTNTTGTTAAGTTTTGCAGGGATTTTTATCTTTGCNCCTCCAAGATAAAGCTTAATATCGATTAGAGATTGCAAAAATTTCAAATGTTCACTTGGAGACCTTAGGTAATGCATACCGTCTTCAGATAGATTGTTCTCGATTAACTCGTTTAATTTTCTNAGACTAAAATTAAATTTATGACTCAAATTTTTGTATGAAAGAGAGGCAAGAATATAAGCCTTTACCACATAAATTTCATTTTTTCTTACAATCTTATTTTCAAACCCACTGAATAAGAAAAAACACTGCTTATTTATATTTTTTGATAATCTAATTTTGAAACTTTCATCAGCTGTTTCATAAAAAAAAGAAAGATTAGTCAATAAATTAACTACTCNCCTAGCCAAAATTTCTTTTTCCCATGTANTCTTTACCCAATTTCTATTNTTAAGCAACCACTTTGATACACAATCCCTCAAAAATAACCTNGCTTTATTANTTCCNACTGCCCTCAGATTTTTAATCCAATCAAAACTATGTANTTGCTGATTCCANAGTCTGCTGGCATTATTTCNCTCCCATATGTTGAATTTGTAATTTATTCCTTCTCCAAAAAAATTTATATACCCACCGATCATTTTTCTGCCGATATCTGGATCTCCTCCCCAAAAATCTTCAATTTTCAATAAAAGTTCATTTTCTGACTTATTTTCTAAAATAATATTGTAGATGGGGTTTCTTAAATAAATAGCATTTTTTATTTCGCTCAAAAGTTTTAACATTAATTTTTAATCTTTCTCAAACATGCTGTAAAAAAACCATCCACCTCACTATCGTTAATCAGGTCTAGTGGGGTTGTGAGAAAAAAATAATTCTCTAATACATTTCCAATGCCATCAAACTCTTTTTTTATTTTGCAGGGAATAAAGTTAGTATTCTCACATAAAAACTTCTTAATTTGGGTTACTCCCTCTGAGGGGATAATTGAACATACGGAATAAATCATAAACCCCCCTTTTTTAACTAATTTTTTACTTGATGAAAGAATAGTGCTTTGAAGATCTGTAAGTCTTTTAAGAGCTTCGGTTTTATCTGAAATAAGTATATCAGGATTCTTTTGTATTAGTCCCGAGGATGTGCACGGTGAATCAATAAGTACACAGTCAAAAAGTTCATTAGTAGAAAATTTATTAATATCACCTAGGATAGTTTTTGGTGAAAAATTGAGTCTTTTTAAATTTTCTTTAAATTTCAACATTCTTGATTTTGATTTTTCCAATGAAGTTACCAAGTATCCACTATCCATTAATTGAAATGTTTTTCCACCAGGAGAGGCCCCGACATCAAGAACCCTAAAATTTTTTCTTTCTTTTTCTGGAATAAAACTATTCAGAAGGTTTACTGGATTCATTGATGAAACCCCCTGTACCCACCATAATCCTTTTTCATAATATGGGATTTCTGAAATTTTTCTATTTGGCACAATTCTATAAGTTTCTGGCATTATTTTAGTTCCATTAAATATTTTCGGCCAATTTTTTTTTTCAGCAAACTTTTTTTTTACTTTTATTTCAATTTTTGGTTCACTTATAATTATACTTGATAATTTTCTAAGAAAATCTGAATTGTAAAAATCTGATAAATTACTACTTATCCAGATCGGTATATTGTCTTCTGTAGAAGTTTCACTCAATAAATCCTTCTTATTTCTGCATAGATTCCGAAGTATTCCGTTAATAATTTTGGAATAGCCATATTTTTTTGAAATTTCAACGGCTTGGTGAACAACTGAATATTCAGGAATTGGCAAAAATAAAATTTGCGACACAGATATTCTTAATAGATTTTTTATCATTTTTTTTTTAATTGATTTTTTTACTAGAATCGAAATTATCTTATCTATTTGCCCGTGACGCCTTAGAGTAGTTAGCACAATTAAGCGAACGAAATTCTTGTCCCTAATGGATAACTTTTTAAAGTGAGTGTCATATGCTATTACAGAATCAAAAGTTCTATTTGGATCTTCGTAAAGCTTTTTTAAAAGCGAAGCTGCAATTTCTCTTGAACGTAACAAAAAATCTATTATAACAAATAATATGAGTAATCAAGTTAATCAAAAAAATACAAAAAAAACTACGAAAAAAACTAAAGAGTTTGGTGGTCCTTCCGGTCCTGAACCAACCAGATATGGTGATTGGGAAAAAAAAGGGATTTGTTACGATTTCTAAATTATTACAATCTGTTTTTTATTAAGTCGTCAACGACAGCAGGTTCATTAAGTGTTGATGTATCACCTATCGTGTCTTCCTCACCACAAGCGACTTTTCTAAGAATTCGCCTCATTATTTTTCCTGACCGTGTTTTAGGTAGTTCTGGTGCCCATTGAATTGTATCTGGAGAAGCAATAGGCCCTATTTTTTCTCTGACCCATCTGGTTAATTCTTTTTTTAATTCATCAGTATAATTTTCACCTGTCATTAACGTAATATATGCATATATTCCTTGTCCTTTAATTTTATGAGGAAAGCCGACTACAGCGGCTTCAGAAACCTTTTTATGAAGGACAAGAGCACTTTCTACCTCAGCCGTTCCAAGTCTGTGACCAGACACATTAATTACGTCATCAACTCTGCCCGTAATCCAATAATACCCGTCCTCGTCTCTCTTACATCCATCTCCAGTAAAGTATTTTCCTTTGAAAGTGCTAAAGTAAGTATCAATAAATCTCTGATGATCTCTATAAACAGTTCTCATCATTCCTGGCCATGCTGAGGAAATACAGAGATTACCCTCGCAATTTCCAATTAACTCCTTACCATTATTGTCAACAATCACTGGTTTTATTCCAAAAAAAGGGAGTGTTGCTGAACCTGGCTTGAGTGGTGTTGTCCCTGCGATCGGGGAGATTAATGTAGCGCCAGTTTCTGTTTGCCACCATGTATCAATTATTGGACATTGTCCTTTTCCAACTATATTGTGGTACCAATTCCATGCTTCTGGATTTATTGGCTCCCCTACGGTTCCAATTATTCTTAAGGATTCTCTTTTTGAAGCATTAACATAACCATCACCAAGGCCCATCAACGCCCTTATAGCTGTTGGTGCGGTATAAAATATACTGACACTAAATTTATCAACAACCTCCCAAAATCTTGAAGCATCAGGGTATGTAGGGATTCCCTCAAACATGACGGTTGTTGCTCCATTACATAGCGGACCATAAACAATATAGCTATGACCAGTCACCCATCCAACATCTGCTGTGCACCAATAGATGTCATTTTCTTTGATGTCAAAAATTATTTTAAAACTTAAAGAGGCATGTAAAAGATATCCTGCGGTTGTGTGAAGAACCCCCTTGGGTTTACCTGTAGATCCTGATGTATAAAGAATAAAAAGTGGGTCTTCAGAGTCCTGCTCAACTATTTGACAAGCATCATTTTGAGATTCAATTAATTCATGATACCAGACATCCTTAGTTTCGTCATAAAAATCATGGGAATCAGTCCGTCTTACTACGATAACCTTCTTAATAAGTTCCAAATTATTAGTTGCTTGCCTGACATTCTTCAACAATGGTATTTTTTTCCCTCCTCTTACACCTTCGTTAGCGGTTATGATTAATGATGATTGACAGTCTTCTATCCTATTTTTTAATGATTCTGGGGCAAAACCTCCAAATACAACAGAATGTATAGCACCAATTCTAGCGCATGCTAACATAGCTACTGCTGCCTCTGGTATCATTGGAAGATAAATTGTAATTCGGTCGCCCTTTCTTACTCCAAGCGACTTTAAGCCATTTGAAAATTTAC
>PARR01000028.1 GCA_002711625.1 Rickettsiales bacterium | reverse complement strand
TATAGTTTCTGGTGTCATCAGAGGTGCAAGAACAGTGAGAATCAACCCAACAGGGGCTGATACATATGAAACTGTATTAGAAATTGATCAAGATATGGTCGCATATCTTTTTAGAACAGCTCAATCTTTATAGGTATAAATTGAAAAAAATTTTTTACAATAACTTTGAAAATACGATTAAAGAGCTCGTAATATTCTTTTTTTCGTTACTTGCTCTTTTAATTTTTTCAACCGTTGCAATTTCTGAAACTATTACTCATAACATAATTGAGGCTGATGGAAGAGCGGTAATCATTGATGGTGATATTGAAACAGCAAAGAAAAGGGCACTAGACGATGCACTTTATGTTGCCAGTATACAAGCTGGTGCACGTGTGGATGGTTTCTCAAGTATTGATTCAAAAACAAATCTAAAAGAAAATCTTCTTGTGAGGCCTAATTCTATGATAAAAGATTTTGCAATTGTAAGTGAAAACATTGATCAAACTCACTATACAATTAGAATAAGGGTATTTGCAGTGGCAATGGATGATTATCTTGATTGTTCTCAAAGAACAAGCTTTAATCTAAGTTATCTTAAGCCACATTATCTAGTATCCAGTAAGCTTCCGGCATGGACACAAAAGTTACCATTTGAAGTATCTTCTCGAATTTATTCTAATCTCTCAAAATTTAAAGAAATCAATTTGAGTGATTCTACTTTTTTTGATTTCAACCCTGCAAAAATACCTGTCGCGAAATCAGCAAATCTAGACTATGCGAATTTAGTAGAAGGAAAATCAAAAATTCTGAAAAATGGTGAATTTGGAGTTCATCCTACTATTATCATAACTTCAGGAAATGGTGTTTTGACAAGATTTTCGAAAGAACTTGTATTTGATATCAATCTGAAAATATTTGAAGGTCCTGATTTTAAAGTTTTGGAGACTTTAGATTATAAATTCTCACTTATAACTGGGAATAAAACCGGATATTTGCATCTTGATTCGTTTTTTAGTGTCCCGATAGACAAGATTTCAGATTTAGTTAAAAAAAGTATTTCAAAGATTCAATTCAGGGTGTTGGATCACATAAAATGTTACCCTCTTGAAGCCAAAACTGAAATTAGAAATAATCAACTCATTGTGCCTTTAGGAAGTTCTCAAGGACTAAATGTTGGCAAAGTCGGGTTTGTTTCCTTTGNAAAAANTCAACTNTCTATGCAAGATTGGGTTGTTGTNACNGTTAAGGAAACNATGGATGATTATTCNACTCTTGAAATACTNAATCCCTCNAACAAAAGNGAGGATATAAANGGAAAGATTATTAGATTCATAAATTAAGNNTGCTATGAAAACATTATTAATTCTAACATATATANTGACAGCATTTTTTTTTCAAAANGAAACTTCAACTANGGAACCTTTTGTAGTTTTAGAATTTAAAGAAAATACAAACTTNAATGATAAAATTTCAGTTGATAGAAATAATAATTTTCTAAAAGACCAAAGNTACAATACTACNCATAAAGTAAAAGAAGGAGAATCCTTAAGTGGGATTCTAAATAAATATTATAAAAATACTGGCTTGAATATGAGAGTTCTAGAGTTAGCAATAATAGAGATTAATAAACATGCTTTTGTTAGAAATAATCCAAACTTCTTATTTGCAGGCAAAAAAATAAAAATACCATCCATAAATGAAATAATGAATCTTGTTAAACAAACTCCAACAAATGCTAATACAATTAATAATTCTAGAAAAAATCACATATATTTTTACGGGAATTAAAGAATGTTAAAATATTTATTTTTTATTTTTTGTGTTATGTCATCCCTATCTAATCTCACTTTTGCAAATTCAATAAGTGGTTCGGAGTTGAAAAAAATAGTNAACAAATGGTTGCTTGAGAGAGGCTCCGTTGCTAATGTTAATTTATTAGAAGAGATAAAATACCCAAAATGTGATGAAAGAAAATTTTTCATTAACGACATTTCAGGTAAATTTAATCTAATAAAAATTTTATGTGTATCTCCTCATCAATGGAGTATTATTACAAGAAATAAATTAGAGGAAAAAAAACCAAGGAATAATAGTAATGAAAAAAAGGGCTCTCTAGTATTTGCACTTAACAAACCAAAAAAAAAAGGTGAAATTATCAATGCAGACGATGTTATTAAAATTCATAAAAAAATTTTTAACATCAATGGATTAGTTTTTAATAAAGAAGATCTCATTGGAAAAAAGCTTAGTAAATCAGTAAGTGCTAACAGAGCAATTTTTTTTTCAAGTCTCGAAAGAGATTGGTTAATAGAAAAAAATTCATTGATTTTTATTGAAAATCGAATCAATTCAGTTACAATTAAAGTAGAAGGAATAGCCCTGCAAAATGGCGATTTAGGAGAAAAAATTAGGGTTAAAAACGTAAAAAGTGGTAAAATACTACAGGGATTTGTAAGGGATAAAAAAAAAGTTTCGTTAAATACTAAACAATTTTAAGCTAGTGTCGTTAATATAATAAAATAGGATTAAAAAATGATTGATCAAATAAAAAATAATATATCAAAAGCAGATGTTAATGGCTCTAACAGTAATTCAAAAAAAGCTTCATTGGACACTGCCAAGGTTAATGTTCAAAATATTAATTCCGCAAAACCCACTGACAAAAAAGTTGAAAAAGTAACCCAGTTTATATCTAATGAAAAAATAAAAGATATGGCTAAACAACCTCCTATAGACAAGGCTTCAACAACAAGAATTAAAAACGCTATTGCGAATGGTTCATATCCAATTGATCTTGATAAAATAGCAGATGCTCTATATGATGCATATAAGGAGTTAAAAGACTAAAATAAATCTCAATGGAAAGTCAACTAAAAAGATTAATCGNATTGTTTGAAGAATTTAGTATCACAAACGATACAAAACATTTGAGTAAGCTTGAGAATCAAATCCAAGAGTTATTTAATAATTTAAAGACAGATCTTAAATCCAAAGTTAATGAAAAAACATTTCACTCAAATGCACTGGCCTTGGAAAAAATCATAGAAAAAATATCAGAAAAACAAAATTCAAGATTATATTTAATCAATGAATTTAAAGAATACTTGGAAAAGAATAAGGTTGTTTAGAATTAAATTTGACAATAACATAATCTAGATGAATTTTTTTGAAAATTTTCTTCAACCAAATCCGGTTGAATCTTTTACCAAAATATTAGTTTTCTTGATTCTTTTTGTATCTGTTATTGTTTTCATTGCATTTTATTATGACAAAAAAAGGAACGACCATAACCTAAAAAAAATAGAANCTTCAGAAAAGGCATTAAAAGACCTTNTAGAAGCTTTTAGATCATTAGAAGTATCCTTTTCAGAACAAAACAAAGTTTTGGATGATTTTAAATATATACTTGAGAGGCATAATCAAGAAATATCAAGACTAGCTGATTCATTAAAAGAAGAGTCTAATATAACATTAGCTATTAAAATGGCTAATGAAGGTAAAAACATTGAGGAAATCGCAAAAGTTACAGGAATGTCAATTGAAGAAGCTGAACCAATAATCAAATACCATGGTAAATAAACATTAACTTTAATCTTAACGATAATGTTATTGGTCATAAAATATCAAGATATTTAATTGTCTTTATTTTCTTTATTATTTGAATTATCTGAACCTTCATTTTTCTTAGATTCTAACTCTGATTTTTCGTTATCAGCATCGTCTTTATTTTTGGGTTTCTTATCTNCAAATGAATTTCCAGTANTATCTTCATTTTTCTTGGCTTCAACATCCTTTTCTGGTTGTTCTTGTTTTTCATCTACATCTTCCACCTTTTTTTGTTCTTCTATTTTTTTCTTTTCCCTTTCCTCATGAATTTTAAGAAGTTCTTCTTCGGATTTTTCATTTTCTTTTTCTGATATTTTATTTGNACTACCTGAGCCTTCACTTTTCTTAATTGATTCCTTATCGGATTCTAATTCTACTTTTTTATTATCAATATCATCTTTATTTTCCGATTTCTTATCAGTATTTAATTCACCGGCTGTAACTTCATCTTTTTGGGCTTCAAAGTCCTTTTTGGGTTGTTCTTGTTTTTCTTCTAAATTCTCTTCCTTTTTTTGTTCTTTATTTTTGGTAATAGGNGAAGCTCCATCAGTATTTAAATCAACGATCTCGGCTTTTTTTGTTTGAACTAATTTTGTTGCGTCTTCTTCCTGTACGTCTAAAATCACCCCTTTATCTATCTGTTTACCGTTAATGTCACCAGTTTCAAGCATTTTCACTCTAACCCAATTTCCAGTTGAATTATTGCTCTCTTTATNAACTTCCGAAGATTTTTTAGATTTTAAGTCAACATTTTTTTGTTTTTTGAACGTTCCATNATATAAAACTTCAATTTTCGCCCTTATAATTTTAACTCTTGCAGCTAAAGCACCGAGTCTTGCGACTTCATCCATTTGCTCATTAAGGAGCTTTTTAATAATTTGATTTACTTCTTCTAAAGGTTTATCTCCAATTTTTTTAATTATTTGATCTCTTACCTTTTCAACTTCAGGGTCTAAATCATTATCAAACATTTTTTTTTCTGCCATTTGACTGTTACCTTTCTTTTGGCATTCAATTTGCAAATTCTAAACCAAAGTGAAAATTTAACATGACAAATAATTTAAAACAACAATTCGAAGTTTTTAGTAATTCATTAGGATTAAGAAACAAAAAAAACGAGATTTTGGCTTCCAATATTGCAAATGCAGCAACACCAAATTATAAAGCAAGGGACTTTGACTTTGAAACTGAATTGGCTAGAGCACTAAGTGTTGGTCCATTAAAAACGTCTAGTGAAGGACACATTGCTTTAGCTACAAAAAATCTACCTAACAAAATTCAATATAGAAAACCACTGCAACCTTCAATGGATGGAAATACAGTCGAACTCCAGGTTGAACAAATGGAATTTGCTGAAAACTCAGTAAGATATCAAACTACCCTAAATTTTATAAACTCTAAATTAAGCGGTCTGATGGGTGCAATAAGAGGAGAATAATGAATAATGAAATAAAAAATATTTATCAAATTGCAAAAAGAGCAATGGGGTCTCAGTTAGTAAGATTAAATGCAATAGCCAGTAATATGGCCAATGCTGATAACATAGCAAGTAATCCAAAAGATGCTTATAAACCTGTAAAACCTGTTTTTGAGACAAAGTATTTTGACTTAATTAAAAAAAAAGGAATTTCTACTGTTGACGCTGTTACAGTTAAAAAAATGGACATTGAACCAATCAAAGAATTCAAACCTGGTCATCCAATGGCAGACGAAAATGGTTTTATTTATAGAGCCCCAGTCAATATAGAGGAAGAATATGTAGATATGCTAGAGGCCTCACGACAATATCAAAATAATGTAGAAGTAATATCAACAATAAAAGCACTGATGCTAAAAACAGCTAATTTAGGTAAATAATTTAAGGAGAAAAAATGACTGAGATAACAAATAACTCTGATAAATCACTTAATAAAATTCTCAATAAACTTGGCATTAAATCACAGGATGACGTGGCTAAATCAGGTAACAAAAATAAGCTTGGTCAAGAAGATTTTTTAAAACTAATGACTACTCAATTGCAAAATCAGGACCCATTTGCCCCTATGGACAATGGAGACTTTATTGCGCAAATGGCGCAGTTTTCAACTGTAACTGGAATAACAGAAATTAATAATAATTTAAATAGCTTGGGTTCAAAATTAGAGCCTAATCGTGTAGCAACTGCCGCACAGTTTTTAGGTCATTCTGTTCTTGTGCCCGGTCAAATTGTTAGCCCAGATGACAATGGTGAAATTCACGGTGTTGTAGACCTTCCAGCTTTTTCTAATGATGTTGGATTGACTTTTACAAATCCATCAGGTGAAATTGTNCATTCAATTAATTTAGGATCAAGCGAAAAAGGTCTTGTTGGTTTTAGTTGGACAGATATTCCTGAAGAATTAGTAAAGAATAAGACAAAATTAAATATTCAAGCATACGCAGGTAATGGTCAAGCAAGTGATGGCTTGAGCACTGCAGTCTACAACAAAGTTGTAGCAGCTTCTGCCCCTAAAAATAGTGAGGATGTAATTCTAGAACTAGAGGATTATGGAGAAATTTCAGCATCTGAAGCTATTAAATTTAAAACGAATGATTAATAAATAGAGGAGAAAAAAAATGTCATTTTACACAGCATTGACCGGACTAAATGGAGCACAGTCAGATATATCTGCTACTTCGAATAATATTGCAAACGTAAACACAACTGGATTTAAAAGATCTAGGGCAGAATTCGGTGATATTTTTGCAACTTCTCCTTTGCAAAATGCTTCATCCTCAATCGGTTCTGGTACTATCTTAAAAAGTGTTAAACAACAGTTCACCCAAGGTAACATTACTTCATCATTAAACGTACTTGATTTAGCGATTTCTGGGCAAGGGTTTTTCTCACTTAAACCTTCTTTAACATCTGGACAAACAGTTTATACACGTAACGGTTCATTTAACGTTAATAACGATAGGTATGTTGTTGATTCGTCAGGTCAGTTNTTATTAACATTTCCTGTTAACGCAGATGGTTCTGTAACAGCAAAAGATTTAACTAGTGCTGTTCCACTCCAACTTCCAGTTACTTCAGGCACACCAAAAGCTACAACCTCAATTGAACTAGGCGTTAACGTTTCTGCAACATCTGATGTGATTACAGATGACCCACAATTTGCAAGTGGCTATGTATTTAATCCAAATGACTCAACAACCTTTAACAACTCAACATCGATAACTATTTTTGATGATCTAGGTAACCCAACAATTGCAACAATTTTCTTTATAAGAACACAAGCTGCATCNGCTGCCGATCCTACAAATAAATATGAAACTAGATTGGTCATAAATGACACAGTGATTGATCCTGATCTTGTGAGAGCAGTTAACGACACTCAACAACCAATTTTTATCGACCGATTTGGTCAACAAACAACAAAAGTTCCTGATGATAACTACTTTCTTGAAGGTAAAGGTTCTGCATTGTACAAATTAGACGATTTGAGGACATTAGTAGATTCAACTCCAGCTAAAATCACTGGTGAAGCAAGTGGCTTTGATTTTGGTGAAGAAGGTGATAAAACAGTTCAAATTGTAACCGATCCAGTACAATTTAAATCTACTGTTGAAAGTGGAAACACCGGTTCAGGCATTTTCTGGGGTACAAACTTTATGACAATTAATGTTGATAACAGTGACCAACCAGTAAATATCGACATTAGGCCAGGTTCCTATAATGCTGCTCAACTTTCTACAGAAATTCAAAGGGCAATNAATGAAGCTTATGGAGACGATAAAAAAATTCAGGTAGTTCAAAATGTTGATGATACTCTTACAATTGACCTGTTAAAGTTAAATGCTGATGGAACTTCTACAGGACTTACAACACCAATATCAGTTGACCTTTTATCAGATTCGTATGTATCAACTTTAGAAGGTATAACTCTCACAGGCGCTTCTCCTGATTTTACNAGAGANCAATTTCTNGCCCATACTCAAGCTAGATTGAATGATGCACTTAATAATTATGCGGTAACTGCATCAACCGATGTAATCAATAATGCTACATCCCTTGGTGTACAGAATAGTTTATTTGCAGAGTACACTGGTGGAACAATGACAGGAATTTTAGAACATAATCAAGCATTTAATTTAACTAGAGCAACAGCAACAACCGACTCATCCGGAAGTATCACAGCTGTAACAGATACTGATAAATATTTAACTCATTCATACTATGGAAACAGTCCACAACTTCATGTTTATGATGATGCTCAAACAATGGCAGCAGGAGCTAGTTCTAATATAGTTGAGTATGATCAATCAGAAAATACTGTGAAGTTTTATTTTGGTAATACTAACCCAGGTCTTACGGTAAACGAAAAAATTCGTGCATTAGGTTTGTTTGATGCATCTGCGACCGACACAACAAATTCGGCGTTTCTGAATGGAAGAGANTTTACNGTTATAACTGCAACAACAGACAGTGGGGGNAACCACTACGTTGAATGTAGTACCTCAGGAATGAATTTTCCAGATGCAGATTTTAATATTGCTGCTACTGGGAATGATGGTAAAATTTACAGTGATTTATCAGATGACGTGGAAGCTTTTTTTCAGGGGGCAAATAATGTTTATAAAGGTGCTAATGTAAATTTTAGTAATCAAAAAATTGTGTTGCGTGAGATAGGAACAGCAAACAAACATTCTTATACAAATAAAGAAGTCGATGATTCTGCTGTAGCACGTGCCCATGGTAGTGTCGCAGTAGGTGACCCTATCTTTGGAATACATAGNGCAGAATTTGATATTTATAATTCAGGAGCAGGAACCAATACCAGTCAAGTGCTTGGTCTAGGTTCAGATGCAGCAAGTTTAGACTCGACGATAACANCCAATATGGCAACTAATTGGGTTGATGTGAGTGACCCACCGATCGAAGTATCTTATGATATTCTAAACCAAAGACTCCAATTTGAAGTTGATAGAAATTTAATTGGGACAGGAACAAATAGTAATTTTAATAGCTTTAAAATTTCTGGTGCTTCTACAGCCACATCAACAAATAATTTGGGTATACCAACAGCTGATGATACTACTGAAACACTCATTAGAGGTGGTGAAACTTTTTCGGCTGGTACTTTCGTTGCTGATGGAGCAGAAATTCAGCTTAATGATAAAAGATTTGGTGTTCAAGTAAGTTATAATAGTGAGTTGAAAGCTTTTGAATTCAGTAGTGGAACAACTGGCGAAACTATCGCCGCAAATGGAGCGATTGGTGTGACTACCGCACAAACTTCATCTGATATTGCAGTTGGTAGATATTTATTATCTACTACTGATGGTTCTGTTACTGATGCTACATCATTTTTTGGTGGAGACAATAACCTTCTTGGTGTTGGAGTTACTAAAACTAATGCTATAAAAACTGACGGAAAAGGTCTAGCAGCACTCCCAGCTCAGGCTGTAGGTTCTTCAGCAACAGAAGATTTAACACAAGTTTTTAGACTGAGTGCACAAAACAATGAAAATATTTTTAACGTTTCAGTAAACGGTATCGCTGGTGTAATCGAAATTCCTCAGGGGTTTTATGTTGGTTCTACCTTAGCTGAAGCTCTTCAAGAAAGAATCAACCAGGTTGAGGATACTAGTGGAAATGTTGGTGGTGGTATAACTGTATCATATAATTCATCAACTAATAACTTCACATTTACCAACGGTACTACTGGAAGGGATTCTACAATTAAGGTCAGAGGAGCCTCAAAGTTTGGATTGGATAATGTGGATTTAGGTGTTGGGACCGTCCCACAGATTTACAATTTATCTCAAGCAACAAATGCAGATGGCTTAGCATTATTCGTTGATGCTAGCGGAAATAAGGTTACTACTCCACCTGCCAACCTTGTTGATGGGTATTTCCCTCTTTACATTGATGAGGGTGAGTTAACATTCGATAAATCAGGTAGAATTATAAGTCCTAAACAGGGTGTTCATTATGAAAAGCAAGAGGCTGGATTTAGTATTGACTTGGATATTGATTTTACAAAGTCAACACAGTTAGCGCAACCATTCTCCGTGACAACAGTGAATCAGGACGGATTTACATCTGGGCGATTAGATGGTCTTGAGATTGATTCGTCAGGAACAGTCCGAGCAAACTATACTAACGGTCAAAATAATCCATTAGGAAAAATTGTTTTAGCAAACTTTAATAACCAAAACGGTTTAAAACAAATTGGTAACTCAACTTATGTTGAGACTGCAGTTTCTGGTACTGCAACTGTTGGTGAGGCAGGTGCCGAGGGATTTGGAACAGTATTGTCAGGTTCTCTAGAGCGTTCTAACGTTGATATCACAGAGGAATTAGTAAATTTGATTACAGCACAAAGAAACTTTCAGGCAAATGCTAAGTCAATCGAAACAACAGCTGCAACAACGCAAGCAATTGTAAACATTAGAATGTAGTAAATTTAAAGGAACTTTTTATGGATAGAATGGCACAAACGGCACTAAATAGTCTAAAAATGCTTATGGAAAACCAAATGGCTACCGCTCATAATCTTGCTAATTTATCTACCCCAGGTTATCGACAAGATGTGGTAACTGATTTCAGTTCTATATATCTTGACAGACAGGAAGGAATAGAACCAAGGATTGTTTCTTCAAGAAATACTGGAGGATTTTCCGTTGAACAAGGTGTTCTTGAAAGTACACAGAACCCTCTTGATCTGGCAATTGACAATGAAGGATATTTCGTTGTACAACCCAAAAATGGCACCCCAGCATTATCGAGAAGAGGTGATCTTCAAACTACAGAAAATGGAGAACTTTTAGATGGCGCAGGAAACAAAATCTTAGATAATGGACTTCAACCAATTGTCGTACCGGCCTTTAGAAAAATAACAATCTCACCTCAGGGAGAAATTTTTATTCAACCAATTGGAGGAGAACCAGGGGAGTTACCAATTAACGTTGGTATAATAGCAACTTTTGTTCCTGTCGAAGGAACAAAGTTACGAAAATCTTTAGATGGACACATAAGAATAGAACCAATTATCAACGAAGATGGAACAACAGATGAAATAGAAATTGAACCTAATCAACAAGCCAAATTAGTAAATGGTTTTTTAGAAAAGAGTAATGTGAATGCCATCGAAGAAATGGTTAATACAATTGACCATCAAAGAAAATTTGAAATGCATATAAAATTTATACAAATGGCGGAAGAGCTTGATGCTTCAAGTTCTAATTTGATGCGACTCCCTGGTATGTAAAACTCTTAATTTCAAGTATCAATATTTTTAGAGAATTCAGTACTTCCTTTAAAAACAATAAAATCTAAAACTAAAAACCACTATTTTTCTAGTTCATTGTCGCTTATTTAAGAAAATTTGAAATTATAGAAAAATTTCCGCTAATATATTAGTTGACATAGTAATTATTTTCATTCAATTTTGCAGTCAATCTTTTTTAAAATAAAAAAAATCAAATAATTTTTGGTAACAAATAGAAAGTAAGAAGAAGTGTCTATTTTAATCTGTATCTTTTCTGCAGTATTTTGGTCCTTATTTGATCTTACTAGAAAGCTATCATTAAAAATTTTATCACCTAAAGAAATTTTAATTCTTTTGATGATTACCCAATTATTTTTATTTGGAATATGGACAAGTTTGTATCCCTTTCATATGGAAGTAAAAAATTATTTAATTCCCGGAATTGCGTTAATTTTTATAGGGATTATTTCTGCTATTCTTTTCTTAAAAGCTATCCAGACATCAGATTTAAGTTTGACTATTCCCCTACTATCCTTAACACCTTTATTTAGCGTAATATTCTCATTTTTTTTACTTGACGAAAANCTTACTATTTATCAAAATTTTGCAGTTATATTCATAATTTTCGGTNCTTTAACTTTATATTCCAAAAATTTAAAATTAAGTTCAATCATCAATAGTATTATTACAATTAAAAGAAATAATAGTGCTAGACTAATGATTATAGTTTCTCTGTCGTGGAGTATTACACCTGTTTTAGACAAATTATGTTTAAAGTTCAGCTCAATAAATCTTCATGGTTTAATTCAGTCTTTAGGAATGTTAATTTTCCTATTTTTACTTTCTTCATCTGAAATTAAAAAACTCAAAAATGTAAATAAAAAAAAAATCTTAATAACTATTACTCTATCAATTGGAATAGTTGCAACAATAAGTCAACTTTACGCAATTTCTCACAATTTTGTCCCAATTATGGAATCGATTAAAAGGATAATTGGGCTTGTTGGTTCTTTGATATTTGGACTTGTATTTTTTAAAGAGAAAATTACTAAACCGAAAATAGTTGGTCTAGCTTGTTTATCTCTTGGTATGTTTTTTATATTTTGGTGAGTTCAACAATTTACTTCCTTTAAAGTGGCCTTGTTTTTTTTAAAAAAAATTGTTTTCGAAGGAAATCCATTAAAATTAGTTCTCATTGTGAAGGAATATGCTCCTATGTTATTGATTAAAATTAAATCACCTACCTCTGTATTTTCGGGAAGAAAAAATGGCCCTTTCAGGAAATCACTGGAGTCACATGTTGGTCCATAGAAACTAAATGGTATAAGCTTATTTGATTTATTTTTTTTTAATAATTTAACTGGAAAAGAAAAACCCGGTTCGCCGGCAGCAAATAAGTTTCCAAATTTTCCGTCATTAATAAATAAAAAACTTCCTTTTCTTAATTCTACTCTAACTACCAATGAAAAAGCATCTGAGACAATAGCTCGACCTGGCTCAGCTAAAAGTTTCACTGAATTTTTAAATTTAAATTTTGCAAATGTTTTTTTAATTTGTCTAAAATATTCTCCTAATGGCTTGGGTTTCATATTCGTATATTCTGAGGGAAAACCGCCACCTATGTTAAAGTACTNAATNTCAACTCCACTTTTAAGAACTATATCGTGTATTAGGTTCATTGACTTTTTATACGAATCTGGTTCCATGCATTGAGAGCCATTATGAAATGAAACTCCAANTTTGTTGGAAAAAATTCTTATTTTCGAAAGAATTCTTCCTACATCGCTGTGTTTNGCTCCAAATTTCTTTGTTAAGGGTATCTTCGCAGAGTTATTAGAGATNCTTATTCTNAGATGTAATCTCAAATCTTTGGCAAANTTTGTAGCCTTTAAAATTTTNTCTAATTCATCTTCATGATCAAGTGCAAAATTCCTTACATTAAGTCTAAAATAAGATTGTTNNATAGATAAGGGAGATTTTACTGGATTCATNAAAAAAATTTCAGCATTNGGGAAAAGNCCTCTTACAAGCTNAGCTTCATTCAATGATGCGGTGTCAAATGCNCTTATTCCATTTGTTTTTATTTGNTTTAAAACAAAACTTAGTGGNTTTGCTTTAACAGCATATATNCACTTACCAGAAAATTCTTTANAGAAAAAAAATGCACTTNTGGATAACTTTTTTGGATCATAAATAAAATAAGGATTATCTTGATTATTATTTAATGACGTAAACTTCATAATATTTCTTTANACAACTAGATAAGTATATAGCAGAAAATTTTTATCGTTTTTATTTAATTTTTAATATATATTCAACTTATGAGTACTTTAAGAATAAATGACATCGCCCCAGATTTTGAGGCGTCTACTACAGNTGGTAAAATTAATTTTCATAGTTGGGTTGGAAATAAATGGTGCGTATTATTTTCACANCCTAAAGACTTTACTCCAGTTTGTACNACTGAGCTTGGATACATGGCTAAAATAAATAAGGAATTTGAAAAAAGGGATTGTAAAATAATTGGTTTAAGTGTCGACCCATTAGAAAGTCACAAAAAATGGCTGATTGACATTGAAGAGACACAAGGTGCTAAAGTTTTATATCCAATGATCTCAGACGAAAATCTTGAAATTGCGAAACTCTACAACATGTTACCAGCTGATGACAATCAAATTGAAGATAGAACAGCCATTACAAACGCAACAGTTCGTTCTATTTTTCTCATTGACCCTGATAAAAAGATTAGGATGATGTTAACTTATCCTATGACAACAGGTAGAAACTTTGACGAAATTTTACGTGTTTTGGATTCAATTCAACTTTCCTCGAAACACANAGTAGCAACTCCTGCTAATTGGNAAAAAAATGATGAGGTGATTATTNTACCAGCTGTCTCTGATGACGAGGCTAAAAAAATATTCAAGGACTTTAGGAAAATAAAACCNTACCTTAGGTATACTAAACTCAGNTAACAGTCTTNAATAATCTACACTTCTGAGAACAGTACTTCACATCAGCCCAATTTAATTTCCATTTTTTTCTCCACTTGAATGGCTTCTTGCAGGTCTGACAAATTTTAGATTCTAAATTTAATTTCTTATGCATANTATGAAAATGTGTTTTCTTTAATAAAATTTTCAGCTTTTTGGATGATATCAGATTTTCTAGGCTCTTTTATTTTATCATAAACTCTAACCATCATTGAAAGTCTTGGGTTTTTTAGAAAAAACTCTCTATTTTTATCTATAAAACGCCAATATAATCCATCAAGTATCGGACACCAGTCACCTTTTTTAAAATCCATCATTTTTAAGAAATAGGATGAACCGCATATATATGGCTTGGTTGAAAAAATTCCGCCGTCGCTAAACAATCCCATACCGTAAACATTTGGCTCCATAACCCACTCAGATGAATCAATATACATTTCCATAAACCATGAATTTATGAATTCAGGTTTAATTTCNCATAAGTTCATTATATTGGCTTGAATCATTAATCTTTCGATATGATGCGTCCAACCAAATTTGATTGCATTTTTTATCGAATAATCAAGCGGTTCAATCCCCGTATCTCCAGACCACCAAGATGATTTCATTTTACGTTTATGATCAAAAAAATTTCCTTCTTTTAATTCTGTGCTAAAGTTTTGGTATATTCCCCTTATAAATTCTCTCCATCCGATAATCTGTCTTATGTATCCTTCATAAGAATTAATTTTTACTTTTTTTTGAAGTGGTTTTATAGCCTCCAATATTTCATTAGGTGTTAATAAACCAACATTTAAGTACGGACTTAGTGCACTGTGAAATAAAATATTGTCTCTTGTATCAACAGCATCTTCGTAATCTCCAAAAAATTCAATTTTATTATTAATAAAATTTTTTAAACACAGTATGGCGTCATTTCTTGTTGTGCCTATCCAAAAATTCTCAGTTGAACCCACATGAGTTACAAAATATTCTTCAATTTGATTTTTTAGTTCTAACGTATGTTTTGTTAATTTACATTCTGGCTGTTTTGGAAGTTTAATATTTTTAGGGATTTTTTTTCTGTTTTCTTCATCGAAACTCCATTTGCCACCCAATGGTTTATTATCTTTATCAATTAATAAATTTTGATTAACTCTTTGAATTTTGTAAAAATTTGCCATAAAAGGTTTTTTTGTATTTGAAAGATATTCCTTGAATTCATTTCTGCTTGTTAGAAACATTGGAGATTTTATGTATTCAAAGTCAATTTTCAATCTTGTTACTAAATCAATAAGTTTTTTCTCAAAATTTTGATCCTCTATTTCAAACATGTACAATTTTTTAACTTTATTTAGCTTTAAAAATAATTCTAACTTTTCAGTATATGGCTTTTTAAAATCTTTATCTGAAATAGTTGTGTAATGAACATTAAAACCTTTATTTTTAATTTCATCTCTAAAACTTCTCATAGAGGATAGGAAATATAAAATTTTGTGCTTATGATGTTTATAATAAGTACATAAATCATAATCTTCTGCCATAAAAAAAGTAGAATCTTTAAATTTCTCAAAGAGTTTTGGATTAAATAACTGGTTTCCAAGAATAACAAAAGCTTTTTTCATACGTTGCTTAGTCTTTTAAATTCAATTAAAGCTTGTTCTCTAGATTCTTTTAAATCTACAATTGGATAAGGATAATCTTTACCAAGTATAACTCCACATTTACAGATAATTTCATCTGGACATTCCCATGGGTTATTTAGAAACTTCAATGGTAATTTCTCCAGTTCAGGGACAAATCTTTTAATATATCTTCCTTCGGGATCAAATTTCTGTCCTTGTGATACAGGATTAAAAATTCTAAAATATGGTGCTGCATCAGCTCCTGTTCCAGCTACCCATTGCCAACCAGCAGAATTATTTGCCATATCTGCGTCAAATAAACAATCCCAAAACCATTCCTCTCCTAATTTCCAATGATGAAGAAGATTTTTTGTTAAAAAAGAACCAACAATCATTCTAACACGATTATGCATATAACCAGTTTGCCAAAGCTCTCGCATGCCGGCGTCAACAATTGGAAATCCTGTCATTCCAAGTTTCCAACTCTCGAAATTGTTATTTTTATTTTTCCACTGGAGCCTGTCAAATTTTTGCTGAAAATTTGCCTTTTGAATTTTTGGAAAATGGTACAGAAGATAGTAAGAAAATTCTCTCCAGCCTAATTCACTTCGAAATATGGAAATGTCTAATTCGTTTTTTTTATTTAAATATTCCTCTGCTTTATACCATAAAAAATTTGGGGACACTTGTCCCCAATGAATATA
>PARR01000027.1 GCA_002711625.1 Rickettsiales bacterium | reverse complement strand
AGGTACTCCCGCATCCATCAGAGATAGAGATGTCCCGCACACTGTAGCCATTGAGGACGAACCATTTGATTCTGTAATTTCAGATACAACTCTTACAGTGTAGGGAAAAGTTTCAACAGCCTCTNGGTAANNNNGNATTNATTGCTCTCCANGCTAANTNACCNTGNCCNATTTCNCTTCTTCCAGTNGAACCAATTCTNCCANNTTCANNTACTGAAAAAGGAGGGAAATTNTAATGTANCATAAATTTCTCTTTCTTATCTCCATCNAGCGTATCTTTGNTTTGTTCATCATTNGANGTTCCAAGGGTNGTTGTTACNAGNGCCTGGGTCTCACCNCGTGTAAANAGTGAACTACCATGAACGTTTTTTAGAAAATCAACTCGTACNTCNATATCNCTAACAGTCTTNTGATCTCTNCCNTCGATTCTTTGTCTGGTTGAAAGTACGGAGGNTCTTACTAGATTTTTTTCTTCANTTTTAATAATNGANGAAATTACNGAGNTATCATTATCATCTTTTTTATAAGAGTTNATAATNTTNTCTCTTGCNTCAGAAAGACTTTGATTTCTTTTTTTNTTCTCTTTNATTTTATAAATCGGTNCTAATTCTTTGTTGGTNATNNTNACTAAATCATCATANAAATCTGGTTTNAANANTTCTGGAACCTCCCATGAATCCTTGGCTGATTTTTCTGCAAGTTCAATTATTTTATCAATAACGCACTGAAACTCCTTGAATCCAAATTCTACAGCACCGAGCATTATTTCTTCTGGTAATTCTTTNGCTTCNGACTCAACCATTAAGACNCCATCACGAGTTCCTGCTACAACAAGGTCTAAGTCACTATTTTCTAATTCTTCATTAGTTGGGTTTAAAATATATTCACCCCCGNAATACCCAACTCTTGCACACGCNAGAGGTCCAAGAAATGGAAGTCCAGCTATAGTTACTGCTGCAGACGAACCAATCATGGCACAGATCGCAGGATCATTTTCACCGTCATAATTAATCACTGTGCAAATAACCTGTGTTTCGTTTTTAAAATTTTTATGAAAAAGAGGTCTAAGTGGCCTATCGATAAGTCTTGAATTTAATATTTCATTCTCNGAGGGTCTACCTTCTCTTTTAAAATATCCTCCAGGAATCTTTCCCGCCGCATATGCCTTTTCAATATAATGAACTGAAAGCGGAAAAAAATCTAAATTCGGGTCAATCCTCTTTGAAGATGTAACAGTACACAATACTGCTGTTGCACCCAATTTTGCAAGAACAGAACCGTCTGCTTGTCGCGCCATTAGGCCTGTTTCTAATCTAAGATTAAGACCTTTCCAGTCTAAATCAACATTTACAATTTCAAACATTTTGTCTCCTTAAATTAGGCTTTGCGTCTAAGACCGAGAGACTTTATGATAGAATCATACCTACTAGTGTTTTTTTTCTTCAAATAACTTAGCAACTTCTTTCTTTTCCCTACAAGCTTCATTAGGCCTCGCCTTGTGTTATGATCTTTCTTATTAATTTTTAAGTGTTCAGTGAGATTTTTTATTCTAGCCGTAAAAACAGTAATTTGATTTTCACTAGAACCAACACTGTTCTTTGATGATACTTGACTATCTTGTTCTTTATTAATCGTGTTTGAAACCATTAGCATATTTTCCCTTCAATATTTAATTATATAGTGTTTAGTATTTTTTTTGGGTAAAATATTTTGTTTAATAAATACCCAAATGCTATCACGTTNTCAGAACATTTAGCAAAAACCGGCTCATTTTCTCTNGCAAAGTNATAATCTGTCTTAACAAAACATCCATTAAGAATCAAGCTAGCTTGTTCTCTTCTAAAATTTATTTCCTTCATTTCACCAAATAAACTATTTATAGGTTCGATTACATTAATAAGTTTTTCACTATGCATCAAACTTATCAAATAATCTAGTGAAATAAGTTTTTTGTTGAAATTCGAAAACTCTACCCTTCTTAATGATGACACCGTTGCCAATGTGTTAAGAGATCTGGCTAAATCTTCAGAAAGTGATCTAACATAAGTTCCTGAACTGCATTTAACAAAAAATTCAGCAGAATTTGAAGATAAAATTTTTAACAACCTAAAATCAAATATTGAAATTTTTTTTTNCCCCAACGAAAATTCAATATTTTTTCTAGCTAGCTTATATGCTCTAATTCCATGAATTTTTTTTGAAGAATATCTGTGAGGAGTCTGAAAAATTTCTCCCTTAAAACATTCTAATTTTGACTCAATCACCCTTTTTTGAGGAAAAAAAGAACATTCTCTTACAACCTTACCTTCTAAATCTCCAGTCGTTGTCTTTTGACCCCATAAAATAGAAAATATATATCCTTTGGTACATGAATTGACTAAACTTATTGTTTTTGTAGCATTTCCTATGGCGATTGGTAAAACTCCAGTTGCAAAAGGGTCAAGTGTACCTACATATCCAGCTTTTTGGTTTTTAAAAATTTTTCTTACACACTGTAGAACTTTATTTGATGAAATACCTAATGGCTTATCTAGAAACAACCATCCATTATATTTTTCTTTGCAAGACATCAATTAATATTGTCCAATCTTTTAAGAAGAAGCTCTACTTTATCAGAATTCTTACCTACCTTGTCAATCTCAAAATGTAATTTTGGAGTGAATCTCAATTCAATTTTTCTTGCGAGTTCTCTAGATATTTTTGGTAAATCAGTATTTATTTCTTTAAGAACACATTCATCAGAAATATCATTTGACTTACTAAATTTTGATAAAAATACTTTGGCATTTTTTAAATCAGGTGAGAGTGATACTTCAGAAACAAAAATCATAAAGGAATTGCCATTAGAATCTGAAAAGTTCCTTGATATCAATACTTCAGCCAACGTTCTTTTTATAAGTTCGGAAGCTTTTTGTAATCTTGGCTTTTTTATGGCTGTTTTACCAGGATAAATGTTATCTTTTCTCATCTCTTTCCAAAGTATAAAAAGTCAGNTTATCNCCTTCAGAAATATCATTAAAATTTTCTAATTGAATTCCACATTCTTGGCCTACTAANACTTCTTTTACTTCATTTTTCTCTCTTCTCAAACTTTTNATACCNGTTTCGTTAATNATTTTTTCATCTCGGACAACNTTGACATCGCAACCAGATAAAACNTTTCCATTCTCAATAAAACATCCAGCAATTGAATTATCAGAAATTTTAAAGATTTTTTTTATTATCGCTTCNCCAACCAATTTTTCAATGAGATTATCCTCTGTCAAACCATCAATTATTTTATTAATCTCATCTATTACTTCGTAAATAATAGAAAAATACTTTATTAAAATATTATCCCGCTTAGAAAGAGTCTTTGCCTGAACATTAGCTCTAACATTAAAGCCAAAGATTATTGAATTTGTGGCAACTGCTAATGAAACATCAGACTCATTTATCTCTCCAACTCCAGTATGTGGAATCTTAATATCTACATTTTCTGAATTTATTTTTTTTAAACTTTGTTCTATNGCTTCTTTCGATCCATGAACATCTGCTTTAATAATTATTGAAATAGGCTTTTTTTCTTTCTCAGAGACATTTTGCATTAATTGCTCTAAAGAGGCTCTTTTTATTGAAGCATTTTCTTCTATCCTTTTTGATCTAGCTCTATATTGTGTTACTTCGCGCGCCCTAGATTCATTTTCAACTACAATCAGTTTGTCACCTGATTCAGGTGCCCCTGATAGACCCAACAAATCAACAGGATAACTTGGAAAAGCTTCTTCCAAACGTTCTCCATCGTCGTCATAAAGTGCTCTTACTTTTCCCCATTCTTTTCCAACTATCACCACATCACCAACTTTAAGATGACCATTTTGAACAAGAATAGAGACCACGGTTCCTTTTCCTTTTTCTATTTTTGACTCAATAACAGTACCTTCGGCATTTCGAGTGGGGTTAGCTCTTAGCTCTAGAATTTCAGCCTGTAAGGAAATGGTGTCAAGCAGATCTTCAAGACCATCCTTTGTTTTGGCAGACACATTTACCAAAGGTACTTGTCCTCCCATTTTTTCGCTTATTATTTCATGCTTCATCAGATCTGTTTCAACTTTCTCAGGATTTGCTGCAGGAAGGTCAATTTTATTTATTGCAACAATGATCGGGCAACCTGAAGCCTTTGCATGACTTATTGCCTCAATTGTTTGTTCATTGACGCTGTCATCTGCAGCAACCACTAGTATAATAATATCAGTGATATTTGAACCACGGGCTCTCATTTGACTGAAAGCTGCATGCCCAGGAGTATCTATAAAAGTTATATTCTGATTTTTATTTGTTTCTATCATGTATGAACCAATGTGTTGTGTAATTCCTCCAGCCTCTGACAAGGCAACTTTTTTCTGTCTTATAGCATCTAAAATTGAAGTTTTTCCATGGTCAACATGACCCATAATTGTAACCACTGGCGGTCTGGTTTGAAGTTGATCAAACTTATCTTCCTCACCACTTAATCCAATTTCTACGTCCGACTCACTGACTCTTTTTGCTGTATGACCGAGTTCAATCACAACTAACTCAGCAGTATCACCATCGATTGTCTGATTTATAGTGGCCATAACACCAAGTTTCATAAGAACTTTAATTAGTGCTGGTGACTTTTCAGCCATTCTGGAAGCTAACTCATTAACGGCGATAAAATCTGGAATGATAACATCTTTTTTTTTCTTTTCTTTGAAGTCTAGATTATCTTTAATTTCAGGTTTTACTATATTTCTTAGCTTGGCTTTTTCGCGAGCTCTTTTTATTGCAGCAAGTGACCTCACTTTTTCGTTATTCTCATCGTCAAGTGCTTGAGAAATTGTAAGCTTACCTTGCCTCCTGTCTTCAAAGCTTTTGGCAGGCTTTGATTGCTTTTGAGGTTTTTGCCTTTCATTTGATTCTTTTTTTGTATCAGAATCTATCTGTTCATGATTTGGCTTCGAAGAGGATGTTTTTTGAAATTGATTTGATGTTTGTTTTTTTTCTTCTTTAACAGGCTTTTCTTCCTCAATTTTATTCGTGTCATGTACTTCATCAATAATTTTATTATTTTGCTCATTTGGAATTTCTACATCTATATTATTTTCTGGTCTTTTAACTAGATTTTCGTTTTCGTTATTTGAGGTTGTTTTAAATCCACTTAATGTTCTTTTTTTCTTTACTTCAACAGACACGGATCGAGTTCTGCCATGAGAAAAGCTTTGCTTGATTTGTCCAGCATTAAATGTTTTTTTTAACTGCAATCTTCCAGAATATTCTTCCTTTTTTTTATCTTTATTTTTTTCCATCTTCAAACCAATGTTTTCTAGATTCAAGTATAATCTGATTAGCTTTTTCAATATTGATATCAGTGATAATATCTTTTAGTTCATCACTTGAAAGGTCAGCTAAATCGTCGCGAGTTTTAATTCCATTGTCATTTAATTTTAAAAGTTGATGAGTTGAAAGAAAATCCTGATTTAACAAGTAATCATCTGTGCCTTCTTTCTTTAAAATCTCAATATGTTCGGCTTTTATTTTTTCTAAATGCAAGTTGGCTCTTTTTATTAACTCATTTGAGAGACTTTCGTCAAACCCTTCGACTGAAGAAAGTTCCTCCGATGAAACCATAGAGATTTCTTCCATACTGCTAAAACCCTCAGTTACAAGCAGGTGGGCTATAACCTCATCTACATCTAAATTTCGAATAAAATTTTGAGACAAAGTTTTAAATTCTTCGCTTCGTCTTTCAGACTCTTGGCTCGAAGTGAGTATATCAATATTCCAGCCAGTTAATAAACTTGCTAGCCTTACATTTTGTCCTTTTCTTCCAATTGCTAAACTAAGTTGTTCATCAGGTACTATAACGTCAATTTTCTTTAACTCTTCTTCGATAACAACTTTTTCGACCTCTGCTGGACCCAGAGCGTTAACGACAAATGTTGCTACATCTTCAGACCATAGCACAATATCTATTTTTTCTCCTTGCAACTCATTAACAACAGCTTGTACTCTACTTCCTCTCATACCAACACATGCCCCTACTGGATCAATGCTTTTTTCTTTCGTAAAAACAGCTATTTTAGCCCTGCTTCCTGGATCTCTTGCGACAGATTTTACTTCAATGATACCATCATAAATTTCGGGAACTTCTTGATAAAAAAGTTTAACAAGAAAATTATTATGTGCTCTTGATAGATAAATTTGTGGTGCTTTTAAATCGTATTTTACGTCAGTTATATATGCCCTTATTCTATCAGACCTCCTAAACACTTCTCTGTTTAGAAGTTCCTCTCTTCTCAGAATTGATTCGCCCTTACCAAGATCTACTATTAAGTTTCCATATTCAACTCTTTTTACAATTCCATTTACAATTTCTCCAACTTTGTCTTTAAATTCGTCATATTGCATAATTCTCTCAGCTTCTTTAACTTTCTGAAAAATGACCTGTTTGGCTGTCTGAACGGCAATCCGTCCAAAATCCAGTGGAGGCAATTCTTCTACAAGAAACTGACCGATTCCTAAATCACTTTCCTTTGGTATTTCATTGAGATTTATTTTATTAGCTCTTTCTTCTAATGGGAACTCATTGATATTATTTACTATTTCTTGATAACGAAAAAGTCCTATCCTTCCCGTTTTCTCATCGATCTTTGATCTAATGTCAAGATCATAGCCATATTTTGTACGGCCAGCTTTGGCTATCGCAGACTCCATTGCCTCAACCACTTCGTTGGCCTTAATTCCTTTTTCCTTGGCTAGATTCTTTGCCACATCAATCAGATCTAATGATGACCCATCTGTTATTTCGTTACTTTCCAATATTAATCTCTTTCTTTTACTTAAAAATTTGCTAATTTTAATTATAGTTAGCAAAAACTCAAGTAAATGTAATTAGTTTTTTAATTTTTATAATTAAATATTAGAGAATGTATTTTCATGTTTCTTGAAGATGCTCTCTTATAATATTTGGTAAAATGAGTTGGATGTTTCTGCGGTAAGAAAAACTTGTTATTATTATCAAGTAATTTAAAATTATTATCATTCTCAAAAACAAAATTAATTTGAGATAGATATTCTTTGTCATCTGTTAAGATGAATATACTTGACCCAACATCGCTCATAGTAATTAATTTTTTTACAAATTTTTTATTAATCAGACGCCTTTTTTTGTGTTTATTTTTTGGCCAAGGATCTGGAAATAAAATAAAAAAATTTTTGAATTTTATTTTTTTAAAATACTCCGCGAAAGTATAAAAATCAAGATTAGAAAAAAAGATATTATCCAATCCCGTTTCATTGATTGCTTTGAAGAGTTTTATTGAACCATTTAAAAAAGGATCGCAACCAAGAAAACACGTTCCTCTTGAACTTGCTGCCTCATTAATAAGATTACAGCCCATTCCAAACCCTATTTCTAAATTAAACTCATTAAATTTCTTCTTTATGANTCTAATTTTTGATTGAATTTTTGATTTATCTAGAAAAAACTCAAAATTTTTTAGTTCGATTATTTTGCTGTCATCAATTCTTCTAGAGATTTTTCTTCCATAAAAATTCCTCATTAATAATTCTGATTAATTATGTCAACAAGAGATAATTCTTCCCAAGAGAAATGCCCCTGAACGGGTGAAAAGTTCCTTCCAAAATGACCGTAGGTAGCCGTTTTTTCATAAATTGGAGCATCAAGTTTNAGAAACTTTCGAATACCTGCTGGCGAAAGGTCAACATAATCACAAATAATTTTTATCAACTTATCTGTATCAACGTTTGAAGCATCATCAGCTTTTAAAAAAATTGAAATTGGTTTTGATACTCCGATAGCATATGATAGTTGGATAAGGCATTTCTTTGCAACTTTACTCGCAACTACATTTTTAGCCAAAAATCTGGCTATATAGGCTGCTGATCTATCAACTTTTGTGTAATCTTTTCCAGAAAACGCTCCGCCACCGTGAGGAGCTGCACCACCATAGGTATCAACAATTATTTTTCTACCCGTTAAGCCGGCATCACCATCAGGGCCACCTACGACAAATCTTCCTGTTGGATTAATTAAAATTTTGTCACGACTAGGCATTCTTACTTCATGNAGTGATTCTTCTATTATATCAAGTACCTTATTTCTAATTTCTGAATTCCCAGCAGATGGATGGTGTTGTGTCGAAACAACAATCGATTCAACATTCGTAGGTATATCGTTTTCGTATTTCAAAGTTACTTGACTTTTNGAGTCAGGACCNAAAAAAGAATCATTTTCTTTTCTATATTTGGATAGAAATTTTAAAATTCTATGAGAATATTCAATTGGCGCCGGCATAAAATTTTTTGTTTCTGTACAAGCATAACCAAACATGATTCCTTGATCACCAGCTCCTAGCGACTCATTAAGNCCTCTATCTACCCCTTGTGCTATATCACTTGATTGGTTATGAAGTAAATTATCAACATTTAAGTTTTTCCAGTGAAAACCGGATTGCTCATATCCTATTTCTTTTATTTTTTTCCTTATTGCTTCATCGACAATTTCGTTATTAACCATATTTTCATTCTTATTTATCCTAACCTCCCCAGCAATAACTACTTTATTTGTTGTCACAAGTGTCTCACAAGCAACCCTTGCATCNTTATCAGCATTCAAATAGATATCAAGTATCAAATCTGAAATTTGGTCACATATTTTATCTGGATGTCCTTCAGAAACTGATTCACTGGTAAATAAATATTCNTTTAATAATTTTGTCATTAGGAAGTATTAATAGATTAAGTATNTTTTTTTTTCAATTAAATTTTCTTTTATTTAAAAAATCCGCAACTACCGACAATAAAAGTAAAAAGCATAATAATAACAAATTTATGTAATTTTTGTTTTTCGTAAAGACAGTCAAGTTTTTTGTTAAACTTACTCTTAAATCTACATATCCTGACTCATTAAGTTTGATTTTTTCAACTACTTTACCTTCGGGGTTTATGTAGGCTGAAATTCCTGAATTTGCTGATCTTACTAGGGGGATACCTTTTTCAACTGCCCTAAAAATTGATGCNGCCAAATGTTGTCTAGGACCAATCGTGTTGCCAAACCAAGCATCATTAGTAACATTTATCAAAATATCTGGTAATATTAATGGAAATGACTGAAAAATTGACTCAAAGCATATCGAAGGCTCCACTTGCAATGTAATATTGTCAATATCTACAGAAAGATTTTGTTCTTTTACTCCTACAGAAAAGTCTGTTGACCCATCAGTAAGTTTACTAAACCCAAAAAATCTTTTTAATGGAATAAATTCACCAAATGGAACTAGCTTTTTTTTGTCATAGAATTTTATGTTGTCTTTATCAATAACAAAAAAGGAGTTATATATTTTCAAATTTTTATTATTTAAATTTCTACGAAGTCCACCAGTTATGAGTATTGAATTTCGTGGTAACTCAGATTGAATGTAACGTAACAATTCATCTTCCTCATTCAAATAAAAAGGTATAGCAACTTCTGGCCAAACAAGGATTTTGTATTCGTTTTGATCTAATTGATTATTCTGTCGACTTAAAAAAAGTATTTTTTCNATATGTGAAGGGATTAAGTCTCTGTTCCACTTTTCTGATTGTGGTACATTTGGCTGGACAATTCTTATGTTTGCAAATTTATCAGCCTCATTTTGATTATGTTGTTTTAAGAAAAATGTAAATGACAAAAGAATTATTGGCAGTGAAAAAAATGGTATGAAAAAAAAAATTCTTTTTTGGTACAAATTTGCTTGNGTGATNATCCAATAGATAGTTAAAAAACTTAAACCAAAAGTTCCTATAAAACTAGAGATTTGTATAAATTCCGGAAAAAAAGTCCAAATGTGTGAATGAAGATTAAATGGCAATCCACCAAACAACTTTGACCTTGCAATTTCTGAAATAAAAAAAAATAAACTTATAAAAAACGACCTTAGAAAAACGAATTCTTTCTTGATAAAGTAGTTTGATAGTTTGGTTGTAACAGTAGGAATTGCAAAAAAAATCCCCAAAATTGCTGGAAATATTAATATAACGAAGGGGACTAAAATATAATGCTTTTCATAAATCGTAAATGGAAAAATAATCCAGTGCATTGATCCTAAAAAAAAACCAAATCCGAATAGCCATCCTAAAAAAAAAATATTCTTTAGATTTTTTTCATTTTCGACAAGCTTAATTAAAAATGTGAAAGAAAGAATTGTAATAGGAACTAGANNAAGAAAGGTTGAAGATAATCCTGAAAAGATAGCTAAGAAAAGAAGGATCGATTTTGNAAACATTATTTTAACGTTATTAACATTTTCTTAATCCTTCTAGTATCTGCATCTATTATGCTNAATTCAGTNCCACTTGAATGTGATATTACTTCNCCTCTTTCTGGTATTCTCCCAACTAAATAAAAAACTAANCCACCGAGTGTATCAGCTTCTTCTCTTTCAGNNCTCTTTATAAATTTACCAACTTTTTCTTCAAATTCTTCTATTGTTACTCTCGCAGACACCTCAAAACTATTTTTTGATACTCTTTTAATTTCAGGAACTTGCTCAAAATCGTGCTCATCTTTGATTTCTCCAACGATCTCTTCAACAAGATCTTCAATTGTAACAAGTCCATTTGTTCCTCCAAATTCGTCAATAACTATAGACATATGAATTCTCTCTGATCTCATTTTTAATAACAAGTCTAGAATTTTCATCGAAGGAGACGAAAACAGTATTTTTCTCATCAATTTCTTTATTACCTTAGTCTTTTTATTGACTTTTCCGTTTTTATTCAAATGTTGAAATAAATCTCTTATATGTATCATTCCAGTAACTTTATCTAGGTCACTTTGATAAACTGGAATTCTTGAGTGTTTTGTCGTGTCTATGAAGGTAACGATTTCATTCAAATCGACATCTTCTGAAACTGCGTCGATATCTGCACGAGGTACCATAATATCTTCAATACATTTATCATCAACATCTATAACATTTTTGAAAATTTTTTTTGTTCTATCATCAATCCTCTTATCCTTGGATTCATTGTCCTCTATCAGATCCTCAAGAACCTCCTGAATGTTTCCTTGTCTTTCGAAACCTAATTTACTCTTTAACTTAGAAATTATTTTTTTCAGCATTTTTTGTAGTTACAGGATTAAGAATTNAAATTTTGGAAAGAATAGTTTGTTCAACTTTTTCCATCNTCTCNGAGTCATCTGTATCATTGTGNGTAAACCCATACAGATGAAGCAAACCATGAAGAGTCATGTGCGAAAGATGGTTTTCAAAAGTTTTATTTTGTTTTGTACATTCAAACCTTATCATTTCTAAAGATAAAACTATATCACCTAAAAGAATTGTAGATTTTTCTGCATTCGATACCAATAAAATATTTTGCGGAAAAGATAGAACATTTGTAGCTTTATTTTTCTTTGCATATTTTTTGTTTAATTCTGCTATTTCAGAATTATCGGTTAAAAAAACAGAAAGATAATATAATTTATCTTTTTTTGAAATATTTAACTCTTCAAATGTTTTTGCAACGACTCGTTTAATTATCTTTTTTATTTCTGGTATTTGAAAACCTAGGTCTTTTTTAACTAAAATGTCTATCATTATGTA
This sequence comes from Rickettsiales bacterium, assembly GCA_002711625.1. Classification (GTDB taxonomy): domain Bacteria; phylum Pseudomonadota; class Alphaproteobacteria; order Methylaequorales; family Methylaequoraceae. The sequence goes on along the minus strand of PARR01000027.1, from coordinate 28,454 downwards.
ACNAAGATCTAGAAATATCTTTTTCCTACACCCTCTGTTTTTTCAAATTCTTCATATTTAGAAACAATCTTTGAAACAAGAGGATTTCTTACAACATCTTGGTCAGTAAAATTTATAAATCCAATATCTTTTACATCCTTAAGAATAGTTATGGACTCTCGAAGACCTGANTTAGTACCTGACGGCAAGTCAACTTGAGATAAATCTCCATTAATTATCATTTTCGAATCCTCACCTAATCTGGTAAGAAACATTTTCATTTGAATAGGGGTAGTATTTTGAGATTCATCTAAGATTATAAATGCATTTGAAAGTGTTCTTCCTCTCATAAAAGCAAGTGGAGCAATTTCAATTGTTCCGGACTCTATTTTTTTCAGAACCTCAGAAAAGGAAAGCATATCATTAAGTGCATCATAAATAGGTCGCAGATAGGGATCTATTTTTTCTTTAAGATCACCAGGAAGAAATCCNAGCCTCTCACCAGCTTCAACTGCTGGNCTTGAAAGAATTATTTTATCTATTTGTCCTGTTTTCAACATTGACACTGCAAAGGCAACTGCTAAGTATGTTTTTCCTGTTCCAGCAGGACCGCAACAAAACACCATTTGCTTTTTTTTTACAAGCTCAAAATAATCTAATTGTTTACTAGACCTTGGTTTGATGATTTTCTTTCCAGCAGAAATAGAAAATGAATTTACATCGTCGATATCAGTTGCCCCATGGTTTGTAGTTTTATTTTTTAAAATATTTATNGTCCCTATTATTTCCCCAGTTCCAATATTATTACTTTTACATGCTAGATTGTAAAGTTGTTCAAGAACATTTTTTGCTAATTTAATAACAGTTTTATTTCCAACGATTTTGAGAAAATTTCCTCTAGGTAAAATTACTATACCAAGCTCTTGTTCAATAGTTTTTAAATTTTTGTCATGTTCACCAAAGATGACAGGTAAAACCAAGTTATCATCAAATGATATTGTAACACTTTGTGAATCTGAAGCTTTTTTCTTAGGAGATAGCATTAATTGAGAATTTTTCCATGAAATGAATANGAGGTCAAACTTTCAATTTTAACCATCATCAATTCCCCAATAATATTTCTCTTAGAGAAAACATGGACAGGTTGAAGATGGGGAGTTCTTCCAGTAAATTGGCAATCCTTTCTTCCTCTTGAATTAATTAAAATTTCTACTGTTTTACCGATAAATTTTTCATTAAATTCTTTTTGATGAAGATTGAGAACTTCTTGCAATTTCTTTAATCGTGCACTTGAAGTTTCCTCAGAGATGTTATTTTTTATTAGCGACGATTTAGTGCCTGGACGAGGTGAATACTTAAATGAATATGAGCTTGCAAAACGTACAGTGTCAATCAGGTCTAAAGTCATTTCAAAATCCCTNTTATTTTCACCAGGATAACCAACAATAAAGTCTGAAGAAAACGCTATCTCGGGTACATGAAAACGAATTTTTTTTATCAGTTCAATATAAAATTCTCTTGTATGTTTTCTATTCATTTCTTTTAGGATTTTGTTAGAACCTGATTGAATTGGAAGATGTAAAAAAGGCATAAGTTTTGTATTTAACTTGTGCTCATAAATCAAATCATCTCCAATATCATTAGGATGAGATGTAACATACCTCAATCTTTTTATATCCTTTATTTTAGATAAAACTCTGAGTAAAAAACTGATCCCTACCTTTTTATTCTTTTTTTCCGAAAAGATTTTTGATGAGTAAGAACTTACATTTTGCCCTAATAGGGTCACCTCCCTAGCTCCGGACTTTGATAGATTTATTACTTCTGCATTTATTTGTTCTATCGAACGTGAGTACTCCGCCCCTCTTGTGTAAGGAACCACACAAAATGAACAAAATTTATCACATCCTTCTTGTATAGTTACCATCTTTGAAACATTTTTAGAGTCCGTTTTCAATTGAGCCAGTGATTTAAATTTTTCATCGGGGAGAAAATTATTGAACNTTTTTCTTTCCTTTTTGAGAATATCTGGAAGAACGTGAAAATTTTGTGGGCCAAGAACAAAATCAACAGATTTACTTCTTTTTAAAATTTCATCTGCTTCTGCTTGAGCAACACAACCAGTTACAATTATTTGCATTTTTCTACCATTAATTTCTTTATTTTCTTTGAATTTTGATAGTCTGCCTAAATCTGAATACATTTTTTCACTTGCCCTTTCTCTTATATGACANGTGTTAAGTATAGCTAGGTCTGAGTTCTCTATATCATTGGTTTNTTCGAATCCAATATTTNTTAGNAANTGATTAATCTTCTCAGAATCATACTGATTCATTTGACAACCATACGTTTTNATATAAAAAGTCTGATTCATAAACTTAGATAATTAAATACTTTTTTCTGTATTACAAGTATTTAAATTCATATAGTTTTATTTTGTCTTTTATCTCAACTGATTTTTTATTCTCCGACAATTGCTCAGAAATAGTATTAAAACAGAATTTTGCAGCTTCCTTTCTATTTTTGAACTCCTTAAAATTTTTTTCTTTATTAAAATTAACAATTACTTCGCATTCTCCTAAACCCAAAAATTTCCATGCATGTGAAATTAAGTCCATTCTTCCATACCATGCTAAAAATGGCAAAAATTTTGTATCGAGTGGGAGATTATCTAATTTGCTGTAAGTCAACGAAATAGACTGAAGGAAACACTTCTTCTTNGTTTTCGACTCGATAGGTGAAAAAAGAGATGATTTAAAGGGTAATACTTGTTTGCCATCACTTGATGTGCCTTCAGGAAAAAGAATTATGTTATTGCCTGAACATATATTTGAATTAATGATTTCAGCCTGGTGTCTAACATTTAGCCTTTTTTCTCTATCAATAAAGATTGTACCACCTAGATGACAAAGTTTATTAATCAATGGCCATCCAGATATTTCAGACTTGGCTACAAATAAACCCTCCAAACAGGAACCTAAAATAAAAATATCAATATATGAAATATGATTAGACACATATAGGACGTTTCTTTTGACTGGAACGCCATGAAATTTTAGTTTTATATTTAAAATTTTCACCAAACCTTTGAAAAAAATATTAAAAAAAATAAAAAAGTATTTCTTACCAAAAAGTAAAAAAACGGCTTGCATGAATGAACAAAATAAAGTCCAGAAAATCAAAGGGAACAGCCTCAAAAAAGATAAAAATGGTGAATACATCATTTTATCTATGTATTTCAAGATCGGAATATTTTTTTATAATATTTTCTGTTTTCAAGATAATCAAAACATCCGTAGTATTAAACTTTCTGTCTANTGTAGCACCCGGACTTATCCACGCACCAGCTCTAATGTAAGCTTTTATAAGAGGTGGAAGAGTTCTAAAAATTTTTTCACTTTTTTCGAGGGGAATATTTTTTATGTTAAAATTTGCCTTGAGATGGTCAAGGGGTGTAACAACATAATTATTTGGTGGATAATGAAAAGTTTTTAAATAATTCAATTGATTAGAGAATTGTAAAAAATTTGAAGAGGGAAAACTTGCACACCCAAAAATTAATTCTACATTATTATTTGATATNTATGTAGCAAGTCCGCGCCAGAGTAACCTTATTATTCTACCATCTCTGTAACCTTCTAGTACACACGATCTACCAGCTTCTAGTAAATTGTTATTTTTCCTTTTGAGATTTGTAATATTAAATTCTGTTTCGCTGTAAAATTTAAAATCAGACCTGTTTTTTGGCTTGAAGAGCAACCTATAGGTNCCGACAACAAACTCATTGTTAAGAGAAGTGTCAATTACAACGAGATGATCACAATGATTATCAAACTCATCATTGTCCTCGTGAAATTTATCTGTATCTCCAAAAAAACTATTATACCTGAGTTCCAATACTTTTTCAAAGAGTGAGCTTCTGGAGTTTATTGTTTTTATTAAATATTTACCAAATGAGAACTCTATATATCGATTTTTTGGTATCCCTAAATTGCATTCTTTTCTATTCTTGTGTCTCTTCAAATAAATGACATTTTTTGCAACAATTCTTACCTTGGAGAATATTGTCCGTACATTTTTTAGTCTTTCAAACTTATTTTTTTTTGGAAAATATACAGCGTTTTTTGCTACACTACTAACTTTAGAGAAAATTGATGTCATAGCTNAAATTNTCTTNCATTTAAAATTATTTCATTTCACTATTTTTTTGATGGAGTGGCATAAATTTCCAATCTGTAGTCCACCAAATCATAGCCTAATTCTTTGGCCATTTGCTTTTGCATAGCATCAATGAAAGGATTCTTAAATTCTTTAACTTCTCCAGTTCTGATATCTATTAGATGATGATGATTTTCTCTAACTGTTTCGTACCTTGAGCTGAAGCCTTTAAATTCGTGTTTTTCAAGAAGGTTATTTTCTTCAAAAAGTTTTATTGTTCTATATACAGTAGCTATTCCTATTCTCTTATCTATCGAAGATGCTCTTTTATGCACTGCCTCAACATCTGGATGATCTACAGAGTCTGAAAGTACTTTTACGATTGTTTTTCTTTGCTCAGTCATCTTGAGTCCAAGTTTCGTAATTTTTTCAATCAAATTATCCATCGATTTGTTATCTACTATAAAGTAATACCGAAATATTACATATTTAATATTATTTCATTTTAAATAAAAATTATTTTATAACATAATAGTATTAAAAAATGAAAAAAAAAATTTTAGATATNACCTCATACAAGTGTCCGATAGCATTTATAAAAGCCAAAGAGTTTCTTAAAAAATTTTCAAGTGTTAAAACCAAAACTATTTTAATCAAAGGTTCTGAAAATCACGACTCTCTGGTGCAAACTTTAAAAGCTAGCTATAAATTAAAGTCAAAAAAGATTGGTGATCAAATATATGAAATAAATTTAAAAGATTAGATCTCGAATTGCATTAAAAAAGCGTCATAAAATTTTTTTTTTATTAAATAATANTTCTTTCGTCTTCCAAATAGCAAAAAGTTTTGTTTTCTATACAGAGAAATAGCATTTCTATTGTTTTCATTTACTTCTAACAATATCTTTTTAAAAAGATTTTTTTTTGCATATTGTTTGGCTTGAAAAANAAAATTTTTAGCGATNCCTTTATTTCTAAAATCAGGACCCACAAAAATTATATATAATTCTAATACGTCTTGACTTGCCGAGAAGATACAGAAGCCACTAATTTTTTCTTTTAGATAGCTAACTTTACAAAAAGTGTTTTTNTTCCTTATAAGATTAATAATTTCATATTCAGTCCAAATGTTTGTTCCAAATTCTAATTTATTTTTTATCTGAAGTTCATATACATCCCTCGAATGATGACAATGCATTTCTTTTATTTCATGATTTTTCATAATAAGTGTGATGATAAAGAATATTTAGGTTTTTATTTGCCTTACCGTTCATACAAGCCAAGGCTAAACTTTTAGCATCGATTTCAAAAATGTCTAACTCTTCTTTCTCAAAGAAATCAAAATTTTTTTTTATATATTTACAATCTGAAACAAGTTTCAAATCATCTTTTGATTTAATATTTAAATAACAATCCTTTAATTTCTCAATACTTCCAAACTTTAGTTTTGATAGCGGATTAACTCCCAACCTTGATATTTTGTAAAGTCTAAATGAATANGTATATAAACTNACTTGAAAAAAAATTAAAAACTTGCCAGTCCTNTCTTTAAGTAAATTTAAAAAAATTTCAAAATTATCNGTTGCTTCAAGCCTACATCCCTGTGATAAGCTAATTCCCTGGGATAATGATTTTATTGCTCTTATAGAAGTAAAACTTCCAGGACCTGTAGAAAAAAATATTTTTGATAATTGACTAAAATCAGATGTTTTAGAAATTCGCTTAGTTAATAATAGCAAAATTTCATTGGAGTTTTTGTGATATTGACCTTTTAAAAATTTCTTTAACTCTAAATTTTTATAAATAGCCAAAGATACTTTTTTTGATGAACAAAAAATTGAAAGCGAATACATTCTATGATCTCAATGTTTTTTTAAAATTAAATTTAATCAATTTTTTTAAAGTTCATCCACCCATAAATGGATCGTTCATACTAAAAAATTTCAATAATATTAATGTGATTATACCCGAAAAAAAAACATAAAAGATTGTTGGAATAATAGTTATCCTTAATGTAATGCCTTCTTTCCCAAGTAATCCAACCGTTGCAGAAGCAGCAACCACGTTATGAATTGCAATCATGTTTCCTGCAGCAGCTCCTACACTTTGTGCTGCAACCATTAATGCACCCGACATGTTTAGTAAGGTTGCAGTTTCAAATTGAAACTGACTTAACATTAAATTACTAACAGTATTCGATCCTGCCAAGAAAGCACCAATTGCTCCAATCGATGGTGCAAACAATGGGTAAATTTGTCCCATAATATTTGATACTCCCTCCGCCATAGCTACTGGCATGCTTACTATTCCATTATAGTTTGTCCCAGAATTTATCATAATTCGAACAAGTGGAACTGTAAACATAAGAACAAATCCTGCTCCGAATAATGTTTTTGTTGATTGGCTAGTAGCTTTAAACATGTCACTTAATTTCATACGATGCAGCATGAAAGTAATCATACTTGTTAGTACAAGGATACCTCCGGGTAAGTATAGAATTTGAAAACTAGCATTTATTTTTTCTTCGCTAAGAATATTTGAAAAATTTAAACTTATGGATTTTAGAAAAGATTGTACTGGATCGTATGTTCGCGATACGATTAATAAAAATGCTAGAAGTAAATATGGACTCCATGCCAGAATAGGACTTACTTTATTTTCTTGTTTTTTCTTTGAATCTTCGAAACTTCCCATCCACATCTTTGGCCAATTTTTTCTTGGCATAAAGTCCCAAGAATCTTTTGGTAACAGAAATTTTTTTTTTATTGCAAAACTTACTAACATTAAACCAAACAGACCTCCTATTATTGAAGGGAATTCTGGACCAATGTAAAACGCTGCTAAAAAATATGGAATTGTAAAGCTAAATGAAGCAAAAATTGCGAAATAAAAAATTGATAAGCCCTCTGTCCAGCTTTTATTTTTCCCAAAAAATCTCGTCATTATCATAACCAAAAGAAGTGGCATAAAAGTACCACACAAAGAATGGATTATGGCTACTTCTGATACTACCAAATGAAAAAATGAATCCCACTCAGAACCTACTGAAATTAGTTGTTCACTTAATTTTTCTTTCTCTAAACCGCTTTGGACCCCAACTATAAGAGGGGTTCCCACGGCTCCAAATGAAACAGGTGTTGATTGAATCATCATTCCGAAAACTACCGCTGCTAAAGCAGGAAATCCAACCGCTACCATTAATGGGGCGGTGACTGCGGCTGGTGTTCCAAATCCAGATGCCCCCTCAATAAAACAACCAAAAAGCCATGCAATTAAAATCACTTGAACTCGCCTATCCGAACTAATATTAGAAAACCCTTTTTTAATAGTATCAATCCCTCCAGAATGCCTAAGAGTATTAAGAAGAAGTATGGCTCCAAAAATTATCCACAATATTCCGAGTGTAATTACCAGTCCTTGTAAGGATGATGCAAAGATTCTTTGTAGGCTCATCCCCCATAACAAGTAGCCAATCAAACATGTAATTATAAAAACAACAGGCATTGCAAATTTTGCTTGAATTCTCAAACCAACAAGTAAAATTCCTGCTGATAGAATAGGAATAAAAGCCATAAATGCTAGAAAATATTTTTCCATAATTGTTTGAGTTATATCTTACAGCATAGAACTTATTAAATGTAAATTAAACTGCTAATGAATTTAATTTCTCAGCATCATCATTATTCTTTGACTATCCCACAGAATTTCTTGAACAAAAAACTGATAATGCTAAATTATTTAAACTATGAATCAAGATTTAGTCGAAGTAAAAACATCTAAGCTTAATGTACTGATTGATCTCAAGTACTCAAGTTCAGATAATTTTACTCAAAAAAAGATTTTATCTAATCAAACTTGTCTTATACATAAAATTGCATACGAGCATCTTGAATTAGCATCAAATATTGCTAAAAAACTAAATTTCAGATTGAAAATTTTTGATGCTTACCGTCCTGTTTTTGTGCAAAAAAAACTCTGGGATTATTACCCTGATCCGAATTTCATAGTTCCTCCGTCAAAAGGTTCACCTCATTCTAGAGGGGTAGCTATTGATTTAACTCTTACAACTTTTGACGGTGAACAACTTGACATGGGAACGGATTTTGACGAATTCAGCAAACTTTCATATCACGGAAATTTAGATATTTCTGAGAAGGCTTATAAAAATCGAATGATTTTATTGGGTATTATGACTGACGCAGGTTGGGATTTTTTTAGAAACGAGTGGTGGCATTATCAATTATTTAATTCAAAAAAATATCCCATAATCAATAATTCTGATAATTAATGAAATCATTACTTATTGTTATAATTATACTTCTCTCAAGTATTTCATTTTCAAAGGAAAATTCGGCAGTTGTATTAATGTACCACAGATTCGGGCAACCAGAACATCCTTCAACAAATATAAACAAAGAATTATTCGCAAAGCAAATGAATTATTTGAAAGAGAATAAGTTTAATGTCCTACCGCTTTCTAACTTGATTGATATTTTTGAAAATAACAAACCAATACCAAAAAAAGCTGTATTAATTACCATTGATGATGGTTTTAAAAGTGTGTATACAAACGCATTTTCGATTTTAAAAGAACTTAACTTTCCTTTTAGTGTTTTTGTTTCAACAAAATATGTGAGTAATTCCCATAACTCCGATTTTATGAGTTGGGATATGCTTAAAGAGCTTATTAATAATAAAGGNGAAATTTTTAATCATTCACATGATCACAAAAGTTTGCTGAATCTTTCAATAAAAGATGCACGTCACACCATTGAAAAAACTCAAGTGGAATTAAAAAACAATCTTGGAGTAGTTCCTACGATATTTTCATATCCATATGGTGAGTACTCTGAGGAAAAAAAAAACTTGATTAAAGAAATGGGATTTAAGCTTGCCTTTTCTCAAGATTCTGGACCCATAAGTATTATGCATGANCAATTTTCGTTGCAAAGGTTCCCTATAAACAATAACTATGGAGATCTTAAGAGGTTTAAAACTATCGTCGAAACAAAATCGCTGGAACCACAGAATTTTTCTCCTATTGACAGAGAAATTTTTTCCAATCGAATAGATGTGAGTTTTTTAACCAATTTTAAATCAGAAAATATTAATTGTTTCTCCAATAATAGCTCTGANTTGATNAAAGAAANTAATAATNATGTNGTGCATCTTCAACTGAAAAAACTTGNTATTGGAAGAAACTACAGGCTAAACTGCACTTTGATAAAAAACTACAATAATCGCAGAGAAATTTACTGGTTTGGAACTTCTTTTTTTGTAAGGCCAAGACTAAAANACTAAAAATTAGTAGAGTCAAATTTCATAAAGTTATTCGTATTAATTAAATTTTTTAAATCTTTAACGTAATCATTCTTTCTCTCTGAATAATTGGTAAGATATGTCGCAAGTTCGCCACCTGACAGAGTATCACCGCTCATTCTTAAATTTCTTCTTTGATTTCTAAAATCGATATATGCTCTATGCGTGTTAAGATTTTTTAGATATGATCTTGTAGCATCGGAGAGTGAATTAAATTTTCTAACAAGAAACTTTTTATCGCTATCTCTTTGCTTAGGTACAATTCCTATATCTTCATCGTATGTATATTGTCCGTATATAGCATTCCCTTCTCTCAGATATCTTGAGCTTCCCCAACCACTCTCAATTGCGGCCTGAGCGAGTGCAAGTGAAATTGGGACAACATCAACCTTCATCAATAAATTTCCTAGATTATTTTCATCAGAATCATAACTTTCACTTAGCTCAAAAAGCCATGAAGGCCAGAAATCTTTAGAATAAACATCTCCTTCCGATTCTCTCCACCATTCGAGTATTCTTTGTCTGTCTTCTAAAATTTTTTTATTTTCCATGAAGATAATTGGGACTAAAGTTTTAATAAATAAATCTTTTCTTTTTTTTATTGGTTGAATTTCCATAAAGTCTTTCGGTAGAGAGGAAAAAATAATTAAATCACTTGTTTCATTATTTATGAAGGACTCAATGGAAAAGTTATGTTTTTTGAATACTCCCAACATTTCATCAGCCTCGTTAATAAAATCAATTTGGTTTAGACTTGTATTTTCTAATTCAATACTTTTATCCATCACACTGAAGTTTACTTGATCTGACTGAATCAGAGCTTTTTTTGAAACACTATTATAAAAGCCTATGGATAAATTTAAAAATATTACAGAAACTAAAAAGAATAATAAGTTTTTTTGGTTTGGTTTTTCAGCCATTAACAGCTTCAACTGAAACAATTTCTGGTATGTAGTATTTCAACATATTTTCAATTCCTGATTTCAGTGTTAGGACAGAACTTGGACAACCTGAACATGCACCTCTCATTTCTAAAAAGACTACGCCTGAATCGTATCTAACAAAATTTATATCTCCACCATCTTGTGCAACTGCTGGTTTAATCCGCTGGTCTAAAAGTTCTTCAATTTGATCAATAATTTCTTTTTCTTTTTCAGAGTATTTGATTTCCTTTTCAACATTAGAAGCCTTAGTCTTGGTAAAATCTATCGTTTTATTTTTAATAAGATAATCCGTAATTATTGACAGCACATTTGGCTTTATTGATTCCCAATCAAATTCATCTGATTTCGTGATTGATAAAAAATCATTACCTATAAAAACATTGGTAACATAACCCTCCTGAAATAAATCTTTGGCTAATTCAAAATTTTCAGCATCCTTAAAAGATTTAAATTCCAAGGTGCCTTTTTCTAGGAGTTTTCTTCCAGGCACAAATTTAAGTGTATTTGGGTTTGGAGTAATTTCAGTTTGAATAAACATATTTATAAAATAGTTAAATTAAGATAGGTTGTCAATTTCTTCTTCACTCAAATGAGATGGTATTATGGTCAATGGGACTTTAATTTTGGAACGGTGTTTACCTGTAAAGGCAGTTATTAGTTGACCGGGACCAGAGCTACTTGGTGATGCAGATAAAACAAAGTTAGATATAAATTTGTTGGATGATAAAAAATCTATAATACATTCAATCCTATCGCCCTTCATAATATATTTTTTTGGTTCTTTATCTGTATATCTCATGAGGTAATTTTCATAATCCTTAATCTTTAATTTTGCATAATCTCTAGATTCAACTTCAGCGATATCCTCAACAGCTTTCCAGTGACTGAAGTCTAACGTTTCAAATGTATATAACAAGATTACTCTGCCACCTGTCCTATTTGAACGAAGTGCAGCGTATTTTAAAGCTTTAAACATTTCATCAGAATCATCCAAAATTACCAAAAAATTATATTCTTTCTCTACCATTTATGATTTCCTGAATAAAACCCCCGCGAGAAGCCCAAAGCTTATTGCAATTATAACAGAAAAAACAGCATATATAAAAGAAAAATTGTGTGCCATTTTATACACAAATGAACTGACACCAGGTTTTTTTATTATTATCTTTTGTTTGTTTGTCTCGTAAGCATTTGTTTTATTTACAATGCTCATACTTACCTCATAATCGCCCTCAGGTGAATTTTTTGGAAGAAACACTGGAACTTTAAAAAAGCTAGGGATTTCTTTATTGATTTTTTTAAATGAATCATTTTTAATTAAAAAAAGATCAATTGACCTTTTTTTTTCAATGAGTTCTTTTTTAAGATTATCATCGTCCTTTCCAATTAACTTGATATTATCAACCAAGTCTTTTTTTATTTCAAAATCAATTTCATCACTAACATTATTTGAATAATAATGAGATAATCCAGGGTAAGAAAATTCACCTGTTTTACTCCAAGTCCACATATTAAAAATTTTCTTTTTTTTCTGGAGAATTACTTTTTGAGTAGGACCCTTTATTTTCAATACAATAGAATCTTTAAAGTTTGAGAAACCATAAACAATGAAATCGGGGGTGTTTTTCTTATCTGATATTCTTATCTCTTTTTCTGAAATATCAAAAGTTAAAACTTCAGAATTTAAATCTGCATTGAAAAAAACTAGTGACAAAAATATAAATTTAATTATCATTTGTATCCTGTATGATAATTCTTGAGTTAATTGAAGGTTCACTTACTAGCTCTAAACCCATTTTAAAACATACAATCATTACAATAACTGCCAACAAAACTCTGATTTGTTCCCCCTTAAATCTTGATGTAAATTTTGACCCATATTGTGCCCCTAAGACACCTCCAATTAATAAAAAAATGGCCAATATAAGATCTACCGATTGATTGTATGTGGCCTGTAGAATTGAGACGTTGAGAGTTACAAAAACAATTTGAAATAGTGATGTGCCAATTGCCGAAACTGTACTCATTCTAAAAAGGTAAATCATTGCTGGAACCATTATGAACCCACCGCCAACACCCATTAGAGCTGATAAAAATCCTACTAAAATTCCTACTGAAATGGGTAAATAAATTGAAATGTATATCTTAGAGTGTCTAAATCTCAACTTCATTGGAAAATAGTCCAAAAAAGTTCTTTTATACTTTTTTCTTTCCGATTTGATGTTTGGCTTTCTAAATATTGATAAAGTACTTTCAATTAGCATTAAAATACCAATAGTAGCCAAAAATATAACGTACAAAATATTTATAATTAAATCAATGTTACCTGATTCTTTTAGAAAGTTAAAAACAATGACTCCAACCGTAGAACCAAATACTCCTCCAACAAGAAGAAATGCACCTATTTCAAAGTCTATATTTTTTCTTTTTCCATGTGCAACTGCTCCCGAAACTGATGAACCTAGTATTTGAACAGCTTCGGTTCCAACAGCAGTTGAAGGCGGTATTCCCATAAAAATTAATAATGGGGTCATCAAAAAACCCCCTCCTACACCAAACAATCCAGACATAAAACCAACAACAAATCCAAAAAACAAAATAAGCAAAATATTAATTTGTATCTCAGCTATGGGAAGGTAAAAACTCATTTTTCCGCAAAACCAATTATTTGTTTTATTTGCCGAATATTACATGAAGCTATTTCATTAGCTTTTTTTACACCATTACTTAGGACGGAATTAATATATGACCTGTCCTTTAATATTTTTTTTAAGTCTTCAGAAATTTTCGATAGCCTTTCAACGACTATAATTGATAAGTCCTCTTTGAAAGATTTAAAATTCTGTCCAGAATAATTTTTAATTATATTTTTTTTTTCATCATCGGTAAAAGCCGCCATTATATTCGTCAAATTATTAATTTCTGGTCTCTTTTCTAATTCTTCAAGTGTCCCAGGAAAATCACCCGAATCAGTCTTAGCTTTTAGAATTTTTTTTTCAATTTCTTTACTAGAGTCAGTAAGGTTTATACGCGAGAAATCTGAAGGATCGGATTTGCTCATTTTGTTGGTTCCATCTCTTAAGCTCATAACCCTGGTTGCATTTCCAGTAATTATTGGTTCTGGTATAGGGAAGAAATCTATATTATAGAACCGGTTAAAACTCTGAGCAATATCTCGACATAGCTCAAGGTGCTGTTTCTGATCTTCTCCAACAGGTACATACATGGACTTATATAGTAGGATATCCGCAGCCATCAAAACAGGATAGGAATAAAGACCCAATGGGGCCTTTTCTTTGTTTTTTCCTGCCTTATCTTTGAATTGCGTCATCCTATTTAACCAACCAATAGGAGTATGACAGCTTAAAATCCATGCTAATTCACAATGGGCAACAACACTCGATTGAGAAAAAATAATACTTTTGTCTGGATTGATTCCCGAGGCAATATAAGCTGCTAGAACTTCCTCTGTGTTTTTTTGCAAATTTTTTCTGTTATCGGGTACTGTAATCGCATGAAGATCAACTATACAAAAAATACAATTCATATTTTTTTGAAGATTTACCCAGTTTTTAATTGCACCTAAATAATTTCCTAAATGAAGGTTGCCGGTTGGTTGTACACCAGAAAAAACTAAATGATTTACTGAATTTTGCTTTTCCATAATAACTTTAAATCCCTTTTATTGGAAAAATATATAAGCAAACCATAAACAATAATAGCACAAAAAATAGTAAAGAGGAGCATCAGAGAGCTTTTGCTAATAAAAAAATATTTTTCATTAGACAATATGTTTAAATCTATAAAATTAGAAATCAAGATTGCCATTATCAAACTACACATAATTGATTTTAAGATTACTGAAATTATGTTTGTCTCGAATGTAATAATTTTTTTTTTATTTAGAAGAAAAAAAAGTAAAATTACATTAATCCAAGCAGAAATTGTTGTTGCTATGACTAAGCCTATATGCTGGTATGGTCCTATCAAAATAAGGTTTAAAATCAGATTTATAAACATGCATATTAAAGAAACATATACTGGGGTCTTGGTATCCTCGCTCGCAAAAAAAGGTGTCACCAAAACTTTGATTAAAATAAAAGCCGGTAATCCTAGACTTAATACCAAAAGAGCCTTTGAGGTTAAGATCGAGTCTGAAAGCGTAAATTCTCCCCTTAAAAATAAAAAATTTACGATCTCATTTGATAAAATAATAATTCCCATTGTTGCTGGAATTGATAAAAGAAAACTAATCTTTATCGAGTTAGAAATATGTATATTTGATTCTTCAAATTTTTTTTCTTTGATCTTCTTGGACAAAACTGGAAGCAATGCCGTGCTGATTGCAATTCCAAATACACCTAGAGGAAGTTGGTTAACTCTATCTGCATAATAAAGATAAGAGATTGAACCGTCTGGTAAGGTTGAGGCTAAAATCATATCTATCAATAAATTTATTTGATATACCCCATTTCCAACCAAAGCAGGAATAAAAAGTTGGAAAAGTCTTTTAGAATCTGAATCAAATTTTACAAAATTAGATAGTTCTTTGAAATGAATTCTTAAACGCACTGAATTTATCTTGAGATTAAATAAAAGCCATACAAGCTGAATAAAACCAGCAACTGAAATTGATAAACTTAAAATTTTTGTGATATTCTCCTTTTCAGAAATCTCACCAGATAAGAACATCAAAACGCTGATTAAACATAAATTTAAAATAATTGGTGTGAATGCCATAGCTGCAAACTTACCAAGAGTATTAAGATACGATCCAACTAATGAAGTTAGGCAAATAAAAAAAACAAAAGGAAATGCTAGTTGGGAATATTGTACAGCCAGTTCTTTTTTTAAAGGGTCATCTTCAAAACCAGGAGCAATAATTGAAATAACAAACGGCATAAAAATTTCAATTATGACTAAGATAAAAAAAAGTGTNTTTAATAAAAGGGAAAAAACTTTAGAAAAAAACTTATCTGACTCAATTCGTCCAGAATTTGAAAAAATTCCAGAAACAACAGGAATAAATGCAGAATTCATTGCCCCTTCAGCAAATACTCTTCTAAAAAGGTTTGGTAATTTAAATGCTACAAAAAAAGCATCAGATATCATTCCTGCACCAATTATTCGTGCTATCAATAAATCTCTAACATAACCAAGTATCCTGCTTAAAAAAGTTAACGAACTCAAAGTAGAAATAGCCTTAATAAACATTCTAATATTCCTCGAGTTTTATTTTTATTTCTTTAATCAATGAGTTAATGACACTCTTTTTCAAAATTTTTAAATTCAACTTATTTTTTATATAAAAACTATCTTCAACGTAATCACCGTTTGTAGAGATCTTTGCCATTGTAATTATAATCTGATTTTTTATTAAAATATTTGATAAATCATAAAGAAGTCTTTCTCTATCATTTGTAANCACAACTAATACTGAACAAGTTGTAGAACTACTGTTATCTATAAAAATATCTGCTTTTCTTTTCAAAACATTCTTTTGTTTTGGTGATCGTGTAAGTTTTTCAGGTTCTCCAAATTCTAAATTGGCGATTTTTTTTTTTAGTTTCTTGAGTCTTGAATTNATTTCATTCTGATTAATTTCACCTTCATCGTGAAAAGAAATTTTAAAAGTATCTACTACGTTATTATTTTTTAGTGTGAATATTCTAGCTTCTAAAATTGATATTTTTTCTGATGCAATAACAGATATAATATCTAAGAAAAGTCTAGCTCTNTCATTNGTAACAATANTTAAATCNAAAATATTNGAATTTTCAAACTTTTGGATCGAAAATCCAAATTCTTGTTTTTTTTTATCTCCATTAAAAAACTTTTCCATTTGAAAAGTAATTTCTTTTTTAGATTGTAAAAACCAATAATTGAGATCGGTAATCTTTGAGAAAGAACGGAGGTCATCCGTTCTTATCTTTCTTGAGAAACTTAAAATAGATTTCTTAATTTCAAATATTTTTTCGTCGTTTGTTTTAATCTTTTCAGGATAAGCAAATTCATTTTCACATATTTTATATATCTTCTCTAACACAAGTGCTTTCCAATCTGTCCACAAACCCTGATTAACTGCAGAGATATCTGCTATCGTTAATAAGTATAAAGAGTTTAAGTTTTCAATATTTTTTATTTCCTTTGTTAGTTTTTTAATAACTGAAAAATCTTTAAAATCTTTTTTAAATGCATACTCACTGAGAAGTGAATGGTTGGCCACTAACCAAGAGGACCGATAAATTACATTTTGGCTTTCTTTAAGTGATGAAAGAATTTTTTTTGTTAACTCTTCTCCAATCACTTGATGATTACCACCTCTTCCCTTGGCAATATCGTGTAAAAGTGCTCCATAAAATAAAGGCTTTTTATTGAATTTCTTATCCAGGACTGTTTTAGCGTGTTGATAGCTCCCTTTAGACAAATTGTTGTTCGTGATATCCTTTAAAATATTAATCACCATCAAGGTGTGTTGATCAACTGTTAAAGAATGAAACTTATCGAATTGTGTTAAGGAAACAATTTTTGCAAACTGCGGAATAATTTTTGAAATTAGTCCCAAATCATTCAATAAAACTAATTTTCTTTTATCTTTAGAACAAAAAAGAATCTTTTTAAATTCACTTATTACTTTATCAGATTTGAATAGGTTCTTGTTAACACAGGCGTGATTATCAAAAATTAATCTCTGTTCCTCGTTGTTAAGTTTGCTCCGAGAAATCTTAAACATAATCATATTGATGAAAGCTTGTGAATCTAAGTTTGTTGCCTTACAACTTAGTTGGGGTTTCTTTTTGAGAAACTTTTCTTCAATTGCATTCAAAATAATATTCACATAATTTTTTGTGTTTTGAGTTGCTGAAAAAAAATTTTTCATTAATTTTTCTATTTTTTTTTCAGAACTCGAATAATGTTTTGAGTAAATTTTCTCAGCTATCAATTTTTGGTAATCGAATGTTAATTTGTCGCTACCTCTTCTGTTAAAATAATGCAAAAAACAACGCACAGTTAAAAAAAAATTTAAACTCGACTTTATTTTTCTATATTCGCTTTTAAATAATATTTGTTTTTTTGAATAAAGAATCTCTATGATTTTTAAGGCCCAAAAAATCAAGTTTATGTCACGAATTGTTCCAGCATTTTCTTTGATGTTTGGTTCATTTCTAAAAAAGTCCGAACTTAAATTTAATAATCTCTTATTTCTTTCTGTAACTTTTTCTTTAAAGAAAATTCTAGCATGCGCTGAAACATTTTTTTTATAGTTAGATATAAATTTTTTGAAGAATGATTTTGAACCACAAATAAGTCTAGCATCTAACATAGATGTTTTAATGATATGATCCTTTTTTATTAGTTGTGAAGATTCATTTTCCGATCTAACAGCATGTCCAACATTAATTCCTAAATCCCATATTGGATAAAGTATAAATTTTATTATTTCTTCTAAAATTTCTAAATTTAATTCCGAATTATGAAGGAAAAGTAAGTCTAGATCAGAATATGGTGCAAGATGTCTTCTTCCATACCCACCAACAGCACAAACAATAACTTGATCAGATAGATGTTGAACTTTTGTTTTTAAAATTGAATAAAGTTCAACTATACATTGATCAATTATGTAAGAGTTTATTTTGCAAGCACGATAGCCCAAAGGTTTTTTAAAAAAGTCTTTTTCCACAACATCTCTTTTTTTTCGGAATTTTTTTTTTATATAAATAATTTTTTTTTCATCAAATTTTTCAAATCGTAAATTCATTTTTTAATCTAATTCTTTTTTTACTGCATAAAGAATATCGTGTGCAGTCTTTGGAGTTATTTCATCAAGTTTAAGCTTCTTAATTCTTCCGATTATTTTTTTATTTTTTAATGATTCTTCATTTTCTGGTTTAAATTTTATTTTTTCGATTTTCAAATTTTCCTGGCTATTTTTTTGTGTCCTTAAAATCTCTTTAGATTTGGTAATGATTTGCTCATTTATTCCTGCTAACCCTGCAACATGAATTCCAAATGAACCCTCAGATATGCCATCAATTACTTTGTAAAGAAAAATAATTTCTTCGTTCCATTTTTTGATTTGTAAAGTTTTACATTTAATTTGAGAATAAACTTTTTCTAATTTGCAGATCTCTTTATAGTGGGTTGCAAATAAGGTTATACATTTTATTTCTGATACGATAAATTCAAGAACTGCTCTTGCTATTGCAAATCCATCTTCAGATGATGTTCCTCTTCCTAGCTCATCGAGAATAACAAATGAGTTCTCTGAAGCCTCAAAAATTATTTTTGATGTCTCCATCATCTCAGTCATGAAAGTCGACATTCCTTGTGACAAGTTATCAGAAGCCCCTATACGCGTGAAAATCTTGTCAAAAATACTCAGAGTTGCAGATTCGGCTGGCACAAAGCAACCTATCTGATTCATAATGATAATAATCACAGTCTGCCTTAGGAAGGTGCTTTTTCCGGCCATATTTGGACCAGTCATAAGCCATGTTGTTTCTTTTTCATTCAGGAAACAATCATTTGAAGAAAATTCACCTCCTTGTGTTCTTAAACCTTCTTCAACAACTGGATGTCGTGCTTTGTTCAATTTAATAATTTTTTTATTATCAATTTTTGGTCTGGTATAGTCTCTCTCCGAAGATAAATATGCAAATGAAAGCATGACATCAATGAAAGATATTTTCTCTGATATGACACTTAACGTCGTCGCAGAATCATTTATTTTACAACACAATTGTTTATAAATTTTTTTTTCTAATTCAATCGATAACTCTTCAGAGTCTAATATCTGCTTTGAAATTTGAGAAAGTTCTTCAGTTGAAAATCTAACATTATTTACCGTTTTCTGAATATAATTGAACTTGTAGTTACTGTTTTCAATTTTATCTAGGTTCTTATTAGTAACTTCTATAAAATATCCGTGAAAGTTATTAAATTTTATTTTTAAATTATTAATCCCAGTTATTTTAGAATATTCAATTTGTAGCTCTAAGATTTTTTTTCTTTTAACGGTTTTTATATTTCTCAAATTATCCAGTTCATTAGATACCGAGTTTTTAATTGCTCCTCCATTGTTTAAATTTATCGGAGGTGGTTCTTGAATATGAGAAAAGATTAATTCTTTTATCTTCAGATTTTTTTGTCTAAGTTTTGTATCCGGAATCAATGATTTCAATTTATCCTGCGAACATGAAATTATTTTAGCAAAGACTGATTCGGCTTTTTCAATGAAATTTTGAATCATTATGGTATCTCGTGGGTTGTTTGTAAAAGCACTAATTCTTGATAAGGCTCTTTCTCCGTCCGGCAGTCCAGTCAATTCAGTTCTAATTTCAGTAAGCAAATTTTTATCATCTATGAAACTTTGTACACAATCATGTCTGAAATTAATAATTTTTTTGTCTATTTCAGGATTCTTCAGGAATTCTCGAAGCAATCTACTTCCAGATGAAGTTTTTGTAGAATCTATTGTATCAAGAAGGCATCCCTTTTTTTCACCATTAGTTTTTTGAAATATTTCTAAACTTTTCTCAGAAAAATTATCTATTTGCAAATAATCTTTTTTTTCTATTTTTTTAATTTTATTCAAATTTGGAATGTTGTTTTTTTGCGTGAGCTCAAGATAACTATACAATGCACCAATGGATGAGATTTCTACTTCTCTGAGTTCTTCAATTTTTGCTAAAGAAAGAAGCTTTGTTAATTTTTTTAGTTTTTCTTTGTTATTTTTTTCATCAAAAAAAGAATCAGACAATTTCGTAATTTTTTTCTCATAGAATTTTGATTTATCCTCTAAGTAGGTATTTAGAGATGAAAACTCTTCTATTATTATTTCTTGCGGCTCTATTTTTTCTACTACCTCTGACAAATCGTCTTGAAAATGAATACCAGAGAAAAACTGATACTTAATTACTCCAGTTGACATATCAACCCAGGATAAACAGGTTTCTCCTTTATTATGATGAATACTAATGAGATGATTATTTGACTTTGAATTGAGGAGAGATTCGTCCAAAATTGTTCCAGGAGTTATAATTTTAACAACGTCCCTTTTAAAAATTTTAGGGTTTTTTACTTGATCGTTTTCGTCTGGCTCTAATTGCTCAGCGATCGCCACCTTAAAATCTGCTTTAATTAATCTCGAAAGATATGTTTGAGCGGAGTGTGCCGGAACTCCACACATTGGGATATCTTTGTCATTTAATTTTCCTCTTTTTGTTAATGCAATGCCTAGACAATTTGCTGCTTTTTTTGCATCATCAAAAAAAAGCTCATAAAAATCTCCCATTCTGTAAAAGAGAAGATATTCTTGGTGTCTATTTTTCACCTCCAGATATTGTGCCATCATGGGTGTTATTTTGGCTTTAGAATTATTTTCTTTAACAGAAAAACCTTTAATATCAGGTTGTTTTAGTTTCATTTTTTCATTAAGTTAATATAAGTTATTTAAACATTTTCATGTATCTTCATAAAGACATAATTATAGTTTTATCGTTTCTATCTTTTGGNTTTTTGATAATTTCGATTCTTTTTTATAAGGACGTAAATAAGATTTTGAATGATTTGCGCACATTCAGTGGAAAACCGATCAAGTCTTCAAAGTATTTTTTTTTCAGATTTTTTGAACCAATTATTTTTAGGATTAATAATATAGTGTCNGAACAACAATNCATGTTCAAAACCGCTAGATTAAGAGTTTATTTTTATGATTATTTTTTTAAACATTTTCCGGATCCTCTATTAATAATTGANACTAATCAAAANATTGTTGATTATAATATTTCTTGTGAAACTCTGATTGGAGAAAATGCGCTTNATAAAAATATTTTCTCTGTANTACGAATACCAGAACTTGGTGAACTTATTAAAGATTCTGTTAAAAAAAAAAGGCCCATAGAATCTGAAGTAAATTTAATTTATCCAAAAGAAAAGTTTTATCGTATTTGGATATCAGGCCGAAGAAGTGTAGGCGATAATAGCTTGAACTTCATTCGTCTTTATGATTCCACTGTTGAGAATAATTTTCAAGATATGCANCGNGAATTTATAGCTAATGCAAGCCACGAATTAAAAACTCCGATTTCTTCCATAATGGGTTATTGTGAAACTTTAATACANGATAATAAATTAGATAGTAAAAAACGAAAAGGCTTTCTGAACACCGTTATGAGTGAATCTCAAAGAATGTCACTTCTTGTTAAGGATCTTTTATCACTNCAAAAAATTGAGAGATTGGAGCATTCTCCTCCTGAAGAACATGTTAACTTAATTGAAATACTTGATGAAGTTTCATCAATCATTTCGAGAAGAAAGTTTCCAAATAAAACAAAATATGTTTTTGAAATACCAAAAAAAAAAATTTCAATTTATGGGGATCAATCTGGTTTAGAACAAGTTTTTGTTAATATCATNGAAAACGCAATAATACACAGCAATTCAAAAAAACCAATCATAATTAAGCTTANAGAATCTTCCTCNCAGGTTATCTTTAGTGTTCAAGATTTTGGAATTGGTATACCAAATCAACNCCTACCATTCTTAACCAAAAGGTTTTTTAGGGTAGACGCTGCACGCTCTCGTNATTCAGGNAATACAGGACTTGGACTATCCATTGTGAAACATACATTAAACAGGCATAACGCTGAATTGCAGATTTTTTCTGAAGAAGGAAAAGGATCTACGTTTGAAATCACTTTTCCAAANAAAAGAATTGGTTTGTTGCAGTAAGACAACAAAATCTCATTTAATTCGAATTTGTGTTAGTTGCCATAAAACTGCAACATCNNNTATTTAAATTTNCTTTATTNATAATATAAAAAGGAAATAAAAATGAACAAATATTATGCTGGACTCATTTTAGGAGGCNTACTTGTTTTCTCGGNACAAACTCAAGCTCAAGATTACTCAGCTCAAATTGACGCACTTCAAAATGAAGTACTNAAGTTAAAAGAAAAAATGAATAAAAATGATGGAAAAAGCAAGGCCTATTTTAATAAGGGAAAAGGCTTGAGTATTAAGAGTAATGATGGAAAGTATTCTTTCCAAATCAAGGGTCGTGCGATGTACGATATTTCTCAATATGGNGGGTTTCATGAAGGCGATGGAGTTGGTGAAGGCGACAAGTTCGATGGTTTTGGTGCTGAATTCAGAAGATTACGTTTTTCATTTAAGTTGAAAGTTGGAGATGGGTGGAGTTTCGCATTCCAGCCAGATTTTGCTGAAACTGTTGGCGACGACAGTGGGGGTNNAGCTGNAGGCACCAAAGGTGTCGATGTTAAAGACGCTTTTATTGGTAAAAAAATAAAGGGTATCGGAAACTTTATGTTTGGAAACGTTAAATCAGCTGGAGGANTGTATGAGAATACAAGTTCAAACAGTTTGCTNATGATGGAACGTCCTATGTATAACGAATTTGCAAACCTTGCTCACAGAGCTGGCATTCATTATGATTCAAGTGGTGNANTCGGTAAAAACTTGCACCTGAGAGTTTCAATGACCTACGGTAANGAAGGAGCGTGGAGACAAGAACAAGAGAATGGCGACGGAACTGAAACTTCTTTTAACCATTCTTTTGCTNCTCATTATACTGGGAATCTTGGAAAANAACATCAATATTTAATTGGTGGTTCATATACTATTGAAAGACCTCTTAATGACAATGCCCGCAGTGTAAGTTTTAGACAACAAGGTGTTCACACACTGGGTGAAAAAATTGTTGACACAACTATTTCGAACATTTCATCATATNCATATGGAGGACCTCAAGCCATTTATACTAATGGACCATGGTTTGCAAGTGCAGAGTACTTCTTTATAAATGGAAATAGAGTTGACGGGTATGAGACCTATGACGATTACTCAGCTAGAGGCGGTTCACTATATGCTCAATATTTCTTTAATGGAGATGCTAATGTAAAAATTAGTTCCAAAAAAGGAAAAATTGGTGGAGTCAAATGTAAATCCCCGACTGGATGCACAGCATTTAAAGTTATGGCAGAGTCTATCGATGCTAGGGATAGCGAACTAAATGGAACTGCTGGGACTCACGCAAAAGCTTTTCATGTTGGACTAAATCATTATTTCAACAGTAATGTTAGATTGATGATTGATGCAGCAAGAGGTGTCTACATCGGAGGTCACAGTGACTTTGTTCAAAGAGAGACCCAGAGGCATGTTGCGACGTCTGCACAGGCAAGACTTCATTTAAAATTCTAATAATTTTATATATNTTTTAGTAAAAGGGGTGGGTTAATGCCACCCCCTTTTATTAAAAAAAACTTCTTTAAATTGTGAATATANTCTTGAGTATTATTTGTAAATTCTAATTTAAAAAACTATCAACATTATTTATCTAATTCTTTTTGAAAATATTTATGAACAATTTTGTCTTGGTTCTCTAAAAGCCAATCTATCGATGGCTCGTCTTTCATTGCTTTCTTTATTGCACTCGTNGTCGCCTTACGATGAATATCAAAAAGTATTTTGTGATCTAAATTTTTGTCTTCAGCTACACTTGGATTCAACCATACTGATATAATAATGCCTACATCATTAACTATTTTCTTTGGAATATAGCCCTCTCTAACGGAATCTAACACACCATTAGCAATAGCTCCTTGAACTGTTCCCATCAGAATATTGGTATATCTGTCGTCTTTGACGGTGACCTTGCTCACCATTAATGTTGCTGGTCTAACCATTACGTCTGTGTTCATTATCGCAAGAACTTTNGTATGTCCTTTAACTTGATTGCCCAGTAAAGTAGCGAAAGCTGTTCCAAATGGGCCGTTAAATTTTCCGATAACTACTTCCGGCTCAGCTGCTGTTCCTGGTGGTCCTCCAGCAATTAGTGACTCACCAACTTTGATGTCAAAATTATCACTCATAAGTTTACTCCTTTTAAAATTAGATCAATTTCTTTAATTTTTTCTTAAGTTCTACAGCTTCACATGCTAATTTTATATATTTGGGTAGTGGAAGCAACAATAAATATTATCTAAATGCTATTGAAGAATATACAACTTCTGCTTTTTTTAATGTAAGCTTCAAGTGTAAAGAATGGTTTGAGATTAACAAAGCAGTATCAAAAATAAATTTTTATAAAAAACCAAAAGATTTGTGAACCTTAAATGAGTAAAAAGTAATTAAAAGGGCATTGTAATAAAACTGTAACATAAATGTCATATTTTTATCCACTTAAGTTNTTATNATCCATATTTAACATTAAACAATAAAGAGAGGANATATGAAAAAATCTTNATTTGCTNTTGTTGCTTTAGCATTTGCTTTTAGCACTCAATCAATAGCACGCGACCAAATNAAAATTGTTGGTTCTTCAACAGTTTATCCATTTGCAACTGTTGTAGCTGAGAGATTTGGCAAAACTAGTGGTTTNAAGACACCAGTTATTGAATCTACAGGCTCAGGCGGAGGTCTTAAACTATTTTGCGCTGGCTTGGGAACTGAGCATCCTGATATTACTAATGCGTCAAGAAGAATAAAGTCAAAAGAAGTAAAAAAATGTAGCAAAAATGGTGTTGCAGATATTACAGAAATTAAAGTAGGTTTCGATGGAATTGCTCTTGCCAATTCGAAAGCTNGTCCTGATTTAGNACTTTCGTTGAAAGATATTTATTTGGCCATAGCCAAGGATGTTCCTGCTGATCCAGAAGGAAAAACTGTAAAGCCNAATCCTTATAAAATGTGGAATGAGGTTAACCCNGCTTTACCAGCTGCGCCCATTGTCGTAATTGGTCCACCTCCAACGTCTGGAACTAGGGATGCGTTTAATGAGTTAGCTATTGAAAGAGGATGTAAAAAATTTCCTGGTAGAAAAGCATTGAAGAAAAAAGATAAAAAGCTCTATAAATCACAATGTCGAAGTGTGAGAGAAGATGGTCCATACGTCGAAGCTGGTGAAAATGACAACCTAATTATTGAAAAACTTGTGGCTGATCCTGGAGCAGTTGGAGTGTTTGGTTATTCATTCCTTGATCAAAATANAGACAAGGTAAAAGCTGCTAAAGTTGATGGCGTATTTCCAGAATTTGAGGCGATTTCTTCAGGTAAATATCCTGTTTCAAGATCTCTTTTCTTCTACATAAAAAATGCTCATGCATCAGTTATTCCTGGTATAAAGGAATATGTTGCAGAATTTACTGCTGCGAAAACTATTGGTTCAAGTGGTTACTTAGTAAATAAAGGATTAATTCCATTACCTGAAAGCGACAGAGCAAAATTTGAGAAAAATGGAAAAGAACTTGCAAAGTTTGACGGGGCAGTTTTGAAATAATATTATAATGTGAATGGGGTTTTGGTCTTTTTTTTTTATATTTGTTGTTCTTGGTTATACAATCCAATGGTATGCAACCAATAAAGCTTTAAAACTTAATGCAAATATAAATGACGAAGGAACAAAACTCCCCTCACTACCATCTTACTACGGTACATATACTTTATTACAATTAGTTGTTCCTGTACTTTTTCTTCTATCAACCTGGTTTTTTTTAAAGCCTTATGTAATAGAATTTTTTCTTATAAAAAATATTCCAACAGAATTACTTAATACGTTCGGGGGTGAGTCTTCAATGCTTGCTGACACAATAATGGCAACTAATCCAGAGAGNGTTTTTCCTGGAACTAATCCACTNATAGTTGAAAGCGCAAAATATTATCAGAAAATTAATAATGTTTCTGATTCTTATNTTTATGTTTTTTTGCTACTTGTTGGAATGACATTAAGTGTCTTTTCTTTAAAAAAGATTTCTCATGCTTTTCAAGCACGNCAGGCAGTTGAAAGTAACAATATCAAACTTCTAATTTTGTGTTCTGTCATTGCGATTATAACAACATTTGGAATTATCTTTTCTTTAATTTTTGAGGCAATTAGATTTTTTGAGAAGGTTCCCGTTTTTGATTTTTTATTTGGTTTAGCATGGAGTCCCCAAACAGCAATACGNGAAGATCAAGTGGCAAGCCAAGGTTCTTTTGGAGCAATACCCATTTTCTCAGGAACACTTCTTATCACCATTGTGGCAATGTTCGTTGCCATACCCATTGGATTGCTTTCAGCAATATATTTATCTGAATACGCCAAACCTGTTGTNAGGACAACAATTAAGCCTNTTCTGGAAATTCTTGCTGGAGTCCCAACCGTAGTTTATGGTTTTTTTGCAGCAATTACTGTTGGGCCTTTTTTTAAAGATACTGCAAATATGCTCGGTGTTAACATTGCTTCAGAAAGTGCAATTGCTGCAGGCGGGGTTATGGGGATAATGATAATTCCATTTATATCTTCTCTTTCTGATGATGTTATTAGTGCAGTACCAAGGTCCTTAAGGGATGGTTCATATGCTATGGGAGCAACAAAATCAGAGACTATTAAAAATGTTATTCTTCCCGCAGCTCTTCCTGGAATTGTTGGTTCCATTTTACTTGCTATCTCAAGAGCCATAGGAGAAACTATGATTGTTGTTATGGCCGCTGGTATCGCAGCAAATTTGACAGCTAATCCTTTTGAAGCGGTAACTACAGTTACAGTTCAAATAGTTACCTTACTAATTGGCNACCAAGAGTTTGATAGTGCAAAGACACTTGCGGCTTTTGCTCTTGGAATCACATTATTTTTCGTTACTTTAGCATTGAATTTACTTGCATTAAAAATTGTTAGAAAATATAGAGAACAATATGAGTAAAATTGAAATAATAAGAAATTCTCTAAAAAAGAGGCACCAAAGAGAGAGTGTATTTAAAATTTGCGGTCTAGCTGGTATCATAATTGCCATTTTTTTTCTAATAACCATTTTACTTACTATTTTCTTAGAAGGAAAAAAAGCATTCTACAGTACTTACATAAGTTTAAATATAAATTTTAATTCAAACGTCATTGACCCTGATNACACCAAAGATGAAAAAGTAATTAAGTCAGCTAATTTCAAAAAGATTATTGATGACTCTCTCTTAAACTATTTTCCTGAAGTCAAAAAAAGAAANGAAATAATGAAACTNCAAAGTTTTATTTCCAGTTCTGAAGAACAAAATCTCATGGAACTAGTTTTGAAAAACCCTAAATTAATTGGAACAACTCAAAAAGTTTGGCTTTTATCATCTTCAACAGTTGATGTTATTAATAAAAATAGGGAAATGGAGAAAATCATCGAATCAGATAGATTGATTGATGATAGACAGTTAGAGTGGCTAAAAACTCTTCGTTTTAATGAAGATATAAAATTAGATTATAACNAAAACTTTTTCGTAAATGCTGACTCTACCGAGCCAGAACAGGCAGGTATTTGGGGTTCAGTTGTAGGTTCCTTTTTCACTCTCTTAGTTACACTTATACTATCTTTTCCCGTAGCTGTTGCTGCTGGTGTTTTCTTAGAGGAACTTGCCCCAAAAAATAAATTCACAGATTTTATTGAAGTTAATATTAATAACCTNGCGGCCGTTCCATCAATAATATTTGGATTATTAGGATTAGCTATTTTTCTAAATGTAATGCATTTACCTAGGTCAGCACCTATAGTTGGGGGAATAACGCTTGGTCTTATGACACTCCCAACAATAATCATTGCAACAAGATCATCTCTTAAAGCAGTGCCCCCGTCAATTAGAGAGGCTGCTATTGGGTTAGGAGCCACTAAATTTCAAACAGTCACNCACCATGTCTTGCCACTTTCTTTGCCTGGTATCTCTACCGGNACAATTATAGGTATGTCACAAGCACTTGGTGAATCAGCTCCTCTTTTAATGATTGGAATGGTCGCTTTTATTGTGGATGTTCCAACTTCTTTTTTAGATTCTGCAACCGTGCTCCCTGTCCAAATTTATCTTTGGAANAGTACAGCTGCGAGAGGATTTGTTGAACTTACAGCGGCAGGTGTTATGGTATTATTAGCATTTCTAATATTAATGAATGGATTTGCTGTNTTTATAAGAAAAAAATTTGAAAAAAAATGGTAAAATAAGGCACAAATGACCNANAAAATCAAAGTAACTAGTAAGAAAATAAGTGTATTTTATGATCAAAAAAGAGCGCTACATAATATTA
>PARR01000026.1 GCA_002711625.1 Rickettsiales bacterium | reverse complement strand
GAATTTTACCATGTTTAATAAAAGCGGCTTTATCTGCAAATTCATAAACACTTTCCATATCATGAGTAACTGTGATTGTGGTCAATTTTTGATCTTTTACCAAATTCTTGATAAGAATATTTATTTGTCTAGCAATAATTGGATCTAGTCCAGTAGTTGGTTCATCTAAAATTAATATTTCTGGTTCTTTTAATATAGCACGAGCAATTCCAATTCTTTTTTGAACTCCCACGGATAATTCCGATGGAAATTTTTTTAAAACTGAGTGAGGAAGAGCAACTGCATCAATGATTGACGAATAACTTTTTTGGTTTTTTGCTAACTGTAAATTATCTAGTATAGTTAAACTGTCAAGCAAGGCAACATTTTGGAAAAGTACTCCAAATTTCGACATATATCGATTTTTTTCTACTGCATTCAAACTTTTAATATTATTTATTTTTTCATATTTTATTATTCCTGAATCAAAATTAACCAAACCAATAATACACCTTGTTAAAACAGATTTTCCTGAACCAGATTCTCCTATAATTGCTAAAGACTCAGATTCAAAAATATTTAGATTTAAATTGTTCAATATGGTCTTATTTGAAAATCTTTTTTTAAGATTTTCAACTTTAATTTTTTTCTTCATAATTTAAAAAACAATGAAGTTAATATATAATTCATCAATAAAATTAATATTGAGGAAGATACAACTGAGTATGTTGTAGATAGCCCTACACCTTGTGCACCGCCTTTTGCATTAAAACCGTGGTAACATCCCATAAAAGTGATTATGAATCCAAAAACGCATGCTTTCACCAATCCTGAAAATACATCCATAAATTGCAAAAAATTATAGGTATTTTGGAGATATACCGTGGCATTGAAGTTTAAAACTTTTGTGCATATAAGAAATCCACCAAGAACTCCAATAATATCTCCAACCAAAACTAAAATAGGTAATGAAATTACACCAGCCAAAATTCTTGGAATTACTAGATAATTAAATGGGTTTGTGGATAGAGTTCTCAAGGCATCAATTTGTTCAGTTACTCTCATTGTACCAATCTCTGCTGCAATTGAGGCACCAGCTCTTCCTGCCACCATTAATCCAGCCAATACCGGAGAAAGTTCTCTTGTAATCGATAATACTACAACATTTGGAATTGCACTTTCTGCAGAAAACCTTGAAAAACCAGTATATGACTGTAATGCTAATACCATACCTGTGAAAATTGCCGTAAGACCTACTACTGGAAGAGAGTTAAATCCAATTTTAATAAGTTGAGATAAGAAAATTGATGAGTAAAACTTATCTATCAGTGAAAATTTGATACATTCCGAAAAGAAAAATATCAATCCCCCTACAGAATGAAAAAATTCAAAAACTAAATCCCCAAATTTAAAAAATAATTTTTTCACAAAAGTGTTACTTATTTACTTAGCCAATATAATTTTTTTTTAATTTATTACCAATAAATACTTATTAAATTTTTGTTTTTATTTGTTTTTCCTTTATAAATTAATATTTCTTAAAAGAATATTATTAATATATCTAGACAACAAATTAATTGATTTTCACATTTTGTAGTTGCCTTAGACAATTATCATTAATCTGACACGCTAAATATTTGAAGAAGAGTCAGCCAAATCTGAAAATTTAGTAGATGAAGCATTAAAATGCATTTTGACTCTAGATATAGGTCCATGCCTATGCTTGGCAATAATAACATCAGCGATGTTGTGAACTGCATCCATTTTACTTGTCCACGCTTCGTGTTTCTCTGTTCCTTCTTGCGGTTCAATTCGTGCTAGATAGTATTCTTCTCTATATAAAAACACGACCAAGTCTGCATCTTGTTCAATGGAACCGGATTCTCTCAAATCTGCTAACTGAGGTCTTTTATCCTCTCTATCCTCTACCTTTCTAGAAAGCTGTGATAGAGCAATAACTGGAATATCAAGATCTTTTGCAATAGCCTTCAATCCTCTTGTTATATCTGAAATTTCCTTCACCCTGTTATCGTTTAGATTTCTTGATTCACTGTTAATCAATTGAAGATAATCAATAATAATTAAATCTAGACCATATTTACGTTTTATTCTTCTTGATCTTGTTCTGATTGAAGATATTGTTAAAGCTGGTGAATCATCAATAAATAATGAAAGTTCTTTAAGCCGTTCGCTTGCTGATATAATTTTGTTAAAATCACTTTTAGATAAATTTCCGGTTCTTATATTTTCTGAGGAAATTTGAGAAATTTCCGAAATTAATCTTGTTCCTAATTGTTCAGATGACATTTCAAGCGAAAAAAATAAAACATTTTTATTTGTCTTTTCATTTTTTTGCGAAACAAAATGAGCAATGTTAGTCGCGAAAGCTGTTTTCCCCATTGAGGGTCGCCCTGCAATGATAATTAAATCAGATTTATGAAGTCCACCTATTTTTTTATCAAAATCAGACAAACCAGTTTTAACCCCAACTACATCATCACTTTTTTTGAAAGCTTTTTCAGCATATTCAAGAGAATTAGCAAGAATATCCTCAAAAATTTGAGGACCTTTTTGTATTTCTCCCTTATCAGTAAGATTAAAAAGACCTTCTTCTGTTCTTTCAATGATTTGTATTGAACTTTCATTTTCAATTAATGTGTAAGAATCATTAACCAGGTTGGTACCAAGATTTACCAATCTTCTTCTAATAGCTAAATCGTGAATAATTTGCCCATACTGCTTTGAATTTATAATACTTATAGAATTTTCAGCGATTTTTAAAAGATATCCTAATCCACCATTTTCATTGAAGATTTTCTGATTTTCAAGAAAAATTCTAATTGTATTAACGTCTGCCAACTGGTCATTATGTATAATTTTTTTTAAAGTTGCATATATAACTTTATTAATATTAGAAGAAAAATCATCGTCATTTAAGAAGTCCTCAACCTTTTCTAAAGCTTGATTATTTGATAAGATTGCTCCTAGAAGTGCCTGTTCTGCATCAATATTTTTTGGTAATTCTCTTATTTTTGAACTTATATCATTATTGATGATAGCAGTAAGTTGTTTCCCTGATTCGTTAATAGACATTAAATTACAATATCAAAAAAAAAAAAATAAGCACCAGTTTTTTTGCTGTGGATTTTGTGGATATCGTGTAAAACTTTTTAAAAATTTTTTACGTAGAGGTTTGTGATATACAAAATATAGACAAGAAAAAAAAAAATTGAAAATTTCTTATCAAAAACAATTTTTTTTGTCACAATAAATAAAAAAATTAAGGTTGCTAGCAAAAGTATCAAAACTTCTGAGAAAAATTGCTTAGAGTCATAAACAAATGAATCAAAAATACTTACACAACCCAATATTAACATCAGGTTATAAATATTTGACCCTATTACGTTTCCAATAATCAAGTCAGTTTTATTTTTTTTCGCGGCCATAACACCAGTCGCAATTTCTGGAAGAGAAGTACCTAAAGCAATAATAGTAAGCCCAATAAAAGATTCAGAAATTCCAAAAAAATTTGAAATTTTAATTGTTGAATTTACAGTTAATTCCCCGCCTACTAAAGTCAATATTATAGACATTAAAATTATTGGAATTCCAAAAATAATTGGTTTTTTATCAACTAACCTGTTCACAAAATTATTTTCTGTTGTGATTTCATCATGACTATCGCTTTTATTAGTCAAGCTCAAATATAGGTAAGTTGCAAAGATTAGCAAAAAAATAATTCCAAAAATGACTTGCAATTGAAAAAAAAAGAAAACACAAAAAAAAAGTATGTGTGTTAGCAAATGGTATAAATTATCAAACTGATTTACTTTACTCAAATTAAGTTTATTAAATAAACCGGCCACGCCAAGGACTAGCAAAATATTCGCTATATTCGAACCAATAATATTGCCTAAAGACAACTCTGGAACGTTATTTAAAATGGCATTAACCGAAACTACCAATTCTGAGATTGAGGTACCAAAACCGATGATAACAATACCTATTATCATTTCTGATAAACCAATTTTTTTCCCTAACGAAATTGAGCTTGAAATTAAGTAATCTGCACCCTTAACAACTAATGTGAGTCCTAAAATAATTAATATAAAGTTGACTCCTACCAACATGAATTATTTTTAACTATTTTATGAGTATAAGAACAGGAAAGATTAAGTAACCTCTTTACTGTCTTCAATCTTATAAGCATTTTTTTCTATAGATGATTTTTCTTCTTCATCATCACTTGAGTCTGATGAAATTGAGGTTTCAATATTTGAACTTTTTTTTAAATTTTGAACGCTCCTAGTCAACTCGTCTTTCTGTTTTGTTTCGTTCTTTTCTTTTCTTTGTAATTGTGCATTTTCTTCGGAAGTAGCTACATTTAATTCTAGTTTACAATTTACGTCAGCATGTAACTTAATATTAATGTCGAAAAGACCTATTTTTTTTATTGCAGAATGCAGATTTATACTAGAGGGCTGAATCTCAATCTTTTTAGAACTAAAATATTGAGATATATCCTTAGGTGTTACAGACCCATAAAGCTGACCATTATCTGCAGCATTTCGAATAAACACTATTTCACTATCTTTAATTTTATCTACAATTTTCTCAGCATCTGAAATAATCTGATTATTCTTTTTAATCAAATCATTCTTTATTTTGTTAAAATGTTCCTTATTTTGAGTGCTGGCTCTTAGTGCTTTTTTCTTTGGTATTAAGAAATTTCTGGCAAATCCATTTTTTACATGTACAATGTCACCGACTTTTCCTAATTTATCAAAACTCTCTAGTAAAATAACTTCCATTTGAATTAACTCACTTTAAAAAAATTTTCTTACAACTTCTATAATATCCTAAAAAGAATATAAGTAAGAAAAGAACATAACCTAAAAATATAAAAAGTAAAAATATAAAAATAAATTTTATATATTTATTTATTTCAAATTTTTTTAAATAATTTGTAACAAATATTAATCCATCAGTTAAAAAGCAGAATGAGGAAAGTATTAGAACATTATTTACATACATATGAATTGAGGGTGGCAAAATAACTAAGCTGAGAAAGCATAATGTGAAAAAACTAAGAAAAGACTTAGGCACAATAGAATCATGTATATCCAGTTGATATTCCTCAGGTAAATTTAATTTTTTAATAATTATTTGAGAAATTAAACAATTTAAGGATAAACTTATCAAAATTATAAGAAAATTTATTGACGGTAATATGCTTACTACGTTTTTAACTAAACCCTCCATCTGAGTATTTCTATTTAAATTTGAATCATTAAAAATTGTATTAATTGAATCGATAATTCTTAATTGAATTTCGCTTAAATCTAATCTAGAAAAAAAAAAAAAGATAAAAGACAAAAGTAAAAGGTTACACACTAAATTATAATTTGATAAAGAACTACCAAATGAGATCTGTTTTTCCTCTGATAATTTTAAAAATACGAAAAATAAAAGTATTAATGATGAAAAAAATACAAAAACCAGCATAAAACTCACATTAATTATGGATTTTGAACTCAAAATACTAGTTCCAAAGTTTGCAAATACTAATAAAAAATTCGAAAGAATCAAATTTAGAAACAGTAATCTGAGTTTTACAACAAACCCTATTATTAATAATGGAAGAAATCCAATTAAAGTAAATAGTTGAGGAGAGATCAAAAAAAAGATTGTTTCTATAATTATGATAAGAAAAGTCGAGTAAAATATAATTCTTAATTCATTTTCTTTGAACTTCATTAGTTAGAAACAAAAGGGATCAGACTCAAATATCTAGCCCTTTTAATTGATAATGACAACTCTCGTTGTTTTTTTGTTGAAACTTGAGTTACACGACTAGGTAAAATTTTTCCCTTTTCAGTTGTATATTTCTTTAATAAATCAATATTTTTATAGTCAACTATAGGAGCACCTTTACCCGAAAGAGGGCAACTTTTGTTAACAAGTAATTTGGCAGCGGTATTATCAAATACCTTTCTTTTATTATTTCTTGGTCTCATTTTTTCCCCTTTTCAATTAACTGAGATTCAGCCACATCTACTTTTTTTATTTTGATGTTGAGAAATCTCAGGAAGTTTTCATCAAGTTTAACTTTTTTATGAAAACTGTTGAGAAGTGATGACTCACAATTTGAATTGACCATATAATAATATCCTCTTGAATTCTTTTTTATCTTGTAAGCTAGCTCTCTAAGTCCCCAAAATTCTGTTTTTAAGATCTTAGCTCCAGAATCTTCAATAGATTTAATGTATTCATCAAATTTGTTTTTGGCAGCTTTCTCTGAAAGTTGCCCACTTAAAACAAAAACACTCTCATAAAACAAATTTTTCTCCTTTCGGTTAAACTTTTATAAAAAGTTTAGCTATATACACAGCAAATTTATAATTATATAACACTAAATTGCTATAAATAAAATATTTATTTATATTCAATACATGACAAAACCTTTTATATTTATATTTCCTGGCCAAGGATCACAAAAAGTTGGAATGGGTCATGAGCTCTATAAAAACCACAGAGTAGCCAAAGATGTTTTTGATGAAATAGATGAAACACTGGGTATGAATTTATCGAAGATTTGTTTTGAGGGACCGGACTCTGAATTAACATTAACTTCTAACACACAGCCAGCTCTAATGGCGGTAAGTATTGCAATTGTGAAGATAATTGAGCATGAACTACAAAAAAAAATATCTGACTTAGCAAATATTGTTTTAGGTCATTCTCTAGGTGAGTATTCTGCTCTATGCAGTATCGGCTCAATTTCACTTTCATCAGCAGCAAAATTACTTAGAGAGAGAGGTTTGGCTATGCAAAATGCCATTTCCAATTTAGAAACCATGATGAGAGCGGTTATCGGAATGGATTTAGGAGTGATAGAGGATACAATCAAACAAACGAAACTCAATAACGGTGAAATCTGTGAAGTAGCTAACGACAACTCTCCAGGTCAAGCAATATTATCCGGGACAAAAATTGGTGTTGAAATTATTTCGTCAGAATTGAAAAAAAAGGGTGCAAAAAGGTTAATCGATTTAAACGTGAGTGCACCCTTTCACTGTAGCTTGATGAAACCTGCTTCTCAAGAATTTAAAAAACATATAATTCAAACCCAATTTTCTGAGTTACGATCAACAATAATAAGCAATGTTAATGCTAGTCTTGAAAATAATTTAAAAAAAATTAAAGGATTACTTGTTGAACAAATTTACTCCCGGGTGAGGTGGCGAGAAAGTATTATTAAAGCCGAAAATAGTAATCCAAAATCAATTATCGAGATAGGTTGCGGTAAAGTTCTAACTGGAATTAACAAACGAATTGGAATAAACTGTGACAATATAAATATATCAAATACTAGTGACTTTAAAATATTTATAGAACATTATGCAGGTATATTATGAGTAAAAGAAATGTTCTTATTACTGGTGCTACCGGGGGAATAGGAGGGGCGCTTTGTAATGTTTTTGCAAAAGATTATAATCTTATTCTTTTTGGAAGAGACGAAATAAAGCTAAAAAAAATCAAACAATCTTATAAATCAGTGATCGGTTACTATTCATGTGACATCTCGAATGAAGAAGAAGTTGAAAAAAGATTAAACTCAGTTTTTGATGATTGCAATAACGTTGACATACTAATAAATAATGCAGGAATCACCAATGATAGTCTGTTTATAAGAATGACGACAAATAAATGGATTGGCACAATTAATACAAATCTAAATTCAAATTTTTTTATCACAACTAAAATAGCTAAAAATATGCTGAAGAATCGATGGGGCAGAATTATAAATATTACTTCCATAGTTTGCCATTCAGGTAATATAGGTCAGAGTAATTATACTGCGTCGAAGGCCGGAATAATTGGTATGTCAAAATCTATAGCAATTGAGCTTGCTTCTAGAAATATTACAGTTAATTGTATTTCTCCTGGTTTTATTGAGACTAACATGACCAATGATTTAAGCGAAAAACAAAAAGAAGAAATAATAAACAAAATACCAATGAAAAGGATAGGGGTATCAAAAGATGTTGCTGACTGTGCGTTATTTTTAGCATCTGATAACGCTAAATACATTACCGGCGAAACAATTCATGTTAACGGTGGAATGCTTATGACTTAATTAAATTTTGTTTGAAAATAATGTTAATTGTTAATATAACAAATTATTAACATTTTAAGGAACCAAGTATGAGTGATATTCAAGAAAGAGTTGTAAAGATTGTAGTAGAACATTTAGGTGTAGAGAAAGACAAAGTTGTAGAGTCTGCCAGCTTCGTCGATGATCTTGGGGCAGATAGTCTGGATACTGTAGAGCTTGTTATGGCATTTGAAGAGGAGTTTAATATTGAAATACCAGATGAGGCTGCAGAAAAAATTCAAACAATCAAAGATGCTATAGATTACATAGGTAATCTTCAAAATTAGATATTTTTTATGAGAAGAGTGGTTGTAACTGGTATTGGAATGTGTACACCACTCGGATTTGGTGTGCCTTTTTCGTGGAATCAACTTATCAATGGAAAGTCAGGAATCAGAAAGCTTGATGGCTTCAGAATTGATGATCTAGCATCACAGGTAGGTGGTCAGTTGCCAAAATTAGGTGACGAAAAACTATTTCCAGAAAATGTTATTCCAGTCAAAGACAAAAAAAAAATTGAGCCTTTCATAGAATATGCTCTTGTATCCGCTAAGGAAGCTCTAAATGATGCTGATTGGATTCCCCAGAACCAAATAGATTCTGAACGAACAGGTGTAATAATTGGTTCAGGAATAGGCGGACTTGACGGAATAAAAAAAAGTTCAGAAAATCTAGAAAAGAGCCCAAGAAAAATTTCTCCTTTTTTTATACCCTCTTGTCTAATAAATCTTGCCAGCGGACACATCTCAATTAAATATAATCTTAAGGGACCTAATCACTCTGTAGTAACCGCCTGTGCCTCAGGCGCCCACGCAATTGGAGACTCATTTAGAATAATAGTAAATGGAGATGCAGATGTTATGGTTGCTGGTGGAACTGAATCAGCATGTACGAGATTCGGGATAGCGGGTTTTTGTGCAATGAGAGCCCTATCCTCAAATTTTAATCACCAACCTGAAAAAGCTTCGAGGCCATGGGATAAAGATAGAGACGGATTTGTCTTGTCTGAGGGAGCAGGTATACTTGTTCTAGAAGAATTTGAACATGCGAAAAAAAGGTCAGCCAACATTTATGCAGAAATCGTTGGTTATGGTCTTACGGGTGATGCCTATCATGCTACAGCCCCGGCTAGCGATGGGAATGGTGGATTTAGAGCCATGAAAATGGCATTAAAAGATGCAAAATTGTCGCCAGAAGCTATAAGTTATATTAATGCGCACGGTACATCCACACCTTTGGGAGATGAAATTGAATTCAAAGCAGTAAAAAAACTTTTTGCAAATGACCTTAGTAATTTTTTTATGTCATCTACGAAATCGTCAACTGGTCACCTTCTTGGAGCTTCAGGAGCAATTGAGGCGATTTTTTCCATTCTATCTATTAAAAATAACATTATGCCACCAACTCTAAATCTAGAAAAAATTTCAGAAGGGTGTGAAGAAATAAATCTTATTCCGAAAAATAGTATTCAAGAGGATAATAATGTGTCACTTTCAAATTCATTTGGATTTGGCGGTACAAACGTATCATTAATATTTAAAAAGCTCTAAAGTGAAGAAGATAACATTCTTAATTTCATTAATTATAATTTTAAATTTAATTCATTATAAATTTTTCAAAAAATATGATCTTGAAAATCCAAAAACTATCGTTATAAATCCTGGAATGAAGTTGAATGGTATAGCTAAAATTTTGTACGATGAGGAAATAATTGATAGCCAAATAAATTTTATTTTATGGACAAAATTTTACAATGAGGAGAAAAACTTGCGATCAGGCGAATATTTTTTCCATAAAGAATTATCAGTACATTCTATTATCAAGAAAATTGTAAGTGGTGAAACAATCTTAAGAAAATTAACAATTATAGAAGGTTCAACGAAATTCGATATAGTAGAAAAACTTAAATTATTAAATTTAAATCTCGATTTTCATACAATTCAAATACCCAGATTCTTAGTTGCAGATACATATGCTATTGACGTAACGCAAAATATAGAGGAAATTTTTAAGAGTATATTAAACTCGAGTTTAGAAGTAATGGAGAATNTNTGGCANCAAAGAAATATTACAATACCAATTAAAAATTCAAAAGAACTTTATATTTTAGCATCAATAGTTGAAAANGAAACGTCAATACGAAGCGAACGAAGNNTAGTTGCAGGTGTTTTTTTTAATCGTTTAAAAAAAAAGATGAGGTTGCAGTCAGANCCNACGGTTGAATATTCNATAACANAAGGAGAAAAAAAATTAAAGAGAAATTTATNCAGAAGTGATTTAAAAATNCCCTCAGATTTNAATACCTANGTNAATTACGGCCTCCCGCCNGGACCAATTTCCTTTCCTGGAATAGATTCNTTAAAGGCNGTTGCGAATCCAGNAAANTCTAACTATTATTATTTTGTTGCTGATAAATCAGGGAATGGTCATTTATTTTCAAAAAATTATANAGAACATAGAGAAAATATTAAAAAAATGAAAATGGTTAAATGAGCGNNATAAGAAGAGGGTTAATGTTAGTTCTNTCATCACCTTCAGGAGCAGGTAAAACTTCAATNTCAAAAAAGATTATNGAAAATGACAATANTATAGTTATGTCAGTTTCATACAC
The DNA here is from genome assembly GCA_002711625.1 of Rickettsiales bacterium. Classification (GTDB taxonomy): domain Bacteria; phylum Pseudomonadota; class Alphaproteobacteria; order Methylaequorales; family Methylaequoraceae. The sequence continues at coordinate 9,798 of PARR01000026.1, read as the reverse complement.
GACAAGGCAAAAAAGAAAAAGTGAAAAAAATGGAATTGACTATTATTTTGTATCAAAAAAAAAATTTGAATGTCTNAAAAAAGACGATTTTTTTGTTGAATATGCAAATGTATTCGGAAATTGGTATGGGACTCCGAAAAACCTAATTAATTCCAACATAAAAGGGGGTAAGGATATTATTTTTGATATAGATTGGCAAGGTACACAAAAGCTTTTAAGTTATTCTCAACTTGATGTTGTTTCTATTTTTATACTACCTCCAAGTACAAAAATTCTAGAAAAAAGATTAAAAAAAAGGGCTGAGGATAGTGACATTATGATTGAAAAAAGGATGCGAGAAGCGAAAACTGAAATCAGTCATTGGATTGAATATGATTACGTTCTTATCAATAATGATATAGAAGAATGTACAAGTGAGGTTATNACAATTTTAAATGCTGAGAGAAAAAAAAGAATTAGACAAGGTTTTATTTTCGAGTTTGTCGAAAAATTAATAAAGTAAGATTTCAGAAAGATTAATAAAATCTTTTGGACTAAGCTCTTGTGGACGTAAATATGGATTAATATTATTCTGTCTCATTTTTTTTTCTAGTTTTANATTTTCGGGAGTTTTTCTCAAATTATTCTTCAAAATTTTTCTTCTATGAGTGAAACAGATTTTGAGAGTTCTATCTAGTTTTTCATAATTAAAATCAAATACTTTTTTTGGTGTCAGTCTTATCACCGAAGAATTTACTTTCGGTTTAGGAAAAAAGCTATCAGGTTCGACATCGAACATTTTTTCAATATTTGCGTGTAATCTTGCTAAAACAGAAAGTCTACCATAAAATTTACTTGATATTTCTGCAGTTAATCTTTGTGCAACTTCTTTTTGAACCATAACTGTTAGTGAAGAAAAACACTTTATATATTTAAACCAACTTATAATTAATGTTGTTGCGATATTATAAGGAAGATTTGCNACTAAAATAATCTCTTTATTAATTAATTNATAAAGTTGAAGTTTAGTCGCATCTTGAAATAAAATTTTNACGTCTAAATGATATTTTTTTATTATATTTTTCAGGAATGGTTCAAGTGTTCTGTCCATCTCAATCAGATAAACTTTNGATGGTTTTTTTTTNAATATTTTTTCTGTGAGATTTCCCTTGCCTGGTCCTACTTCGATTACATGCTTATTAGTAAGGTCTAAATTTTCAACAATCTTTTCTAATATAGCATTATCTATCAAAAAATGTTGTCCAAGTTTTTTTTTAAAATTAAAAGTCATCATTACAATTTTGTTGCAAGAACTTTAAGGAAGATTTCAAGCTATCGGTATTGGCTATATTTTTTTTAGATATATCAAAAGCTGGTCCATGATCAGGGGACACTCTNGTNATAGGGAGACCACCAGTAACATTNACCGAATTAAAAAAATCGAGCATTTTTACGGGNATTAATCCTTGATCNTGATANAAACAAAAAATTCCATCATAATTTTTTCGAACATCTTTAAAAAAGCATGAATCTGAGCTTAGTGGCCCTTCAACACTATAATTCATTTTTTTTAAAGCGATTATGGCTGGTTGAATTATCTTGACTTCTTCTTTCCCCAATAAACCTTTTTCACCAGCATGAGGATTAATAGAGCAAANCCCAATTTTAGGATTATCAATTCTCCAAATTTTTTTTAATGAATTTTCGAAAACCCTTATTTTTTTTTTAATTTTGTTAATAGACAAATTTTGACTGAAATCACTAAGTGGTATGTGTGTAGTAAATAACCCTACTATAAGATTTTTACCTTTATCAAGCGGTTGAGTAGTAGTCATGATCATTATCTCTTCAAATTTTCTTTTAACTTTTTTTTCAATCAAATGGGATATGAATTCAGTTTGCCCGTTATAATTGAATCCTGCCTTTATTAGGCTAGCTTTACAGACTGGCAGGGTTACCATAGAGGATGCTTTTTTGTTAAGAATCAAATCAACACACTTTTCTATTGAAAAAAGAACAGAGCTACTATTTTTGGGTGATGGTTTTCCTAATTCAAATTCTATTTTTTTTTTTTATATCCAAAACTGGAAGAGAATGATTAAAGACATCTTTTGTTTCTTCTGGACAATTAATTGTAGCAATTTTAGCTCCTAACTTAAAAATTCGATTGATACTTTCTAATTTAATTATGTCGTCTACAACAAAAAAAGGGTCACAACTAAATTTTTTTCTGTCAAGCCAACACTTTAAAATAATTTCTGACGAAATACCTGAGGGTTCGCCCATAGATATAGCAACTTGTTTTTTTTTCATACAATTTTACTTATTTTATGATATTTCTATTTATTAATATATTTGATATTTGCAGATTTTTTTAAATTAGAAATATAAGTTCTTGATAGTTGGTTATATTTTTTATTAAACAATCTTGTTTCTATTTTAACCTTTTGCTCTGCTACATTTTTATTTTCAATTAATACTTTGCATAAAAGTATCTTATTATTTTCTCCTTTGTTTTCAATAATTTCAGTGAATTCTCCTTCTTTGATGTTTTTAATTTTTTCTAAATAAATTAAAGACAATTCATTGCTATTAATCTGATCAAATTTTACTAATGAAAGATCTTGAATATCTGGAAAATCAGATTCTTTAATAGAACAAATATCAGCATCAATATCCTTCATCAATGCATCTAGATTTTTAAAAGAAGAAAACTTAATAAAAGAAAAAAAGTCTCCTTTTCCAGAACTGATTATTCGTTTATTGTTTANTTTTATGATCTTGTAGCCATCATCTACCTTTATATCACTTTTTATTTGTCCTATATTCAAATTTTTGACTATATCTAAAATTTGAGAGTCAATATTTTCTTCAATAAGCCAGCCAAGATTTCCGCCTTCATTAGCATTCAGAGAATCAGAAAATTTGGTGGCGATTCTATCGAACGATGAACCATTTTCAATTAGTATTAAAATTTTATCAATATATTTTCTCGTTTCTTCCGGTTCACTATTGTTTTCTTCTATAAATATCTCTGAGATATTATACTCAGTTTTACCTTCTCTTTTTTTTTGAGACTTTAGAATTCTGTCAATTTCTTCTCGACTAATTGATATTACAGGAGAAAATTTTTGTTGAGAAAATTTTCTCCACAATAATTCAATTTTTATTTGTTCAAGAACTACGTCAATTTCAAGTCCTTCTTCTTTTATGAAGTTTTTAAATTTATCAAAATCATCTTCAGGAAAGTTATACACTGATGCCGTGAATGAAACTAACTCATTTTCAGATAACTCTATCTTAGAACGTTCNATTTCTTTTCTTTTTAATTTTTCTATGATTAATAAGTCAAGTACTCTATCTCTTACAGAATCTCTATTTTTGATATTGTCCTCAAGTTTTAANGATTTAAGTACTANCTTAATTCTTTCAGATAAATCAAAAGTTGTAATAACTTCATTGTCAACTGATACTAATATTCCTTCAAATTTTTCTTTAGAATAGGTGTANTTAATGTAAACAAAAATAAAAAAAATTGAAAAGAACTTAATAAATATTTTAAAAATCATTTTCCATAATCTCTTTAAAACTAAATAAGAACATAAAACTATTAGATGTTGGATCCTCAGGATTGTGGGTATATGACCTAATCCATGAGAATGATAAACCTAAACACTCATCTTCATACTTAAGTTTCAGACTATTTGTCAAAAACTTATTTTTACTTTGTTTTCTATCAAATGTTGTTCCTGCAGTAAAGTTCCAGTTTTCAATAAGTTTCTGATCAAAGANCAAATTAAATTGGTTTTTCTTTTCTATGACGTTCGCTCCAGAGTCATCAAGCACAGGTTGTGAATATGTATTTGAAANNCGAAATCTAGAATCATTTTCTCCAAAACTAAATTGAGTTACAGCATTTCTAATTGAATAATTTTTTTTATTAATACTCAAAAAACTTTCNAATGAAATTGATGTGATTGGGTTAAACCTCACTCTTGAGACAAAATCTGAGAATTTACCTTTTATTCCACTGTCATCATCCAGATAAATTTGCTCTTCAAAATGGTAACTTTGTCCAACTTCTATTATAGTATTTTTTGAGTTTAGCTGTGAGTTTTTTAAAAAATTTATACCATAATCTATCCTAGTATTGTTATCAAACCTATCATTACCAGGTAGCCGACTAGTGTTAAAAATATCACTTATGTCATATTCAAAATTTAAATCAGTAAAATCTGGTATATTTCTATTTAAGGCTTTCTTATTTGACTTAATCAACATTACTTTAGGGGTAATGATCGATACATCTGTTTTACTCCTTTTACGGTATGGTTTAGTATATTCTATACTCACCTCAGGAAAAAAATTTGTTCTGTATTTATCNTATTCATATTTACCAGAAACCGGATTGTCATATCTTTTTATATGATACCCAGCTCCATACACTGCTCCCCCAATCTTAACTAAACTACCATCTGAAAAAAGGTAAGGTAATTGAATTTTTTGTTTAAAAAATGCTCTTTTGATTTCTGTTCCGTCATCCTTCTTCAAATTTACAAATTCGAGGTTACTNGAAAAATTTAACTTATCTAATTTTTTATCAGAATTTAAATTGAGATGAAGTCTTGGTAACACTTTACTAACTTCTCTCTGATTAACATTTCTCCTTAAATCCTGAAACACATGTGATTCAAAACTATAATAATTATTTTTTCTAAAGCTTCTTATTTTAAAATAACTTTTCAATACATCTTGGTATCCATATTTATATGTATTGAGATAATTTCTGTCTGTAACTCTATGTAATTTAAAATCTATATAGGTATCATCAGAGATATCAAACAATCCATTGGTTTCAATATGTCCACGATTCTTATTTTTCTGAAGTTGATTAACATTTCTATTTTCTATTGTACCACTAACNTTACTTCTAATTTCACCGTTATAAAAATTCTTTCTATATTCAAAAAACAAAGCTGGATTTTTTTTTGTTGAGATCTTAGGAGTAACTGTAATATCGTGAAATTCACTNATATTATAGTAGAATGGAATATCAGTACTCACTCCAAAGAAGTAACTTTGAAAAATTTTGGGAGCTAAAAAACCTGATTTATACTTAACCATTGGTGATGCATGAGAAAAATATGGTAGGTAAAAAAAACTTTTACCTGATAAGTCAATAAAGGCATCATAATATTTAACATTTTCATNCTTCTTATCATGAATTATTTTTTTAGCTTTAAATTGAATCAACGGNGGATTATTAAGTTTTGTTTTTTCGTCTTTGCAGATCCTACATGCTGAAAAAACACCAAATTGCATTTTTTCAAAATTTTTATCTTTTCTCTCAAGTTTTTTTGCTGCCAATCTTAAATAATCTCCTCCAAATTTTTCTTCGTTAGAAGGATAGTAAATATAATTATTATTTATTACTGCATTATTAAGGGATTGNTCAGCTACAATGCTGTTTGCAGTCATTATTGTTCCGTCAGAGTTAAAAATTTTTACTTCAGATTTAGCAGATAAAACCTTTGATTTATTATTCAAAAAAACTTTATCAGCATAAAGTTTAAATTCNTTATCTATTATTTCTACATTTCCTGTTGCATAAATTCTAGAATTCTCTTCCTCAAAGGTAAATTGTTCTGCATTTATTTCCAGATTTGNATCTGCTTTANTTTGNACTGACCAAAAAAANAAAACAAGAACAAAAACAAANAAATTAACCATCTTCATAATGAATTAATNTACTTAAAAGAAGTAGGTTAAAAATAATCGGTAATGACCATACAGAAAAGAAAATATTTAAATTTCCAGAGTTACCGAGAGTCCTTATTAAATCAGAAAAGAAGTGATACAACACACCAATTATAATTCCCAANAAAATTTTTAAAATATTCTTTTTAATTCTCTCTTTTCTGATCGAAAGAATACAACCAAGTAATACCATGCTCATTAGAACTAATGGATATGAGAACATATAATTTTTATAAATTACAAGTTTTCTTACTGAAAAACCTGANGACTCAATATTTTTAATATACTCTCCAAGATTCCAAANGCTAATTGTTTCTGGTGGCCGAAAATTTTGTTCAATTTTNTCAACTCCTAAAGAGATATCGAGCTCAAAATTTGCAAANTCGACAGGGNTTTCGTTTATCTTTAACCGTATTGCTTTCTTAAGNAACCATTTGTCCTCATTCTTCATATCAATAAGATCTGCATCTATTCGTTCAACAAAGTTACTGTTTTTCTTATCAAACTTAAATATGATTACATTTTTTAGTATTTTATTTTCTGATGAATAATTTTTTGCATTTATCACATATTCAAAATTTTCATCATTCTCTTTTAACCAAAGCCCTGTTGATGAAAGAGAATATAGACCAGAATTTCCCTGAAAGAAATTACTCTCATTTGTTTTAAATTTAATGTTCATATAAGAAAAAATAGGATTGAAAAAAGCTAAATAAATTACACTTACAATCGCTGAATTAATTAGTGCAGGAAAAATTAGCATCCATATAGAAAACCCAGATGCTCTCATAACACTTAATTCGTTGTATTTNTTGAGTTTCATATAAGTATTCATTGAACTTAGTAAAAAAACCGTTGGAAGAATGATTGGGAAAAGTGAGGGTAAATGTAAGATAGCAAGTTTAAATAAAATTCCAAATTCAATATTTTTACTAGAACCTCGCCTTATTAGCTCAATGAGATCTATTAAAAAAAATAAACTACAAGAAAAAATAAAGATTATTAAAAAAGAAAATAAATTTTCTTTAAGTAAATATTTAAAAAAAATAATGTTTTTAAACATGCAATAATTCTTTTGGTCTTACAAAAAATAAACTCATTACCAGACAAATTAAAAAAGGAAGAAAATTTAAGAGTTCCAAATTTATAAATTTTATAGAAAGATTAGAAGCTATTATTGAAAGAATTTTAAATATTATAATCATAAAACAAACTTTAATTGAAAATGAATAATTTTCTGTTCTATGAAATTTGCTTGAAATTATAAAACTTATTATGACTAATGAGAAACCAATNACATTTAACGGAAGTGCAAACCTATTTGTGATTTCAGCTTTAAAAGCTTGTAGGTTTTTTAAATCGTCACCAGATTTTGGGTCAGGATTTCTTAGTTCCAACATAGTTCTTTCCGATGGTGATTTCCATCTATCTAATAAACTTTCATTTTCAGTGTTGTTGATATCTAACAGATACTTATCAAAATATAAAATTGAGAGTTTTTTCTCCTTCGATTGAAATTGCTGGGAACCATTCTCTAATAATATTTTTGTTGAATTTTTGTCACTTATTAAGATTCCTTTTTTTGCTATAAGNGTCGACTGTTGTTGCTTGTCTGTCGAGTCATGAATAAAAATATTCGAAAGTTTTCCTCCTTCTAATCTTTNTTTAACAAATATAGTAAGTTCTTTACCGATGGTATTAAACATTCCTTCCTGTAGGAGTGTTGATGAATAGTTATTTTTTAAGGAATACAGTAAAATCTTAAAATTTTCATTCGATTTTGGAGCTATAATTACAGTAAAGAAAAGACTTATCAAACCAAATGATAGACTGAACATGATAACTGGTTTGATAAGTTTTGATGGCGTTAGGCCTGACGACTGTAGAATTATTAATTCATTGTCTGATTTCATCCTTGAAAAAACAAAAAAGACCGATAAAGACACTATTATTGGTAAGAGGACAGGAATTATTTGGGGTAATGACAAGAGAATAAGTTTAATAAAAAAAATACTTGGCAACCCTCTGTTAATTATTAAATCAATAAGTTGGACACTTTTACTTAGTGAAAATAATGATATTATAAGTAAAAGTATTAAAATTGAATTTTTTAGCAGTTGACTAAAGATATATTTTTCTACTAAATTCATTGAATATTTTAAAAAAAAACAATATACATATTTATCGCAAATTTTTAACACAAATGACATATGAAAATTACTTTTTCACAAAAAAATTATGAAGACAATCATCTAATNNTATTTCTTCGTGATGGNAAAGAAATATTAAATTCTAATATTTTAAACATTGATGCTAAACAAATTTTATCAGAGATTGTAAAATCAAAAAAATTTAGTANNAACTCTAATTTTAAAGAACACTTTTTTTACAAAAATTCAAATAAATTGAAGTCAATTTCTGTTATCAAGATGTCTCCCAAAATGAAAGAGTTTGAGTATGAGAGCATGGCAGGNAGCATCTTAATGGATTTAGAAAAGAAAAAAGTAGATAACATCTCATTTTACATNGAAGATAAAATTAATAATNCNAAATCTATNACCAGAGATGTTGCAATACAATCAATATTTAATGGTTTTATTCTTAAAAATTATAAGTTTGAGAAATATAGAATNAAATCTTCCAAAGAATTTAATGTAAAGTCTNTAAATGTNATAAATTCTTTAACAAANAATANAGAAAAGCTNATATTATTAAATCAAAAAGTATCGGACGGGGTNTTTCTTACACGAGATTTAGTTTCTGAGCCCGCNAATNTNTTATATCCAGAGAAATTTGTNGATGAATGCCAAAAAATGAAAAAGTCAGGAATTTCANTAGAAGTCTTTGACGAAAAAAAAATTAAANNACTTGGAATGAATGCTCTTATTGGTGTTGCTCAAGGATCAAGTAGACCGCCTAGGGTTTTGATAATGAAATGGAAAGGTAGTAAAAAATCTTTCACGCAACCTTTAACATTTGTGGGAAAAGGAGTTACTTTTGATACAGGCGGAATCTCAATTAAACCTTCCGGTGGTATGGAAGATATGAAATGGGATATGGGAGGTGCCGCGGTAGTTGCTGGCTTGATGTATACATTGGCTCTAAGAAAAGCCAAAGTCAATGCCATTGGAATAGTCGGATTGGTAGAAAATATGCCCGATGGAAATGCCCAAAGACCTGGTGATGTTGTAAAATCACTATCTGGTCAGACAATCGAAGTTCTTAACACTGATGCAGAAGGTAGACTAGTGCTTGCAGATATCCTTCATTATATAAATGAAAGATATAAGCCTAAGTTTATGATTGATTTAGCTACACTTACAGGTGCAATTATAGTTGCTTTGGGTGATAGATATGCCGGTCTTTTTTCGAACAACACAGAGTTGGCTGACAAGATAATGAATTCTTCTTTTGAAACTGGTGAGTTAAGTTGGAGGCTTCCAATGGATGATGATTTTGACAAACTATTAAATTGCCAAATAGCGGATATGAAGAATATTACTGGAACTAGAGGAGCTGGAAGTATTACAGCTGCCCAATTTCTAAAGAGGTTTGTAGGGAACACCCCATGGGCACATCTTGATATTGCTGGAGTTACTTGGTCCAAGAAGGGGTCTCATTTTTCTAGGCCAGGGGGTACTGGGTTTGGGGTTAAGTTACTTGATTATTTTGTTAAAAGAAACTATGAATAATCAAAATTATTGTCCAGACATAAATCTGTATAATATAAAATCAAAATTTGAAATTTTATTAGGTGTCTTGTTAAGGAAATTGGTTAAAACAGGCTCTAATATTTTAGTAAATTTAAATACTTTAGAGGAACTGAACTATATTGACAGATTTCTTTGGACAACTCCAAAAGAATCTTTTATTCCCCATTCAACGGAAACTAATAATTTTAATTCTCTTGAAAAAATTTATTTACACCATGGGGAATATGAACAATTGAAAAATCTATCTTCATTTGATGTCTTAATAGTTTCTCCAACAGTAAAACTACAGAAATTTGTGTCTCTTTCAAAATTTCTTTTATTTCAAATTAATCATTCTAGTTCGAATAAT
>PARR01000025.1 GCA_002711625.1 Rickettsiales bacterium | reverse complement strand
TTTTTTATTAGTATCATTATCGGTTGGCTTACTAGATTTAATCTTACCTTTAGACACCAGTTGTTTAACCTCGTCACCAGATAAAGATTCAAATTCAAGCAGAGCGTCAGCCAGATTATGGAGGTGTTTAATATTCTTCTTAAGAACTTTTCTAGCATGCTGTTCGGCATTATCTATCAANGTNCGNATTTCTCGNTCNATAATTTTNGCNGTCTCTTCNGACATACTTTTTCTTTGAGTTACAGATCTNCCAAGAAATACATCTTCTTCATTTTCAGAATATCTTAGAGGACCTAAGAGATCGCTCATGCCCCATTCTACAACCATTGCTCTAGCTTTTTGAGTAGCTTGTAGAATATCATTAGAAGCTCCAGAAGTTATATTCTCCTTTCCAAATATTAATTCTTCAGCAACCCTGCCACCAAAAATCATAGCTAATTTAGCNTTCATTTCGGTTTTAGTTTCAGAATACCTATCTCTTTCNGGTAAATTCATNGTTACACCCANAGCTCTGCCTCTTGGAATNATTGTGACTTTATGAAGTGGNTCATTACCAGGAGTAAAAATNCCAACAAGTGCATGGCCTGCCTCATGATAGGCAGTAAGNTCTTTTTCTTTTTGTGTCATTACCATCGATCTTCTTTCTGCACCCATNAGTACTTTGTCCTTTGCATCTTCAAATTCAAACATTGTGACCANTCTTTTATTTCTTCTAGCAGCTAACAAAGCAGCTTCGTTGGCGAGGTTAGCCAGATCTGCCCCAGAGAAACCCGGTGTGCCTCTAGCAATTACGTTTACTTCAACATCTGGCGCAAGGGGTAGCTTTCTNGTATGTACTGTCAAAATTTTGGTTCTACCCTGAATGTCAGGATTAGGTACAACAACTTGTCTGTCGAAACGCCCTGGTCTCAACAGTGCGGGATCAAGTACATCGGGCCGATTCGTTGCAGCAATTAAAATGACGCCTTCAGTTGCATCAAATCCATCCATTTCAACCAAGAGTTGATTTAAAGTTTGCTCCCTTTCATCATTTCCGCCGCCCAAACCTGCACCGCGGTGTCTGCCCACTGCATCTATTTCGTCGATAAAAATAATACATGGTGCATTTTTTTTGCCTTGATCAAACATATCACGAACTCTGCTGGCGCCAACACCAACAAACATCTCAACAAAATCAGAACCAGATATTGTAAAAAAAGGAACATTNGCTTCACCCGCTATTGCTCTTGCAAGTAGTGTTTTACCAGTGCCGGGTGGACCTACTAGAAGAGCACCTTTAGGTATTTTTCCACCGAGTCTTTGAAACTTTGAAGGATCTTTCAAAAATTCAACTATTTCTTCGAGTTCAGCTTTAGCTTCATCAATTCCAGCAACATCTCTGAATGTTACTTTGTCTTTGTTTTGGTTTAATAATTTGGCACGCGATTTTCCAAAACCCATGGCCCTTCCGCTTCCAGATTGCATTTGCTTCATAAAGAAAATCCAAACTCCAATCAACAACAACATTGGGAACCATGATATAAGTATATCAAAAAGACCTGGAGAGTTTGCTTCTACCGGTTTTGCAATAATTTCAACACTATTTTTTTCTAATTTGTCGATCAGACTTAAATCATTAGGTGAATATGTTACAAATTTTGCCCCGTTGTTAAGTAAACCTGTTATGTTATTGCCCCTAATNTCAACCTGTGAGACATTTCCATTCTTGACATCTTGCAAAAACTGTGAGTAAGGTACGGCTGTTGTTCTCGAACTAGTTTGATTAGATTGATAAAAATCAATTATAAGAAAAACCATAAAGGCAATTAACGCCCAAATAGCAATATTTTTTACAGTATTATTCATTAATTTATATATAATAATAACAAAAAATATCTCAACAGAAATCAAAAAAAATTTTTTTTAGTCAACGGTGATATAGGAGAAAAAATAATTTGAATCCCTTTTTGTTTTAGATAAAAATTTTCAGTTAAAAAGGGAATCAAAAATTCCCCTTCACANATGATCAGGGGCAATGATTTAATAATATCAAGCTCAATACTATAATTTTCTCTTTTTTTTTTAAATAAAGGTTTTAAGCCTAACCAGACTTTATCGTCAATTTTTNTGCAATGAATATCAACATTCTTAGACGTAATTTTAAACCTTCGATCCCATAGATAATTTTGTCCCTTTTTAATTTTTATTTTTTGTTTTGTTCCTTTAAAGCCCAATATTTCTCTCTGGAATGATATTTTTAAATCATTATGATTTTTGATCAAGCAACCATGAAGTGTGATTTTTTTTTGTTCTTTTTTTAAAAGTTTTGTGTATAAAGTGTTGACAGACTTTGATCGAGGTGAAAAATAATTTCCTGAACATGTAGCCAAAATTTTTTTTAAAACTTCTTGACCAATTTCTTTATCTAATTTGTTGAATTGGCTTTTTGTTATTTCGAAAACTCCGTAATTATAAAAATTTAGATTACTTAAAAAAAATTCAGCAACTCGTTTTTCAATATCTAAATTTTTGATTCTTACTTTNTTTTTTTCATTTCTTAGATTTTTGATNTGTACTGAGTCGAGTTTTGAGATTTCTTTCCTAATCCTCGGTCTCTCNAAAATACAGTTAGAATTACTGGAGTCATTAACCCAGTCAAGGTTATAATGTTNACAAGTTGCTATTAGCTTTTTTTTAGAATAGTTAATTAGTGGTCTAAGTATAACTAAATCATCACTAATTCTTTTTATTGGAATTGATAATAAACCAATCGTAGTGCCAGTTCTTTTTTTCCTCATTACAAATGTTTCAAAATTATCATCAGAGTGATGTGCTGTCATCAAGTGCAGGATTTTTTTTTTTTTACAAAATTTAATAAATTTATCATATCTTTGATTTCTGGCTTCATTCATGATCCCATTTGAAGGTATTTTGCCTTCCCACTCAAAAAAAAAGGAACTTATATTCATCCTNCTGGCTAATTTTTTAACAAATTTTGCATCATTTAATGACTCTTTTCTTATTCTGTGATTAAAATGTAAAATTATTAATTTACCGTTTTTTATCTTGATCCATTGCTTCATTAATAATGTCAAAGCCACACTGTCAACCCCACCNGATACACAAAGTGCAATACTTGGATNATCTTCAAACAAAAAATTTTTGTCTAAATTCTTTTTAAACTCTTCTTCGGATATTACTTGCCTCTTCACACTATTCCTCAGGGCAACTTAACTTTTTTCTTTCTAAATTTGATATTTCCAAAATATTTTTTGGTACATCTGGGTATTTAATTTCTAATTCATATAAAACATTGCACGCATCGACTTTTTGATTTAGATTTGAAAAAGACAACCCCAATTTTAACATATTATCGGGACCCTTTATTGAATCAGGATATTGTTTGAGCCCCTCTCCAAATTCAATTACAGCTCGATTAAAATCTTTTTTTGCATAATAGACTTCTCCCAACCAATATTGAATATTTGGCATCAAATCTGTTGGATTGAAGTTTTTTAAATCTTTAAGCTCACTTAAAGCTTTATCATAGTCTGCACCCCAAAGAAGTTTAATTGCATTTTCATATCTAGACTTAAGTTCTTTCTCATCAGTCTGTGATTTATCAGTTTTGGTTTCTTTATCAACTTTACCTAGAGTATCTAGCTCCGAATTATCAAAAGATTTTGTTTCTTTTTCATAATTGCTATAAGCTGAAATNTTTTCTTCAGAAAAATTCTCTATTTTTTCAAAATTTGATTCAATGTTTTTTATCCTTTGGTCGAAGTCGACATTAATTAAGTCAATTTTATTTTCTAAATTTTTGATTAAATTTTCAATTTCTTCTAATTTTCCGAAATTTGTCCTGTTTAGTGTCTCAATTGAATCAATTCTAGACTCATTTCTTGATATGTAGCCCGTGGTAAGATTCTTATCAATTTCTCCTATCTCCTTTTTTTGGAGATCTGAGACATTTCTTTCAATCCTATCAATTCTATCAATGATATCTTCAAAATCTACTTCTTGTGAATGAACAATACCATTCAAATTGATCAAAATTAAATAAACTAAAATAATATTGACTAAAAACATAAAAAAAAAGGGCTGATAAATAACTTATCAGCCCTGATTAAAATAATCAATAAAGTAAAATCTAGTTACCGCCTACTAAAGTCACCGCTCTTCTATTTTCCGACCAAGATTCAGATGTACTTCCAGGTGCTGAAGGTCTTTCTTTACCATAACTAATTGTTGAAATTCTTCCTGAATCAACTCCAAGTGAAATTAAAAAATCTTTAACTGAGTTGGCTCTTCTCTCACCTAAGGCCAAGTTATATTCCCTAGTTCCTCTTTCGTCGCAATGGCCTTCTATAACAATCTGAAAACCTGGCGTTGAGTTAAGCCAATTAGCTTGAGATTCAAGAGTGTACGCCGAAGCCGAATTTATGTTATGCTTGTCTGTTTCAAAATAAATTCTGTCGCCAATTTCGTTTTGAAGATAAGCTTGTAAGTTGGATTGCTTTGAGTCACCATCGAAATCATATTTTGAATCTGAGCTTGATGAATCCATGGTCTCGCAACCGACTAACACTAATAAACTAGCAAACAATAATGTATATATTTTCATAATACTAAATCCTTAATTTGTAATTAAAGTATTTTTACATTCTAGTTCCAAATAAGTCAATGCTTATGCATTATTTTTTGCAAAAAGACGCAGTTATCCAAACTCTAGGTTGTTTGATTTTTCAGAATCAGGAGCGTTGTAATTTTTAACCTTACACGATTCAAAACACTCTATCGCATCATATGTTGACTATTTTACTGCACCCCGTTCATAAAGTGTCCCTCTGTCATCTGACGAACACATCCAACAATAAAAAAGGAAAAGTAAATAGAAAAAAAGTTTTATCTTTATTAATCGCAATCCATTATTTAATGATTGATTATTACAATTAGGTAAATAATAAGTCAACGATGTGATTTTTTTTATTCAAGGTAATAAGTTTGACCATGATGGATCAGATGCATCAGAAGGCAGAATCATCTCTCTTAAATTTGCTCCTGTAAGGTCAATTACTTTAATACGAGGTCCACTAATTTTTTTATTATTTTTTGATTGACTATAAAATGCAAGAACTCTTCCATTGGGAGACCAAGTAGGCCCTTCAACTAAATATGATTTGTATACTACTCTTTCTCCTTTACCATCCGTATACATAACACCAATATAAAACTCACCGCTAAGAAGTTTGGTAAATGCAATCAAGTCTCCTCTAGGAGACCAAACAGGAGTGGCGTATTTTCCCTCTCCAAAACTTATTCTTTTGATTTTTTTGGATTTTATTTCCATAACGTAAATTTTCTGACTCCCGCTTCTATCAGATTCAAAAGTTATATACTTTCCGTCCGGAGAATAAGACGGAGCTGTGTCGATACCCTTGTAATAAGTTAACTGTTCTATTTTAGAATTTTCTAAATTCATTTCGTAAATGTCTGTATTTCCATTTCTAGCCAAACTCATTATCAATTTTTTTCCATCAGGAGAAAATCTAGGACTGAATGTCATTCCGGGAAAATCCCCCAGAACTTTTTGTTTACCTGAATTCAAATCAAGTATAAAAATCCTTGGGATTTGATTATTATATGACAAATATGCAACTTTCTGAGATGCTGGAGAAAATCTTGGAGTTAGAGCGAGATAGGAACCGTCGGTAAGGAACTTGTGATTTTCGCCATCCTGATCAACAATGGCTAGTCTTTTTTTTCTATTAAGTTTATTTCCCGATTCAGAAATATAAACAAGTCTGCTGTCAAAATAACCTGATTCACCTGTTATTCTTTGATAAATTATGTCAGAAATTACATGTGCAATTCTCCTCCAATTAGAAATTTCAGTTGATAATTGTTGGGCTACCATTTGTTTTTGACTAAGTATGTCCCACAATCTGAACTCTATATTTAGTTTTTTATTAACAATCCTTATTCTTCCATGAAAAAGTCCTTGTGCATTAGTAATTTTCCAATTTTCAAATTCTGGCCTATCATTAAACTTTATTTTTTTTTCTAAAAAAACTCTTTTTGGTAAAATCGAAAAAAGACCAGAACGAGATAAGTTATTTTTCACAACATCTCCGATACTGATAGAGATGTTCTTTTCATTTTTACTTCTAGAATTTAAATCTAAAAAAGCAATGGGTATTGGCTCTGTGTTGCCTTTAGTTATATCTATTCTCAGGTCAGCAAAAGACAAAACAGGAGTAATTAATATTAAAAAAGTTATTAAAAATATTCGCATATTATAATTAAAACATAATAGAAGGGTTAAAGTCTAAAATCAAAGTTTTCCATGTATCATATTTTTTTTTTGGTACTTTTAATTTGCTACAGTTAGGATGATTTACTGCCCTTAATGCACTCTCAGCTGCAGCCCTATGAAAAGGATTTTTTGGTATTATTTTACTAACTAATTTTGAAGAGGTAACATTTCCGTCTTTGTCTAATTTTAGTTGAACAGATACAACTAGATCCTGAAGATCTTTTGCTCCAGCAGGTACAATCCAGCATTCATAGAATTGTTTTCTTATCATATCAAGTTCCGATATTGTTAGTTTTTCACCTAAATTGACTCTCATGCTTTCATTATCTTGTTCAATTTTCTTTTTATCTTCAATTAACTTTTCTTCATTTGTTTTTGATTTAATTTTTTGAATGGATTTTAAAATATTCTCCATTCTTTTTTTATTTGAATTTTCAATTTTTTTTTCAACAATTAGTTTCTCTTCTTTATTCTTTATTGTTTTGTCTTTTGATTTCATTAAAAAATTATTAGGTCTTGATTGAGGTTTAGGAGGAGAAAAATTCTCAGCTGTACTTTTTTTCTTAATATCTAAATTTTTTTCGTTAGATTGTGTTTCATCGGAAATATCAATAACATCCAAGGGAATTTCATATATCTCAAACCTTTTATTATTTTTAAATATCTCTGCTCCATACATAAAAAAAATTAAGATTAATAGATGAAGAATAATTGATATTGAAATCCCTTTTGTCATTAAGAAATTATTTAAGGCGTGTAACTAATGCCACTTTTTTAAATCCAGATTTATTCATTAAACTCATTAAATTCATTATCTCACCATAATTTAGGCTTTTATCCCCTTTNAAGAAAATTTTTAGGTTTTGATTATTTTTTTTTAANTCTGTCAGTTTNATAATTAATTGATTTTTTGTAATTTTTTTTTTTTGNAGATAAATNTCATTATTTTTATCAATTGAAACCGTGATTGGTTTNTTTTTTTCATTTTTTAAAATTGAAGAACTCTCTGGAAGNTTTATTTTAATTCCTGCNGTGAGCAGAGGAGCNGTTACCATAAAAATTATCAATAAAACAAGCATTACATCTACAAATGGAGTAACGTTAATATCTGACATAGATTTTTTTACCTGGTATTTTTTTTTCAAAATCAACTTTCTTATTTGAATATTTCTTTAGAAATAATAACAATTATCTCTTCGGAAAATACTTCAAGTTTATTATTTATAGATTCTAACATCGAGTTAAATTTATTGTAAAATAGAACTCCTGGAATTGCAGCCACCAAACCTAAAGCAGTGGCGAACAGAGCCTCGGCTATACCTGGAGCTACAACAGCAAGACTCGTGTTTTGTGATATACCAATTGCTGTGAAACTATTCATGATGCCCCAAACAGTTCCAAATAAACCAATAAATGGGGCTGTTGAACCCACCGATGCCAAAAAATTTAGACCGCTCTCAAGATTACTTAATTCTTTATTTATAACTATTTCCATTTCTTTTTTTACATTTTTACAAAAGGTTTGTTTGAATTCTGTATTTTTATCAACTAAACCAGACTTGATTTTATCAAAGTAAAGCATGCTGGAAAAAAAAACTGCTTCTATTGGATGATTTGGTTGGTTTCCTACTTTTTTAGATAATTTGGATAGAGTATCACTGGAATAAAATAATTCTTCGAAATTCTCGGTATCAATTAAAATACTTTTCAGATGCGAATATTTAGAAAAGATTATTGCCCAAGACCAGATGGAAGATAAAAGAAGTACCAAAATGACAATTTTAACAACAATATCAGCGTCAATAAATAATGTCAGTAATGAGAAGTCGCCAGTTTCTACAAGAGTTACTTTCTCTATAACTTCATCCATAATAGGAGTTATACTATTTCCATAACCTTAAATCTAGGTATTAAATCATTTGGTAATTTTGATGGCCTGAAGCTTTCTGACGATAACCAAACTATTTTAACATCGATATCACAAACAATTTCTTCTTTATTTTTTATCACTTGTTTTAACTTCACATAAGTTCTTCCGTTGGATTTAAAAAATGTTTCAACTGTAAGTTCGTCAAACAAAAACGCCGGTTTTTTATAATCAACGTTTATTTCTTTAACAACAAAATGAAATTCCTTTATTTTAATTTTTTCAATAATTTTTTCGAAATTTTTTTTTAACAGCAACGTTCTGGCTCTTTCAGCAAATTTTAAGTGTGAAGTATGATAAGCTACACCTGAAGCATCTGTGTCTTCATAGAAAATACAAAAATTTTCGGAGTGAATTTTAAACATTAAAATTCATTTAAGTGTTGAAATCCTTTTTTTGATAGTATTCTCCCTCTTTGTGTTCTTTGGACGAAGCCTTTTTGCATTAAGTAAGGCTCAATAACATCCTCAATGATATCTTTTTGTTCTAACAATGAGGCACTTANGGTTTCNATACCNACTGGACCGCCTGCATAGTTTTCTGAGATACATTTCAAATATTTTATATCCATTTCNTCAAGACCCTCTGAGTCAATGCGCATTTTTTTTAAAGAACTTTCTACAATATCAATATCAATTTTACTTGAATNAAGTACNACCGAAAAATCTATTATTCTTTTTAGTAATCTATTGGCAATTCTCGGAGTTCCTCTGGATCTTTTTGCAATTTCATAAGANGCTGAGCTGCAGATCTCAGCACCNAGTTTACNTGAATTAAATTCAATGATTGTTTGNAGTTCTTCTGGTTCGTAAAAACTCAACTGTANTGGGATACCNAACCTATCTCTNANAGGTCTTGAAATAAGACCAAGTCTGGTNGTAGCNCCTATNAGTGTAAATTTTTCAATAGAAATCTGCATAACTCTNGCNGAAGGACCNGCTCCTATGACATANTCGCATTTAAAATCTTCCATGGCTGGATAAAGTGTTTCTTCCACAATTGATGATAATCTNTGAATCTCATCTATAAAAACAATATCACCTGCACTNATGTTACTTAATAAAGTAACAAGATCNCCTTTTNTGGTAAAGGCTGGACCGGAAGTTGAATGAAAATTTACTNTTTTTTCAATAGATATAATATTNGCNAGAGTNGTTTTNCCCAAACCAGGAGGNCCNTAAAGAATAATATGATCTAAGATTTTTTTTCTTTTCTCNGAGGATTTNATATAAGTATGNAGATTAGATTTAATGTGTGATTGACCAATAAAGTTAATAAGTTTTTTGGGCCTTAAACTGAAAGCTTTATCTGTTTTTATCTCTTCATCACTAATTTCTTTTATTATTTCTTTATTCATCAATTTGTTTTACTTTTAAGGTATTTTAAAGCAATAGGTATTAAGTTTTCTAGTTTTTTTTCATTATTTTCTGCAAAAACCTTATCGGAAATTTCACGACTTAATTTCTGTGGATAGCCAAGATTTTCTAAACACGATGCTAGATCGAGAAGATTTTTGTCTAATTTAACGTCTAAGTTGCTAGTTTTAAAATCTTTATTTTTCTTTAAAATTCTCTCTTTTAGCTCATTAATAATTCTTAAAGAAAGTTTTTTACCTACACCAGATATCGACAGAAAATTTGTATTTTTTCCATTTAGAATAGATTCAACAATCTGATCGTACGATAGCTGTGACATTATATTTAAAGCCATTTTACCTCCAACTCCCTGAACAACTAGAAGGTCAGTGAACAAGTTTCTTTCATTTTGTGACTTAAATCCAAAAAAAAGTCTTGAATCCTCTTTAAGCATTTCATAAACATGAACATTTAAAATTTCACCTATCTTAATTGAAGGTATCAAAAATTTTTTGTTAACAAATATTCTATAAGAAATACCTGAAATTTCTAAATCNATAAAATCTTCACCGAAATTTTGAACTTCTCCAACTATCTTTACTATCATATCTTCAAACCAATTTACTTAATTTAGAATTATTTTGCATGGAATGACAAATTGCCACAGCCATGGCATCAGCAGCATCTTCACTTGATAAAGATAATTCAGGAAATATTCTTTTTAACATTTTTAGAATTTGTTCTTTATTAGCATGACCGTAACCAACTAAGTTTTTTTTTACAGTNTTTGGTGAATATTCATGTATGATTAAATCATTCTTTGCTGCCACAAGATAAACCATACCCCTAGCCTTTCCTAGTTTCAAACTACTTTCAGGATTTTGGTTAGCAAAAATCTTTTCTACCGCCACTGCATTAGGAGAAAACATATTAAATACCTTTAAAAGTTTATCATAAATTATACTTAGTCTTTTTCCCAATTCTTGGTTACTCTTGGTAATGATCTCGCCATGTGCGATATGCGTATCAAAATTTGCGTAACTATTTATTATTGCCCATCCGGTTTTATTCAAACCAGGATCAACTCCCATAATCACGTTTTTTTTTCTTTTCAAACTATTTTTTCCATTAGTTTCTCATTAATGTCAAAATTTGATGAAACATTTTGAACATCATCTATATCTTCCAGTTTTTGAAGTAGATGCAAAAGATTTTTTGCATGATTCTCATTATTAACTTCTATAACGTTAAGAGGTCGCCATTCTAAGTTTGAAAAATCCGGAACTGAATACTTCTTTTCTAATTTAACTAAAATCTCATTAAATAATTCTACAGATGTCAAAATTTCATATTTGGAATCAAGTTCGGTCAAGTCTTCGGCATTAATGGAAATACAAAACTCAAAAAATTCGTTAAAATCAATTTTTTCAACTGGATACAAAATTATCCCTTTACGCTGAAAATATGGTTTTGCACATCCATTGATTCCTAAATTTCCATTGTATTTTGAAAAAGCAGATCTTATTTCGGAAGCACTTCTATTTCTATTATCTGTAAGTGATTCAACTAGTATTGCAACCCCGGAGGGTCCAAACCCCTCATATATAATCTCTTGAATTGAACTTGTTTCAGAATTATTGTTTCTTTGTATAGCTCTATCAATATTNTCTTTTGACATATTTGCAGAAAGTGCATTATTTATNGCGCTTCTCAACCTTGGATTTGATGAAGATTCTGGGCCACCAATCCTAGCAGCTACCGTTATTTCTCTGATCAATCTTGAAAATAATTTTGCTCTTTTTTTATCTTGAGCACCCTTTCTGTGCATAATATTTTTGAATTTTGAATGTCCTGCCATTATTTATTTAANTTNCCTCCTAATAATACTTGTTTGAAATCTATAATNGAATTTTTTTTTTCATCNATTTCAATAATTGTCCCACACAAAGTCCCCTCACCATCTGCAGTTTCTAATCTTACTTTTTTATGTTTGTGTGTAAATTTTGAGATAGAGTTTTTTTTTTTCATTCCAATTACGGAATCATAATCCCCGCACATACCAAGATCGGTTTGAAAGAAACTTCCTTTTTCTAAAACCTGAAGGTCTGAAGTAGGTACGTGTGTGTGAGTTCCATACATCACAGTNATATCTCCGTCAAAATAATGCGCTATCGCCATTTTTTCTGAGGTGGATTCTCCATGAATATCTAAAAGTACTATTAGATTATTATATTTTAATTTAACTATTTCTAAAATATTTTTAACACTGCTAAATGGATCTTCTAAACTCTCCATGAATAGTCTNCACATTACATTTATAACACATATATTTANNCCATTTTTTGTCTCAAATACCCCNTATCCTTTTCCAGGNGAACTTGATAAGAAATTGCAAGGTCTNATCAATCTCAAATCACCATCAATATAACCTAATATTTCAGATTGATCCCANATATGATTTCCTGAGGTTATAGCATCCACTCCAATNTTGTATAAATTTTCACATATTTTGGGTGTAATACCNAATCCNCCTGCTGAATTTTCACCATTAATAACTATAAAATCTATAACTTCGTTAGTAATAATTTGAGGAAGGTATTTTTCGACNACTTCTCTACCTGACCTTCCGACTATATCTCCACCAACAAATATTTTCATTTTATTATCCTAGTTTGTGTAATAATCATGTCTAGTTTCATATCATTTTTTTCCACCGGTATATTTTTAAACTCTTGTTCATCAAATCCAATACCGATAGATAAAATATTCTTTTTCTTTTTTAAAAAATTNAGTGTTCTGTCATAAAATCCGCCTCCATATCCTAACCTATTCTTTTNAACATCAAAACCAACAAGTGGAATAAATAGTACACTAGGTAGCAGAAAATTGTCATTTTGTGGCGTTGGAATTTTGTATCTTCCTAATACAAGCTTTGTTTTTCCATATACCCACTTTTTAAATAATAAATGATGATTTCT
This sequence comes from Rickettsiales bacterium, assembly GCA_002711625.1. Taxonomy (GTDB): domain Bacteria; phylum Pseudomonadota; class Alphaproteobacteria; order Methylaequorales; family Methylaequoraceae. The sequence continues at coordinate 4,403 of PARR01000025.1, read as the reverse complement.
TTTTAAAATAAATGGGTAACATATCTGGAAGTTTTTTTTACTGAGTTTTTTTAAGAAAGTGAATATATTAACCTCAGATTTATGAGAAATATAACCAGAAATCACTTCTTCTTTTGAAAATTCAAATTTATTTAGCTTATTNAAAATTAAATTTTCTTTTTTTAGCCTNTTTTTTATACCATCTCTTTTATTTAATAAGAAACCNCTAATTGCATCTTTATTCATTTTTTACAATATTTTCTAACTCAACTAAACTGTCAGAGATTTTTTTTAAATATCTTGACTGAGAATCCTTTTCATTATTTAAAATAAGTAGCTCTTCTGCAAGAATCAGTGAAATTATTAAAAACTTTTTGGACTGTGATAAATTACTGTCAAATTGGTAATTATTGAGTTTTTCCTTTATAATTTTAGATGAGTTTATTAAACGTTCCTCCTCTCCTTTTTTACACTCTATATGAAATTCAGATCCGTCTAATTTAATCTTTACTATTGGCATCAAATTCAACTCTTTTCTAGATAACGAATTACCTTTTCAAGTGTTGTGTTGATCCTGAGCATTAAGTTTTGTCTTACTTCATTGTCCTTAAATTTTTCTCTCTTTTCAAGATAAAATTTTATCTTAGAAATTCTTTCCAAAATCTTAAGTGACTCATCATTATTCATTTTTAATTACTTCTTCTGCTTTACTTTATTAGAATTATTCTTTAATCAATAAATATTAATTATTAAACATGACTTATAAAATTGCAATAAATGGTTTTGGTAGAATTGGGAGACTTACCCTTAGAGCAATAATTGAACGGAAAATAGACGACTTTCAAGTAGTTTCAGTAAATGATCTTGGAGATATCGATAGTAATCTTCACTTATTGAAATATGACTCAGTTCATGGAATTTTCAAAAACTTAGTGGTTAAAAAAGATGATTCTATTTTGATTGAAAATCATGATATAAAATTCTTGAAAGAATCCAATCCAAAAAATTTACCCTGGAAGAAACAAAATATTGATTTAGTTGTGGAGTGCACAGGTAAATTTACAAAAAGAAACGATGCAGAATTACATTTACAGTCAGGTGCCAAAAAAGTTTTAATATCGGCTCCAGCAAAGGATCCCGATATAACCGTTGTTTATGGTATTAATCATAAAATGATAGACGATAATCACAAAATAATTTCAAATGGTTCATGCACTACTAACTGTTTGGCTCCCATTGCATATTTAATTGACCAATCAATTGGTATTGAATCAGGGTATATGACTACAGTTCATTCAGTTACTGGTGATCAAAATACGATAGATACGTTACATAAGGATTTAAGAAGAGCAAGGAATTCGTTAATTTCAATTATTCCAACCTCTACTGGTGCTGCGAGAGCGGTTGCTGAAGTCCTTCCNAACTTATCTGGAAAAATTGACGGAAGCGCNATNAGAGTTCCNACATCAAACGTATCTCTCATAGATTTTAAGTTTTATTCAAAAAAAAATACCACNGAAACTGAACTAAGTGATATTTTTGTTAATGCGTCAAATAGCAATTTTAAAAATATTATTCAAACGACTNACGAGCCTCTNGTATCTCCAGACCTAAATCATAATCCAAATAGTTCAATTGTAGACTTAANAGAAATAAAAGTTATTAAAGAAAAATTTTGCAGAGTGTTGTCTTGGTACGATAATGAATGGGGATTTTCNAACAGATTAATTGATGTNATTCTTAGATTAGCAAAGTGAATATTTACCTCAATCCAACATACGAAGTTTCAAACAAGCATGAATTGAACATTGTGAAAAAACTTGAAGGCGAGAAAAATATTAATGTTTTGCATCCATTTAAGTCATTAATTTGGCAAGGACCACTATATGTTCAGGAGATGAATAAACTTATTAAAGAAAAAAACATACATTTTATATCAGAAACGTTTAACAATTTAGGTTTCACATTACATTTAATTGATTTGGGAATTAATAAAGTCTCAATAACATCTAGCATAGATAACGCGCTCAAGAAAAAAATTTGCTCAATCGCCAAAAAGAAAAAAGTCAAAATTCTATATACAGAAATGTTTAGTGAAAAATTCAATCTTTTCGAAGTTTGATATGAAATTTTATGTTATTTCTCCACCAAACTATTTACCTAGCTTCAATGCATCAAATTTTGACAAAGTATCAGATTTAGTAGAAATAGATTATTTTCAATTCAGACCTAAATTTAAAAAATTGAAAGACAGAATTGATTTTATTTCTAAGTATTATGAAAAAATTAGTCAAATATGTAAAAAAAAAAATATAAAATTAATAATCAATAACGATTTTGAGATTGCAAAAATATATAAGTTTGACGGCATTCACNTAGGTCAAAGTGATAAATCATGTATTAATGCAAAAAATACATTTGGTAAAAATTTTATAGTAGGAATCAGCTGTGAAAATAATTTGAATAATTACCACAATTCAATAAAAGAGGGTGGTGACTATGTGGCTTTTGGACCATTTTATAAGTCTAGTAATAAAAACAGAGACGTAATTAATCACTCAGATTTTAAGAAAATTAGAGATAAGATTATGTTACCACTGATTCTTATAGGCGGTATAGATCATAATAATTTTTTGGCTTTGAAACAATTTCTTCCATCAAATGTTGCAATTATTGATGCATTGTGGAATTTTAATTTAGGGCCAGTAAAGTCGGCAGAATTATTTAAACAAATTATTAATTATTGAGGTTCGAATGAAAATAGGGGCAAATATCCTAAAAGAAGGAAACGTTATCAAACACAATGAAAAAGTACTACAGGTAATGAATACTAATATCATTAAACCTGGTAAAGGAGGGGCATATATACAAGTTGAAATGCGAGATCTCAAAAATGGAACCAAAATTAATGAAAGATGGAGAACATCAGATACAGTGGAGAAGTTAATGGTCGAAGAGATTTCTGTTACTTTTTTATATATTGCTGACAACATGATTAATCTAATGAACAACGAGAGCTTTGAACAATTTTCGTTAAAAAGTTCAATTTTAGGTGAAAAAATTGAATTATTACAAGATGGAATGAAGCTTCATGCAGAATTTGTCGATGGAGAAGTAATAAATCTCAAATTTCCAAGACATATTAAAGTAGAAATTAATTCGGCAGATGCCGTAGTAAAGGGTCAAACTTCTTCATCTTCATATAAAAATGCAATTACAAAGTGTAATTTAAAAATTCTGGTTCCTCCTCACATCAAAGAAGGTGATAAAATTTTAATTAAAAGTGAAAATAATGAATATGTTGAAAAGGCAAAGGAATAAGTGGTTTCATATCCTCCTATAATAAATATTCTCTCGAAATCAGTCAGAAACGTTGGTAAGAAAGTTGTAAGAGACTATTCTGAGATCGAGAAACTTCAAAATTCTCTAAAAACCCCAACAAATTTTGTTCAAAAAACAAATGATAAAATTATAACTAATTTATCCTCCATACTAACAAAACTAAAAAAAGAATTACGAATCTCAAATTTAAACTCGAAAAATAATTCAAATTGTTGGATTTTGGAACCAATTGATAGTTTAAAAAATTTTTCTAGAGGCATTCCTAGTTTTTGTTGTGTAATTGGAAAAATTGAAGATGACATTATGCAAAGTTGTGTAATTTATAATCCTATAAGTGATGATTTGAGTGTTTTTTACAAAGGTTCAGGTGGTTACCAAAATGGCCAGAGAATGCGGGTTTCATATATGAAACAATTAAATAATAGTTTTATAGGTGTATATAGAGAAAATGAGGAATACAATGATCTTAAAATCACTGAATTGATTAGAGAAAATTTGAGTGAAAAATCTGTTACTTTTAGAGAATCTGGTTCTTTATTTAGTGATATATGTAATGTTGGATACGGTAAATTGGATTGCTGCCTAAGTGTAAATATACCTTCTAATTCGCAAAAAATCTGTTCAATGATTATTCAAGAAACTGGAGGGTTGTCATATAATATAAAAATTGGGAGTACATGTTTATCAATCTTTAGTAATAAATCCATTGGAAACTTTATTAAGGAAATGATAAAAGATAGTAATGAAAAAAAATAAATTACTTCTGAATTTAATTACATTTTCATTACTTTTTTTTCTTATTGATTCTTCGCATTCTCAAGAATCAGAAATTAAAAAAATTATAATAGATAATAATAGTGATAGAAATAGACTTCTATCTCCTCCAACCGATGGTCCATCAAAAAGAATTAAACTCATTCCCCCAAAAAATATTCAAGAAGAAGAGCGTTTAAGAGCTGAACAACAAAAGCAAGAAGAAGAAAGGATCAAAGCTGAGAAAAGGAAATTAGAAAAAGAGCGTTTAAGAGCTGAACAACAAAAGCAAGAAGAAGAAAGGATCAAAGCTGAGAAAAGGAAATTAG
>PARR01000024.1 GCA_002711625.1 Rickettsiales bacterium | reverse complement strand
TCATTAAGGGTTTCAATTTACTCTCACACATTTCACTCTCACACTTTTTTAAAATATATTTATTAATTAAAATAAATCATGAATGACATAATTTACCTTTTAAATTTTTATCTAAATTGTTAATCTATACTTTATGCTAAATTTATCATTAATTAGGCATGCTAAGTCAGATTGGAGTAATTTCGATGGAGACGATATGTCAAGACCTATTTCGATGAAGGGTAAAAAAAAAACCGAAAAAATACTAAAATTTTTAGAGAAAAAAGAAAAACAAATAGTGTTTAAAGAAATTTTTTGTTCTCCATCGAGGAGAACCAAAGAAACATTAAAGCTATTATTAGAAAAAGTTTCCAATGATCCGAAGATCTATTATTTAGAGGACTTATATCATTCATCAGCAATAAATATATTTGATACGGTTATGTTACACGCAAAACTAAACAGAGTTTTGGTAGTATCACATGAACCCTTAATTTCCAGTTCAATTGAGAATTTTTTTAGTGGAAGCAACAATAAATATTATCTAAATGCTATTGAAGAATATACAACTTCTGCTTTTTTTAATGTAAGCTTCAAGTGTAAAGAATGGTTTGAGATTAACAAAGCAGTATCAAAAATAAATTTTTATAAAAAACCAAAAGATTTGTGAACCTTAAATGAGTAAAAAGTAATTAAAAGGGCATTGTAATAAAACTGTAACATAAATGTCATATTTTTATCCACTTAAGTTCTTATTATCCATATTTAACATTAAACAATAAAGAGAGGACATATGAAAAAATCTTCATTTGCTGTTGTTGCTTTAGCATTTGCTTTTAGCACTCAATCAATAGCACGCGACCAAATAAAAATTGTTGGTTCTTCAACAGTTTATCCATTTGCAACTGTTGTAGCTGAGAGATTTGGCAAAACTAGTGGTTTCAAGACACCAGTTATTGAATCTACAGGCTCAGGCGGAGGTCTTAAACTATTTTGCGCTGGCTTGGGAACTGAGCATCCTGATATTACTAATGCATCAAGAAGAATAAAGTCAAAAGAAGTAAAAAAATGTAGCAAAAATGGTGTTGCAGATATTACAGAAATTAAAGTAGGTTTCGATGGAATTGCTCTTGCCAATTCGAAAGCTGGTCCTGATTTAGTACTTTCGTTGAAAGATATTTATTTGGCCATAGCCAAGGATGTTCCTGCTGATCCAGAAGGAAAAACTGTAAAGCCTAATCCTTATAAAATGTGGAATGAGGTTAACCCTGCTTTACCAGCTGCGCCCATTGTCGTAATTGGTCCACCTCCAACGTCTGGAACTAGGGATGCGTTTAATGAGTTAGCTATTGAAAGAGGATGTAAAAAATTTCCTGGTAGAAAAGCATTGAAGAAAAAAGATAAAAAGCTCTATAAATCACAATGTCGAAGTGTGAGAGAAGATGGTCCATACGTCGAAGCTGGTGAAAATGACAACCTAATTATTGAAAAACTTGTGGCTGATCCTGGAGCAGTTGGAGTGTTTGGTTATTCATTCCTTGATCAAAATAGAGACAAGGTAAAAGCTGCTAAAGTTGATGGCGTATTTCCAGAATTTGAGGCGATTTCTTCAGGTAAATATCCTGTTTCAAGATCTCTTTTCTTCTACATAAAAAATGCTCATGCATCAGTTATTCCTGGTATAAAGGAATATGTTGCAGAATTTACTGCTGCGAAAACTATTGGTTCAAGTGGTTACTTAGTAAATAAAGGATTAATTCCATTACCTGAAAGCGACAGAGCAAAATTTGAGAAAAATGGAAAAGAACTTGCAAAGTTTGACGGGGCAGTTTTGAAATAATAATATAATGTGAATGGGGTTTTGGTCTTTTTTTTTTATATTTGTTGTTCTTGGTTATACAATCCAATGGTATGCAACCAATAAAGCTTTAAAACTTAATGCAAATATAAATGACGAAGGAACAAAACTCCCCTCACTACCCTCTTACTACGGTACATATACTTTATTACAATTAGTTGTTCCTGTACTTTTTCTTCTATCAACCTGGTTTTTTTTAAAGCCTTATGTAATAGAATTTTTTCTTATAAAAAATATTCCAACAGAATTACTTAATACGTTCGGGGGTGAGTCTTCAATGCTTGCTGACACAATAATGGCAACTAATCCAGAGAGAGTTTTTCCTGGAACTAATCCACTAATAGTTGAAAGCGCAAAATATTATCAGAAAATTAATAATGTTTCTGATTCTTATGTTTATGTTTTTTTGCTACTTGTTGGAATGACATTAAGTGTCTTTTCTTTAAAAAAAATTTCTCATGCTTTTCAAGCACGACAGGCAGTTGAAAGTAACAATATCAAACTTCTAATTTTGTGTTCTGTCATTGCGATTATAACAACATTTGGAATTATCTTTTCTTTAATTTTTGAGGCAATTAGATTTTTTGAGAAGGTTCCCGTTTTTGATTTTTTATTTGGTTTAGCGTGGAGTCCCCAAACAGCAATACGAGAAGATCAAGTGGCAAGCCAAGGTTCTTTTGGAGCAATACCCATTTTCTCAGGAACACTTCTTATCACCATTGTGGCAATGTTCGTTGCCATACCCATTGGATTGCTTTCAGCAATATATTTATCTGAATACGCCAAACCTGTTGTAAGGACAACAATTAAGCCTATTCTGGAAATTCTTGCTGGAGTCCCAACCGTAGTTTATGGTTTTTTTGCAGCAATTACTGTTGGGCCTTTTTTTAAAGATACTGCAAATATGCTCGGTGTTAACATTGCTTCAGAAAGTGCAATTGCTGCAGGCGGGGTTATGGGGATAATGATAATTCCATTTATATCTTCTCTTTCTGATGATGTTATTAGTGCAGTACCAAGGTCCTTAAGGGATGGTTCATATGCTATGGGAGCAACAAAATCAGAGACTATTAAAAATGTTATTCTTCCCGCAGCTCTTCCTGGAATTGTTGGTTCCATTTTACTTGCTATCTCAAGAGCCATAGGAGAAACTATGATTGTTGTTATGGCCGCTGGTATCGCAGCAAATTTGACAGCTAATCCTTTTGAAGCGGTAACTACAGTTACAGTTCAAATAGTTACCTTACTAATTGGCGACCAAGAGTTTGATAGTGCAAAGACACTTGCGGCTTTTGCTCTTGGAATCACATTATTTTTCGTTACTTTAGCATTGAATTTACTTGCATTAAAAATTGTTAGAAAATATAGAGAACAATATGAGTAAAATTGAAATAATAAGAAATTCTCTAAAAAAGAGGCACCAAAGAGAGAGTGTATTTAAAATTTGCGGTCTAGCTGGTATCATAATTGCCATTTTTTTTCTAATAACCATTTTACTTACTATTTTCTTAGAAGGAAAAAAAGCATTCTACAGTACTTACATAAGTTTAAATATAAATTTTAATTCAAACGTCATTGACCCTGATGACACCAAAGATGAAAAAGTAATTAAGTCAGCTAATTTCAAAAAGATTATTGATGACTCTCTCTTAAACTATTTTCCTGAAGTCAAAAAAAGAAAAGAAATGATGAAACTACAAAGTTTTATTTCCAGTTCTGAAGAACAAAATCTCATGGAACTAGTTTTGAAAAACCCTAAATTAATTGGCACAACTCAAAAAGTTTGGCTTTTATCATCTTCAACAGTTGATGTTATTAATAAAAATAGGGAAATGGAGAAAATCATCGAATCAGATAGATTGATTGATGATAGACAGTTAGAGTGGCTAAAAACTCTTCGTTTTAATGAAGATATAAAATTAGATTATAACAAAAACTTTTTCGTAAATGCTGACTCTACCGAGCCAGAACAGGCAGGTATTTGGGGTTCAGTTGTAGGTTCCTTTTTCACTCTCTTAGTTACACTTATACTATCTTTTCCCGTAGCTGTTGCTGCTGGTGTTTTCTTAGAGGAACTTGCCCCAAAAAATAAATTCACAGATTTTATTGAAGTTAATATTAATAACCTCGCGGCCGTTCCATCAATAATATTTGGATTATTAGGATTAGCTATTTTTTTAAATGTAATGCATTTACCTAGGTCAGCACCTATAGTTGGGGGAATAACGCTTGGTCTTATGACACTCCCAACAATAATCATTGCAACAAGATCATCTCTTAAAGCAGTGCCCCCGTCAATTAGAGAGGCTGCTATTGGGTTAGGAGCCACTAAATTTCAAACAGTCACTCACCATGTCTTACCACTTTCTTTGCCTGGTATCTCTACCGGAACAATTATAGGTATGTCACAAGCACTTGGTGAATCAGCTCCTCTTTTAATGATTGGAATGGTCGCTTTTATTGTGGATGTTCCAACTTCTTTTTTAGATTCTGCAACCGTGCTCCCTGTCCAAATTTATCTTTGGAAGAGTACAGCTGCGAGAGGATTTGTTGAACTTACAGCGGCAGGTGTTATGGTATTATTAGCATTTCTAATATTAATGAATGGATTTGCTGTGTTTATAAGAAAAAAATTTGAAAAAAAATGGTAAAATAAGGCACAAATGACCGAAAAAATCAAAGTAACTAGTAAAAAAATAAATGTATTTTATGATCAAAAAAGAGCCCTACATAATATTAGCTTAGAAATCCCATGCAACAAAGTTACATCATTAATAGGTCCAAGTGGATGCGGAAAGTCTACTTTTTTACGTTGCATTAATAGAATGAATGACACTATTGAAACTTGTACCGTTCAAGGAAAAATGTTGGTAGATGGAGAAGACGTATATGATAAAAATTTGGATCCTGTTTTGTTNAGGGCTAAAGTTGGAATGGTTTTTCAAAAACCAAATCCTTTTCCAAAGTCTATATTTGATAATGTTGCNTATGGACCCAAAATACATGGTCTAACAAATAGTGACGATGAATTGAATGATCTTGTAATTCGAAGTTTGGAAAAAGCTGGGTTGTATAATGAGATTAAAGATAGAATATTTGAGCCGGGAACATCTTTATCGGGTGGACAGCAGCAGAGGTTATGTATTGCAAGAACTATTGCCATAAGTCCTGAAATTATTCTAATGGATGANCCTTGTTCAGCATTAGACCCTATCGCAACGGCAGTNATAGAAGAACTAATTGACGAATTAGCAAAGAATTTTACTATAATTATTGTTACTCATTCGATGCAACAGGCCGCAAGAGTATCTCAACAAACAGCTTTTTTTCACATGGGGAACCTGATTGAAGTGGGGAATACTGAACAAATTTTCTCAACTCCAAAACATAAGAAAACTCAGGATTATATAACAGGAAAAATAGGATGAATAATTCTCATATTGTAAGTACTTATGACGAAGACTTAAATCTTTTAAAAACAAACCTTACAGAATTAGGCTTGAAAGTTGAAAAACAAATTTTTAGATCTGTAAATTTAACAAAAATTATTAATTTATCTGAAGCCAAACAAATAATAGAGGATGACAATGAAATTGATTCTCTAGAAATAGTTATAAGACAACAATCTATCGCCACCTTGTCAAAAAGACAGCCATTAGCCGATGACCTTAGAAAGATAATTGTTGCATTGAAAATTTGTAGTATTCTTGAAAGAATTGGAGACCATGCATCAAATATTGCTGGGCGAATAATAACTGCAAAAAGAGTACCCGACTCTTACCAAACAGATTCTATTAACCAACTTGGTGTTCTTGTTCTCCAAAATTTTTCAAAAGCCTTAAGTTCTTATGATCAACAGTCGAAAGAAATTGCCAAAATTGTACCAAGTGAAGACGACAGAATTAATTCTCTATATGAAACTTGTTTNAGAGAACATCTTCATCTTATGATGGAGGACAAACATAAAGAAAGCATCGGTTTTTGTACACAAATGCTATTTATAGCAAAAGAGCTTGAGCGTATTGGAGACTTGTCTAAGGTAATTTCAAAAGAAGTTTTGTACAACTTGGAAGGTAAATATGAAAGATAGAGTGCAAAAAAGCAAAGTGATGATTGTCGAAGATGACACTTCTTTACTTTCATTAATTGTCTTTCATTTAGAGAAAAACAATTTTTCTGTAATACAAGCTCAAACTGGTGATGAGGCAATAACNTTATTTAAAGAAAATATTCCAGACATTGCAATTCTTGACTNGATGATCCCTTCGCCAAGTGGTTTGGAACTATGCAGAATANTAAGAAAACAAAAAGAAACGGNGCAGCTTCCAATTATTTTATTAACAGCCAAGGGTGAGGAAGAAGATAGAATAAGAGGATTGGAAACAGGAGCAGATGACTATATTACGAAACCGTTTAGTAATGCTGAACTTATTGCCCGCGTTAAAGCTCTTTTAAGAAGATCAACAAAATCCATAGTACACCATTTGGAGTTTCGTGATATAGACATGAACCTGAATGAACATAAAGTTTTCAGACGCGGAAAGAAAATTAATTTAGGACCTATAGAATATAAATTACTTAAGCACTTTCTGAAAAACCCGAGAAGAGTTTATTCTCGCGAACAACTCTTGGATTCGGTTTGGGGCCACGGAATTTATGTCGAAGCGCGAACTGTTGATACTCATATAAGAAGACTTAGAAAAGCCATTAACATAACAGGTACAGATAATTATATACGTACTGTAAGATCTGCAGGGTATTCTATTGATTCAGATTAAAGAGTAATTTAAGATTACTCAAAAATTTATCCTTTATGGTCACAAAAAATTATAAAGATGGAATTTCTGTAATTGTTACAGTTTACAATAAGGAAAAGTATATACTCCGAACTCTTTCCTCAGTTATTCCTCAACTAAATAAGTTCGATCAAATTATTATTATAGATGATGGTTCAACTGATAAATCTTTAAATCATATTAAAAAAAAAATTCAAAATATCAAAATAGATTTCAAATTAATATCACAAAAAAATCAAGGCCCCAGCAAAGCCATAAATACCGCCTTAAAATTTGTGAATTGTTCCTTCGTTAAGCTTGTCGATGGGGATGATATGATATCTCCTGACGGATTATCATATATGAAAAATCAGATGAATAAACATAAGCTTGATCTCCTTTACGGATATTGGGAATGGTCTGACAATCTTACAAATTTTAAATTCAAGATGGATGGACCAGATTCTAGAATTTTAAGAGAACCATTGAAACGTTTTTTACTAAGTGGTTGGGGTGGTTCTAGTAATTTAATGATACGAACTAAAATCTTTAGACAAATATCAGGATGTGATGAAGAGGTATTTGTTCAGGACTTTTCAATACCAATGCGCGTAGCAGGGTTTCACTTAAAAAAACCTGGAACAAAACCTTTTATCATTGGTCAAAGTGACAAAACAATTTGTGTAGGGCCGTTAACACAAACAGACAGAATTATGGACAACAAAGGTCAAACTTTATATGATCTTTCACTGGCAACCGTTAACTTTATTGATGAACACCCAAAAATACCAGAATATTTAAAAAAAAAAATCATCAAAAAAATTATTGCCAGATGCTGGTCATGGGAACACAGGGTCAATAAAACTTCTTATTTTAGTAAAAATTTTCTTATCTATTTAAAAAGCAAAGTTTCATCTAATTTTTCTTATAATTATCTCAAACTTTTAATTTTTAGAACATGGATGTCTCAACAAAAGATAAAAAGAATTGATTTTAAAGAACAAAAGAATAAAAAGATCCTGATTTACGTTGGACTTGATCTATTGGGTGACGCTCTCATTAAGCTACCAATGTTGCAACATATAAAAAAATTTTATCCAAATTCAGAAATCACCTGGCTAGCAGGGAAGGGGAAATCTGTTTATAAGACATCGTTAAAATTCTTAGCAGACGGTTTGATTCACGAAGTTAAGGACAATGCAAATGTAGGTTCAAAAATTACTGAACTTTTGTTTAATAAAATTGAATGTAAATATGATATCGTTATTGATACACAAAAGAGATTTTTGACAACTTTAATATTAAAAAAAATTAATTGTGATGTGTTTATTTCTTCTAGTTGTAATTATATATTTTCAGATTTTAGGACTAGACAAAATCAAGAAAATCTTTCAAAGCAATTAATTGATTTGGCTTTACTTTTAACACCTTATGAAAGTTATAAAAAAAATTTATCCGAGGTTAGTTGTTTAGACAGGAAAAAAATCGCTATATGTCCTGGGGCTTCTGTAAAATGGAAAATGTGGCAAATTGAAAACTTTATTAAAGTTGGTCTTTTCTTAAAAGAAAAAAAGTTTACTCCTATTTTTATTTTAGGACCCAATGAAAAAAACCTAAACAAAGTTATAGGAAAATTTTTTTCAATAAAAAAAAATATTGTAAATGTAATTAGGCCTATCGATACTATCAACTTGGCAAAGCTTTGTTCTGCAGGAATATCAAATGATACAGGTTGCGGGCACCTTCTGTCTAGTTCTGGTATTCCTACTTTAACAATTTTTGGACCAACAAATTATAGAAAATTTGCTCCGGTGGGAAACTCCCTAAATGTCTCAATATCCTCGCAAAAAATTTACAAATCAAAAAATATAAATTTAATAAAAGTTGAAGATGTTATATCTGAAATAAGTAAAATTTTAAAATATTCGAGGAGACATCTATGACTTTTAAATTTAATTGGATTGGTACTGGTTTTGTTTTACTTGGTATTATTTTAACAAATATCAACTTCTATCCTCTAAACATTTTTTTGCATGGTTTTGGAGTTTTGATGTGGACTATTCATGGTTTTATTTTAAAGGACAAGGCGATATTGACTAACTTTGGTTTTCAAGTTCCCATCTTTATTTTTGGAATATCCAGTTATTTACTAAATTAACTTTTTTTTAAATGATTTTTCCTTCTGGCCTTGCTCCATACTGAGAAATTATTTTTCCTGCAACTCTGCATCCAAGCTTGATAGCTTTTTCAATATCTCCAGATTTACATAGCTCAAAAATTAAACCAGAAGCAAACATGTCGCCGGCTCCAGTTGTGTCTAATACATTTAAATTTTTTTCTGACTGTGCGTATAAAATTTTGTTTTTTTTGATTGCAACGGCTCCCTTTTCTCCGAGAGTTATAACAGCGATATCTGTAAAATTCGAAATTTTATTTAGAGATTCTTCAACATCATTAGTTTCTAGTAGTGTTTCATATTCCATTTGATTTCCAATTAAAACATCTACATCGTTTTTAATAAAATTATAAAAATCGTCTTTAAACATACCTACTAATCCAGGGTCAGACAGAGAAAATATAATTTCTATTTTTTTTCTTTTAGCAATTGTTACTGCTTTATATAAAGCTTCTCTNGCCGTAATGGAGCTCCACAGGTATCCTTCAAACAATATATATTTTAGATTATCAAAAAAATTATCGTTTAAATCTTCTGGAGAAAGTGTAGTGCTTGCTCCCAAAAAAGTTTGCATAGTTCGCTCACCATCAGGTGTTACTAATACTATACATCGAGCTGTGGCCAAGCCGGATATTGCTTTTTCACAGAGAAAACTCGCACCAGTTTCCTTAATACTTTTTATAAAATTTTTACCAAGTTCGTCATTTTTTACTTTGCCACAAAAACCTGCATTCTCTCCAAGAATTGATATACCGACGATAGTATTGGCAACAGAGCCACCTGAAGATTGCTTGACTGGGGTTATTTGAGAATATATTTCTTTTGAGGCTTGTTCCTCAACCAGACACATAGTACCTTTTTTTAATGAATGTTGTATTAAATACTCGTCCGTCACTTTTGCTACAACATCTAAGACCGCATTTCCTATCCCTAAAACTTTAATCATATATTCAATATTAATTAATCACTTTTAAATTAAAAGAAATAACTTTATATATATTATATATGAGAACTAACTTTTTAGATATCACCGTCTTACCTTACAGAAGCCTATCAAAAAAGGGATTTAGAAATCTTATGCTAATTGTAAGCTTAGTTTTTTTTGGAATAGGAGTATTCTTTTGGTACATAGGAGCGTGGCCAGTATTTGGTTTTCTTGGTTTAGATGTCTGGCTCCTTTATTATGCTTTTAAAATTAACTATAAAGACGGTGAAATAATTGAAAGACTAGAAATTCAAAAGGAAAATTTTGTCATTACAAGAAACTTTCCCTCCGGTACAGAGCAAAAATGGAATCTCGAACCGTATTGGACCAAAGTTCAAATAGAGAGTCCAAGAATAAATCAATATAACCTAATTGTAAAATCTAAAGAAAAAGCAGTCCTGATTGGATCTTTTTTGAATCATTATGACAAAAAAAAGTTAATGAAAAAGATCGAAGAAGCTTTAGATAGTTATAAATTAAGCTACAGAGTGTAGACTGAAAAATCTATCATTCAATATTTCAGTTTTAAGTTTAATAGGTCTATTGTCCTTATCTGCGATTTGGGGTAGCTCTTTTTTATTTATTAAGCTAAGTATTCAAACTATTCCTCCAACTTTATTAACTTTTTACAGACTTTTAATTGCGTCGATTGTTTTATTAGGATTCTGTAAAATAAATTTAAATAATTTCAAAAAAAACTTTACGAGTATATTAATTGTCGCAATTTTCGGCAATCTTATACCATTTAACCTAATAAGTTGGAGTGAACTTTATGTTGATAGTGTAGTTGCATCAACACTGATAGGTACAATGCCAATGTTTACCTATTTATTAACTTTATTAATTTTAAAGAACGAATCATTTAGTTACTTTAAAATGTCGGGATTATTTATCTGTTTTTTAGGATTAATAGTCTTCATTGATGTTGATTCATCAGAATTTGTTAATAGCTCATTTATTTATTCATTCACAATTTTATTTTCCTCCTTTTGTTATGCAATTTCAGCCAATTGTGTAAAAAGAATTCAAAATCAGTCTGCAATTGAGATTGCATCTACATCTTCCTGTTTAGCAGCAGTTCTTACTTTTCCTGTTATGTTATTTAGTTTTCATTTATCAGATTTAAATTTAAGTCAATATATTGAAAATGTAACTTTTAAAAGCCTGATTTCTGCAACTATTTTGGGGGTAATATGCACTGCGCTGGCGATAATTATATTTTTCAAAATCATTCAAATGAAGTCACCTGTTTATGCAAGTCAGAGCAACTACTTGATTCCAGTATTTGGTTTTATCTGGTCATTTNTATTTCTAGAGGAACAATTGACCTCTAATCTTCTGTTTGGATTAGTTTTAATAGTGGTTGGTGGATATTTATTAAATTTTACTAAAAAAAATTAGTCGTTAGAATTCTCTTGTAAAAATTCGGACTTTGGTTCTTCCCCAACATCATATTCTTGATATTCCATTAAAGGTTTGATTTTTTGCCCTTCTTCTTTAATTTGGTAAACAACTTTAACAGCATTCTGAAAATTAAATCTCGCTGTATCNAGGTTCCTTTCTGCAAAACTTACAGAACCNCCTAACCATGCATTATCCTCTAANGAGTTGTAAGCAGCTATCATTAATTTCGAAGTTTCTATCAATGAATTATGAATTTGCCTCAGTTTTTGCGAATTAGGAATTTTCAATTTCATAAGATCATCTGGTCTACCAAATGAATCTAGATGAGATTTAATTAATTCTTCAGCTTCTTTAAAATGGTCTTCATCGGCCCTATCATTTCTAAGGTTAAAAGCATCGAGCAACCTCCCTTGCATAATTATAGCATTCCCGAGATGACCAAGCCTTTGGTCCATAACAGATTTATAATCATTTAAATCACTNTCAGAAATCTTTTCTTCACAACCTAACAGCAATGAAAAAGTAAGTGTGAATAAAACTAATTTTATTTTATTAATCATAATCTTATCCTAACATATCAATTACTGAGTACAAACCTGGTTTTTTTGACGAAATCCATCTCGCNGCATCTAAGGAACCACGAGAAAAAATATTTCTATTATGAGCAGTGTGCTTAAATTCTATAGTTTGATCTTTTAAAAAAAATAAAACCGAATGTATGCCGATTATATCTCCTCCTCTTATAGATGACATTCCTATCTCATTTTCTTTTCTAGAACGATCTGAATTTTTTTCTCTGAAAACATAATGACCTTTCATTCCTAGTCCCTTGTTTACCGAATGGGCTAATGATAAAGCTGTTCCGGAGGGAGCATCTTTTTTTTTATTGTGGTGAGTTTCGATAATCTCTATGTCAGACATACCACCTATACTATTAGCTGCTATTTCTGAAACTTTTTTTAATAAATTAACGCCCACACTCATATTAAACGACCTAATTACCTTTAAACCTTTAACAAGTTTTTGAAATTCAATTTCATTCTTATCCGAATAACCTGTAGTTCCAGTGACCAAACAAACAGACTTTTTTTTTTGCATTGCTTTTAATAAGTTAATTGTCCCTGTCGGTAATGTGAAATCAATTATTACATCGCAAGAATCTATCAACTNATCTATATCATCTGTGACTGTACAATTGTTTATCTCTGAACCNACTGAGGAGTGATTGTTACTTTCGCAAAGACCGCTTAAAACAAATTCTTCATAATTAGAAACTTCATTAATTATGTCCTTACCCATTCTTCCCTGGCAACCAAATATTCCTAATTTGATTTTTTGCATTTTACTATGTTATTTCATCCCAAAATTGTTTTACTTTCGAAAAAAATCCTGTGCTTTCTGGATTATTTTTATTGGTCAACTCTTCATCAAACTCCTTTAATAATCTTTTTTGGTTGTCTGATAGATTTTTGGGTATCTCTATCATAAGTGAAATGATCATATCGCCAAAAGTCACAGACCTCAGAGCAGGCATGCCTTTACCTGACAACCTAAACTGGTCGCCATTCTGAGAACCTGGTGGAATTTTAACTTTCGCTCTACCACCAGAAACTGTTGGCACCTCCACAGCTCCTCCTAGAGATGCATTTGTAATGGAGATTGGGACCGCACAATATATATCTATACCTTCTCTTTCAAATATGGGGTGCTCAACCATGCGAATAAAAAGATACAAGTCACCTGAATCAGAACCGTTTGGTCCTACAGCTCCTTCACCCGATAGTCTTATTCTGCTTCCGTCCTCCACCCCAGCTGGGATATTAACCTCAAGTTTGCGATTTTTTCTTTTTCTTCCTTCTCCTCCGCAACTTGAACAAGGGTCTGTAATCACTTGTCCGGCTCCTCCACAATTTGAACAAGTTCTTTCAACTGTGAAAAAACCTTGAGAGGCTCTTGTTCTTCCAGNCCCGCCACACACAGAACAAGTTTTTAATCCACCGCCTTTTTCTGAACCTGAACCTCTGCATGAATCACACCGCACTAATGTATCGAAAGAAATATCCTTTTTTATTCCGGTGTATGATTCTCTTATATCAATGTCAATTTCGTATTTAAGATCTTGTCCCTTCTGTGCTTTACGACTCTGAGCTCCTCCCCCGATGTCTCCAAAAAAATCTTCAAAAATATCAGAAAANTTTCCAAATCCACCAAAACCTTCAGAGAAACCTCCCCCTCCAGAATTCTGAAATGCTTGATGACCATAAGTNTCATAGGCTTGTCTTTTTTCATTGTTTGACAGCACTTCATAGGCCTCAGATATATCTTTAAATTTTTTTTCAGCACTGGCATCTCCAGGATTTCTATCTGGATGATACTTCATAGCTAGCTTTCTGTAAGCACTTTTTAAAGAGCTGTCATCAGCATCCTTTGNAACACCAAGTAAATCATAATAATCGCTCTTAGACATATAACTTATCTAATTAAGCTGATTTTTCTTTTTTGTCATCATCAGGGTCTTTTTTTTCTGTGACATCTTCAAAATCTGCATCTACAACTTTTGAATCCTTTTTAGACTTTCCTTTACTTTTGGATTTGGTATCATTTTCTTTCTTATTCTGCGACTCCTTTGCTTGTTTCTCTTGAGCTTCCTTATACATGATTTCACCAAGCTTCATTGAATTTTCAACTAACTTTTCAGTTTTCTCTTTGAGNATTTTGACATCAGTTTTATCATCTTTAAGTGCAACCTTTAANTCTTCTAGAGAGCTTTCAATTTTTTCTTTATCCTCTTTCGGAACTTTTGAACCATGCTCTTTTAAGGTTTTTTCAGTGCTAGCNACCAGAGAATCAGCATTGTTTCTNGNCTCTATAGCTTCAATTTTTTTCTTGTCTTCGTCAGCATTAGCTTCGGCATCTTTGACCATTTTTTCAATCTCTTCATCTGTCAAACCGCCAGAAGCCTTGATCTGAATTTGATGCTCTTTTCCAGTTGCCTTNTCTTTAGCAGATACTTTTACTATTCCGTTAGCATCAATGTCAAAGGTAACTTCTATTTGAGGAGTTCCCTTTGGAGCAGGAGGAATTCCAACTAAATCAAATTGACCTAACAGTTTGTTATCAGTTGCAATTTGACGTTCTCCTTGAAAAACTCTGATTGTAACAGCTGACTGGTTGTCATCTGCGGTAGAAAAAATCTGACTTTTGTTTGTGGGAACTGTAGTATTTTTTTCTATAAGCTTAGTGAAAACACCTCCCAAAGTTTCTATTCCTAGGGATAGCGGTGTTACATCTAGAAGCAAAACATCTTTCACATCACCGGCAAGAACTCCCCCCTGTATTGCCGCACCCAAGGCAACAACCTCATCTGGGTTTACGCTCCTATTTGGCTCTTTCCCAAAAAAGTTTTTAACTGCTTCTATTACTTTTGGCATTCTTGTCATGCCACCGACAAGAATAACATCATTAATTTCTCCAGCACTTAAACCAGAATCTTTTAGAGCTTGTTTGCAAGGTTCAATAGTATTGTCAATTAGTTCAGAAACTAGAGATTCAAACTTAGATTTAGACANCTTAATATTTAAATGCTTAGGCCCTGAAGAGTCAGCNGTAATAAATGGTAAATTTATTTCTGTTTGCGGAGCAGTTGATAGTTCAATCTTGGCCTTNTCAGCTGCCTCTTTAAGTCTTTGAAGTGCCAACTTATCCTGTTTCAAATCAATCGATTGTTCTTTCTTAAATTCAGAAGCAAAGTAATCTATCAGTACGTTATCAAAATCTTCTCCTCCTAGCTTCGTATCACCGTTGGTTGCTTTAACTTCGAACACACCATCACCCATTTCAAGAATTGAAATATCGAATGTACCTCCACCTAAATCATAAACAGCTACACTACCTGTTTTTTTTTTATCTAATCCGTAAGCCAGGGCAGCTGCCGTGGGTTCGTTAATAATTCTCTTTACTTCTAAGCCGGCAATTTTTCCGGCATCTTTTGTAGCCTGCCTTTGNGCATCATTAAAGTAGGCTGGCACTGTAATTACTGCTTCTTTAACGGGCTTGCCCAAAAATTTTTCAGCTGTTTCTTTCATTTTTTGCAAAATCATTGCACTAATTTGACTTGGTGAATATTTTTTTTCTCCTATCAAAACCCATGCATCTTTGTTATCTCCNGCTACAATCTTATATGGCAAGATACCCATATCTTTTTTTACTGCCGGATCGTCTATTCTTCTACCAATTAGGCGTTTGATNGCAAATAATGTTTTTTCAGGATTTGTTACNGCTTGCCTTTTAGCTGATTGNCCAACTAATTTCTCTTCTTTNTCAGCAAAGGCTACCATCGAAGGAGTNGTTCTCGCACCTTCTACATTTTCTATAACTTTTGGTGATTTNCCGTCCATAATGGCAACACATGAGTTTGTGGTACCAAGATCTATACCGATAATTGACATAATAATGCTCCTTTTCTTCCTATGTTAAATGGACAGAATTCTATAAAAGCCCAAATTTGGCACTTTTATACAATTGTATCATAAGCAATTTTTTTATATTATATAATTATGTTATAAATCAAGAAAAAAATGCAATTTTTTTTTAATTCGTTAAATTTACAAAAACAAGAGGACTTAGTTTTTGATGTACTAAGAATTATTAAAATTAGTCCTTTCTTTTTACCTAAAATTCCTAGATGGAATAAACCATTTAACTTAATGATATCCAACGCCGGGGATTGGGGATGGATTTCAAATATTAATGGTTATCGATATACCAGAGAACATCCAATAACAAAAAGAGTCTGGCCAAAAATTCCAAATAGTTTTCTAATTTTATGGAATAAATTTGTTAAAAGTCCAATTCTTCCAAATTCTTGCTTAATCAATTTCTATGAAAATTCTCGTTCGTCGCTTGGACTTCATCAAGACAAAAGTGAGAATAATTGTACAGTTCCTGTTATGACAATTTCTATAGGTAATAGTGCCGTACTTAATTACGGGCACACACGTAATAAAAAGAATCTTAGAAAAAAAAAATTAGATTCTGGAGCTATTGTTGTAATGGCAAATGAGTCGAGACTGATATACCACTCGATCGAAGGTATTATTAATGAAAAAAATAATATATTACATAAGTTAAAACCACTTTTTTTCCCAGAAAACTGTAGGGTCAGTATTACTCTTAGATACTATAGTGAAACNTANTTAANTTCTNTTATTCTTTTTCNGNTTTTTCTNCCTTTTCANNTNGGCCTTTTGANACAATCACCATNGCTGGTCTTANCAANCTNTCNCCAATCATAAAACCNTTCTGNATTTCTTCAACAATAATNCCTTTNTCTGATTTGTGATGAACCTCCGAAATAGCCTGATGTAATTCTGGATTAAATTTAATGTTTAAAGATTCAAACATTTTTATACCATTTTTCTCCAATGAGTCTTTAAGTTCCTTCTCTACCGCCTGAATACCTATTAATAGATTTTTAACAATATCATTATTGTTATCCTTTGGTACAGATTTAAAAGCTCTTTGAAAGTTGTCAATTACACTCAAGAGTGAAAGGGCAAAATTTTTAATTGAATACTTTGAGCTTTCTACAATCTCTTTACCATGTCTTTTTCTTAGGTTCTCATTCTCAGCATATGAACGCAAGAGTTTGTCTTCCAAATCAGCAATTACTTTTTTTTGTGTTTGTATCTGTGTTTCTTTTTTTGAGTAATTTTTGTTTTCAGAGTACTGTTTTTTCTGCGAACTCTTTGCCTTTTCATTAATTGATTTTTCATTCATTTTTTACCTACTTTTGATTGATAAGTTTTTTCCAATTAATTCTGCTGTGTAATCAACAACAGGAATTACTTTTGCATAATTAATTCTCATTGGTCCAATAACACCAATGGCACCGATGATTTCTTTGTCCTTATTTCGGAAAGGACTAATTATTGTTGAGCAATCTGTTAGTCCGAACAAGTTGTTTTCTGAACCTATAAAGATTTGTAAACCGTCAGCCTCTTGGGTTTCGTTGATAATACCCATCAAATTTTTCTTATTTTCAAGCTTCTCAATTAAGATCCTTATATCCTCTAATTGTTCCATCGCCTTNACATCTTCNAGTAATTTTGAAGTTCCTGTNATAATGAGNTTATTTTTTTTGCTNGCATCATCCCAACAAGCGAATCCTTGCTTTATCAACTTTTTTGTGGCCGTATCTATATATGTTTTATCTTTTTTGATTTCGCTGGATATTATTCTTTTGCTTTCACTAAGCGTTCGTCCTTTAATAATTGAATTTAAATAATTGCTGATTTCAATCAAAACAGAGTTAGGCAAACCTTTTGGTATTTTTATTATTCTATTCTCAACAATCCCATCCTCGGTTATCAGAATCACTAAGGCTTTTTCTGTGTCAACAGGTACGAATTCAATATGTTTTAGAGAGCCATCAAGTTTAGGAGCTAAAACAATACCTGCACAGTCTAATAATCCAGACAGAAGTTGGCCAGCATCACTACACATTTGTTCAACACTTTGTGAGCTTCCATTTATTGTTTTTTCGATTTCTGAACATTCAGAGTTTTTGAGTGTGCCGACTTGTAATAATCCATCAACAAAAAATCTTAGGCCTANATCAGTNGGTACTCGTCCCGCAGAGATATGATCGGAGTATAAAAGTCCGGCGTCTTGTAAGTCGGACATTACATTTCTCACGGAAGCAGCTGAAAGTTTTTCACCCATTTTTATTGATAGCTTTCTTGAGCCAACTGGTTTTCCCTCTTTAAGAAAATCGTTGACAATCANGCTAAAAATTTTCTTAGATCTTTGGTCAAGATCNAAAATATGTGAACTTTTTCTTCTAAAAAGATTCTGTTTCCTTGAATTAAAAGCAATTTTTTCAGTCATACCTACAAATTCTTNATAATAACAATATAATTATCTATAAGTATGAGAAAATTCAACAGGAAAAAGAATGAATTAAGACCTATAAANTTTGAGAAAAGTCACTCAGAAAATTCTCTTGGNTCNTGTTTAGTCTCCTATGGTAAAACAAANGTTAATTGTACTGCCAATTTTAACGAAATTTCACCAAAATGGCTTCAAAACGCTGGACATGGNTGGCTAACTGCAGAATATTCCATGCTACCTGGTTCAACAGGTATCAGAAGCGGAAGAGAATCAAAAAATGGAAAGCAATCAGGTCGAACTCAAGAAATTCAAAGACTCATAGGAAGATCACTTAGAACAATTATTGAACTTAAAAAAATTCCCCCAGGAAAATTCATNATAGATTGTGATGTATTAAATGCTGATGGTGGAACTAGAACCGCATCTATAACAGGCTCATTTGTTGCATTATCATTAGCAATAAATAAACTTATTTCTGATGGTTCTATAAAAGATTCCCCAATTATTGATAATATTGCAGCTTTATCTTGTGGAATAGTTGGGGGTGAAATTCTTGTTGATCTTGATTATTCTGAAGATTCAGCCGCAGAAGTAGATGCAAATCTTATTTTTACCATGAAATCTGGGATGGCTGAAATCCAAGTTAGTGGCGAAGGTCATACTTTTCAAATCGAACAGTTAAATGAAATTACAAGGTTGTGTCATGAGGAAGTAAAAAAAATTTTTGTATATCAAAATAATTTCATACAATCAAATGACTAGATTTGGTTCNGTAATTATT
This sequence comes from Rickettsiales bacterium, assembly GCA_002711625.1. Lineage (GTDB taxonomy): Bacteria > Pseudomonadota > Alphaproteobacteria > Methylaequorales > Methylaequoraceae. Next base: position 13,274 of record PARR01000024.1, on the reverse strand, counting down.
GCTAGCCACAACCCAGGTAAAATTAAAGAGTTCAAAAGTCTCTTTGCCATTCACAAAGTCAAAGTGAGTTCTTCAATTGAAATGGGGATTCCTGATGTTGACGAAACAGGAGAATCTTTTGAAGATAATGCNTTAATAAAANTTAACAGTNTACCCAAAAATATTTTTGCAATCGCNGACGATTCTGGATTATGCGTTGACGCCCTTGACGGAAGACCTGGAATTTACTCCGCTCGTTATGCGTTAAAATATGGCGGCTGGAACAATGCCATGAAACGTATTTACACTCAAATAAAAAATTCAAGAAAACCAGTGAAAACTGCAAGTTTTTTTTGTGCCCTTGCTGTCAACATTCCTAATGAAAAGGTGTTTATTTATACTGGAAGGGTAAAAGGAGAAATTGTCTGGCCACCNTATGGAAAAAATGGCTTTGGGTATGACCCATTCTTTGTTCCTGCAGGTTTTAAACAGACATTTGGCCAAATAGAACATTCAAAAAAAATCTATCTAGATCATAGATTCGAGGCGTTTAAAAAATTTGCTAGAAAACATTTGAACTACATCTATAAAGATTAACATTTTCTTTATTTTTTACTTTTTTTATGAATGTTTCTCTATAAAGAGAACCATCTTCTAAATAACTATTTGCAAATTTACCGTAATACAGTTTGTTTTCTGGCCTTTTTTTTTTTGTTAACAAAAACTCATTGATTAACTTTATAAGATCATAAATTCTAAAAGTTATCGATTGTGGTTCTTCCATGAAAATATTTTTATAAAGAGTGTAAAATTCTGCATCACTTTTATTGATATTAGATAAAAAGAGAGAGCCGTCATAAACTTGATCTTTTTTGTCAGTATCTTGCCATATACTAGTTCCGTAAAAAATAGTATTTTTAGGATTGATGTCATAAAATGCTAAATGAGAGATAATTTCTAACAATTCATTTCCTTCTGTGGCAATAACAATTGTGTCGAACGGAGATCCTAGTGTTAATTTTCTTTGAAGAAATTTCAATTTTTGTTTCTTTTCAAATTCCTGTTCGTCAGAATTATTTATATTAATAATCTCGTCTTCTAAATCTTTCTTTCTCTGATCAAANAGACTAATTTCCCTAATTTGTTGATTAAGATCTTTACTTTCATTTATAGTAAAAAATTCTAGTTCTAATGCAGTATTTTTTTCCACGCTAATATTTTTATTAATTAAACTTTTTTTAATTAGTTTGCCATAAATATTATCTTGAATAATTAGTAAAACTTTTTTGACACCTTTTTTCTGCAAGTCATTATAAATACAATTCACTTGATTCTCCGAATTCTGTCCAGCTATGATAACATTTTTTGATTTATTTTTAAAATCCGTTGACAAACTAAAAAACAACAATTTCTTTTTTCCGAAAGATTCTTTAACTTTTTTGGTTTCATAAGAAAAGATTGGTCCCAAGAATACTCTCAAACCCTGTTTAGATGCCTCTTTTATCGCGTTGCTAACACCATCAACAGTTCCTTTGGTGTCAAAAACTTTTAAATTTATATCAAAGTCATTCTCATTCAAAGCGAATCTCAAAGTTTTAATTACCGTGTCTCCAGCAGATCTTTTTTCTCCACTTAAAGGAACTAGAACACCTAGCTCTAAAATATTTGGTTCCTTAGAATGTGCTGAATCAAAACTTGGTAGCATTGCGATCTTATCTTTATCATCTTTCATGTTGAGTTCGTCAAATTTTCCCTGTTCGAAAGTTTTATTCTTTGTAATTTTTCCTAATGGCTTAGGANATTTTTCAAATTCATTTTTAGATTTTTCATCTGATTCTGAAAATGATTCATTTGGATCTTGATTAATGTCTTTATCTTCTGATTCATTTTTTTCAGAATNAAAATCAGATAATGATTCTTTAATTACATTTAAAGATTGATCAAGTTGACAACTTGAAATAAAAAATAGAAAGAAGACTGTTAATATTTTTTTTGAATTAAAAACGATCATATGAAAGTAGTGTTAAGTTTCAAAGTACATTTTATATTGATTATAACCTTTTTTATAAATTACGCAATTTGCCATTCTAAGGAAGCAAACGAAATATTTAATTATTTTGAGAGTTTCAAAAGCTTTTCGGCTGATTTTTTACAAGTGAACAATAATGGAAATATTTCGTCTGGAAAGATTTTACTTAAAAAACCTGGNAAAATTAGGATCGAATATGATGAATCGCCACTCTTNATTGTTGGTGATGGAAAAAAATTAGCAACAATTAACAAAAAATTGGGCACAATTGGATTTTTTAATATAAAAGACATCCCNATCAAAATATTACTATATGAAAAAATTGATAAAACTAGAGTAAAATTATTAGATTTAAAAGAACAAGATAATATTATTACTGTCAAAGTAAAAGAGAGTATTCTAGGAAGCGATGGTGCATTAGAAATTACTTTTGAAAAGAGACCCTTTAGAATTGTCAAGTGGACGGTCTTGAATAGTAACAAAACTAAAACGGAAATTTTACTTAGTAAAATAAAGTATGATATCTCAATTGAAAATACGAAATTCGATTTGGATTTGGTAGATCCAAGAATTCCTTTTTGGAAAAATTAATCTAATATTATTTTGTATCTATTTTTTTCTTGTATTATTAGTTCTTTAATTTTTAATTGTTTTTCAAATTTTTTTCTAAGTCGATAAATCAGAGATTCTAAAGCATGTGTATCTAATTCTTTGGTATGCCCCCATACATTTGAAAGAATATCAGATTTTGTTGCACCTAATTTATTTTCAATTAAAAAATTTATAAAGTTGGTTTCTAGTTCTGTTAAGCCTAGTATTCGAATATTTTCTTTATAAAATCCTTGCTTTGTTGGAAAAAAAGTAAAGTTTCTAAATTGGATACTTTTTGTTATAAAATTACCGTCAATTTTTTTTTTTAAAAGATCAAAAAAAGAGTGAAAAGCAAAAGGCAAGTAAACTGGATTTGCGAATTTCAATTTCGCTAAAATTTTGCTATCCCTGCCAAGAAAAACAAAAACTTTATCAAACTCTGTGACGCTATTTTTGTATTTCTGCCAAAAAGGCTCTTGAGAATATACATCTAAAAAAATAGCTTTATAATCAAAATCATCATTGGTCTCTTTGGAACCCTGGCAGAGCTTTACTGAAAATCCAACATCTTTTAAAAGGTTTTTGAACTGAGTGACCANCATTTTATCCTTCATAATGACTAGTATGTAAGGCAAATTTTTCATATTATGTTATGATTATGAACATTATTGTTAAAAAGTCTTCAAAAAAAAACGTTGCTCATCTATTAGCAGACAACAAGAAAATTGAATGCTTGGTTGGAAAAAATGGAATTGGCAATAAAAGAAGAGAAGGTGATTTTGTAACCCCAACTGGAATTTTCAAAATTACAAAAATTTTTTATCGTTATGACAAGATCGGTACTATTAAAACAAGAATNAAATCAGAAAAAATATTGAAGAAACACTNATGGAATACAGATTCTAGAACCACAGGATATAACAAAATCTCTATGTTTCCTTCTAAATACATCTCTGAGTTATTATTCAGAAAAGATGATCTATACGATCTTGTTTTAGTTTTAGACTTTAACATGAAGCCAATCAAAAAATTTAAGGGTAGTGCCATTTTTATCCATTGTAGTGGTAATCAAAAATTTACTGAGGGGTGTGTGGCAGTTAAAAAAAAAAATCTAATAGAAATACTAGGTTTTCTTTCTCCCTACTCATTGGTAAGAATTATTTAACCTCTTTGCCCAAATATTCCAGAACCCACTCTTACGTGGGTGGCACCACATATTATCGCTTCTATAAAATCGCTAGACATACCCATGCTCAATTTGTTTAAATTACATTTTTTGGCGAGTTTTTTGAGAATTTCAAAATGGTCGTTACTTGATTCATTTACGGGCGGGATGCACATAAGACCCTCAATATTAAGCTTTTTTTCTTTTGAACACCATTCAACGAATTCTNCNGTNCGANNNATNTGAATNCCGCTTTTTTGAGGCTCNTCACCTGTNTTAACTTGNACAAAAAAAGAATGGGTTTTATTTGATTCNGGATTNAANTAATTTGAAATNTTNNTTACTAATTTTTCNCTGTCTANTGTTTGGATNACGTCAAATANATCNAGTGCANTTTTNACNTTATTTGTTTGTAATAAACCAATTANATGAAGTTCAATATTCTTATACCTAGATTTTAACAAAGGCCATTTTTGGNANGCNTCTTGAACNTTGTTTTCACCAAAAATATTTTGNCCCTGTAAAATTATTTTTTCGATAGTTTCAATTGGAAAAGTTTTTGANACTGCNATAAGNTTGACTTCTTGNGTTNAATTAGGAAANTCTTTTTTACAGNNNGAAATTTTNNTTAAAATNTCNTTATAATTTGAAACTATGTCTGNCATTAATAAACTCNANAANAATAATATACCTAAACAATGGTTTTTTTTCGATCCNTTAAATAATTATAATTTACAATGCTTTTATAAATCCAATCCANGGGNAGGAGTAATTTTTTTTTCTAAGTCNGANAANTATGATGAGAAATTTTTCTACAAGATAGAACCGCTTGCGAAATTTTGCACGGCTAATAGGATTAAGTTTTTAATGCCACCCTCTATTTCATGGGCTTTTCGTCTAAAACCATTTGGGCTAATAACAGACAAAAATAAAATGTGTTTATCCACTAAATTAAATTTACAATTTTTAAAAAAAAAATATTTACTTGCTACAAAAGTTCATAATAAAGTTGAAGCTATCAAGTCCTTAGATTTCAATTTAGTCTTTGTTTCGCCAGTTTTTCCAACTCGTTCTTTCCCCAAAAAAAAACATATAGGAAAACTTTATTTATATTCCATATGCAAAATGTTGGATAAAAAGATTGTCTTTGCTTTAGGCGGTGTGGACAAGTCAAATTATAATTATTTAAAAAATGACTACCTTTTTGGTTTTGGTGGTATAAACAATTTTATAGAACCTAAGTAGGAATAATGGATTATAGAGCATCAAAATTAGAGAAGAAATGGCAACTGATTTGGGAAGAAAAAAAGATTTATCATTCCAAAACCAATCCCAAAAAAGATAAATTTTATTCCCTTGAAATGTTTCCTTATCCATCTGGTAAAATACACATGGGGCATTTGCGAAACTATACCATTGGGGATGTCCTAGCTAGATTCTATAAATCTTCTGGCTTGGAAGTACTACACCCAATGGGGTGGGATAGTTTTGGGATGCCGGCTGAAAATGCTGCTATTGAGAACAATGTAAATCCTAAAGAGTGGACTGAGAAAAATGTTCAATATATGAAAAAACAACTTAAGTCAGTTGGACTTTCTATTGATTGGCAAAGAGAAATATCGACTTGCTCAGAGAGTTACTACAAACATCAACAAAAAATTTTTTTAGATTTCTTCAAGAATAATTTAGTATACAAAAAGGATAGCTATGTAAACTGGGACCCAGTTGATATGACAGTTTTAGCCAATGAGCAGGTTATTGATGGAAAAGGTTGGAGATCAGGTGAACCTGTAATGCAGAAAAAACTTTCTCAGTGGTTTATAAGAACCACTAAATTTGCTGATGAGCTTTTGGAAGGCCTTGAAAGTCTTCATGGGTGGCCTGAAAAGGTAAAAATTATGCAAAAAAACTGGATTGGCTTTTCATCTGGAGCTGAAATAAATTTTAAGTTTACTAATAGTAATGATATAATTAAGATTTTTACAACGAGGCCAGAAACAATTTTTGGTGCAACATTTTTAGCAATCTCTGTGGAGCATGAACTTTCCAAGAAATTTATAAATAACCAACTTTTTAAGAAATTCAAACAAAAATGTCTTTCTATTGACTCAAAAAATCTTGACTCGAAAATTGGGTTTTACACAGGACTTGCAGTGAAGCATCCTATTAACTCAAAAATAAACATACCAGTGTTTTTTGCTAATTATGTCTTAATGAATTATGGAACAGGAGCTATCTTCGGGTGCCCTGGGCACGATAAAAGAGATTACGATTTTGCAAAAGAGTATGGGCTGGAGATCAAACAAGTTATAACGCACGGAATAACAAAGAATGTTCCTCTTGAAAAACTTCCATACGAATCCGTAAATAAAAATGATGTCATGATCAATTCTGATTTTTTAAATGGAATTAGCCCAGAAAGTTCTAAAAAACAAATTATAGAATACATTTCCAAATCAAATATTGGGAGGTATAAAACCTCCTTTAAAATTCGGGACTGGGGTGTTTCTAGACAACGGTATTGGGGGTGTCCAATACCAATGATTTATCGAGAGGATGGTGAAATTATTGCAGTTGACGAATCTGAGCTTCCTATTGTGCTGCCTACTGACGTAGATTTTACCCTTAAAGGAAATCCATTAGAAAATCATCCTGAATGGAAGTATACTTACTGTAAAAAAACTGGACTTCCTGCAAAGAGAGAAACTGATACTCTTGATACTTTCTTTGACTCTTCCTGGTATTATTTACGGTATTGTTCTCCGCTAAACACTGATCGACCTTTTAATACTGAAGATGTAAAATATTGGACACCAGTAGACCAATATGTCGGCGGTGTAGAACATGCAATTTTACACCTCCTCTATTCTAGATTCTTTTGCAGAGCACTAAATTACTGTGGTTATTCAGTTCCCGACGAACCATTTAGAAAGTTGCTGACTCAGGGAATGGTTTGTCACGAAACTTTTCAAACATCAGATAAGAAATGGGTAGAACCATCTAAAGTTGAGAAGAAGAACGGAGAATATTTCACTGAAGATAATATCAAGGTCACTAAGGGTAAGTCGGAAAAAATGAGTAAATCGAAAAAAAATGTTATTAATCCTGATGAAATAATAACTGATTTTGGGGTTGATACTGCAAGACTTTTTATGATTTCCGATTCTCCGCCTGCTAGAGATCTTGAATGGTCTGACGAAGGGATAAAAGCAACTAATAAATTTTTGAATAAAATATTTTCTCATTTACATGGGAAGATGAATTTTACTTTAAGACTCTCGGATTTATCGAAGCTCAGTGAAAAGGAAACAAAAATATATGATCTTTTGCAAGTTACACTAACTGAGTTTTCTAATGATATCATGGCCTACAAACTTAATAATGCAGTTGCGAAGCTTAGGGTGTTGTCAAATAGTTTAATGGAGCTTGGGAAAAAAAGTCTGCTTTTTGACTATTCATGGTCAGTTTTCTTAACAATGATGAATATTATTACCCCGCATTTTTCTCAAGAAATTGCTGACAGTGCAGGATATAAGAAGTTTCTGTACGAAATATCTTGGCCAAAAGCAAATAAACTTATCAACTCTGATATCAATGTTAAAGTTGTCGTTCAACTAAATGGAAAAAAGAAAGTTTTGGTTAGTGTCCCGAAAAATTCGTCTCAAAATGATGTTATGGAAATTGTTAAAAAAGAAAATTTAATCAAAGACCTTGATTCTAAAAAATTGAAAAAGATAATTTTTGTAAACAATAAAATTCTTAATCTTGTAACATGAAAAAATTGGTCATCTGTCTTTTCGTATTGTCTGGATGTGCCTACCAACCGCTTTACAAAGCCTCCAATCCGATTTTATCTAACCATACTAGTTTTATTGTAAAATCAAAAGAAAGATACGGAAACGATGAAAACCTTATGAAGATTTTTCTTGATCAAAACCTTAATCTTAAAGATGCAAGCCCTTCTAGTCTTAAGCTTGTCATTTCAATTCAAAAAACTATCGCAGGACTAGGTATAAATAAGGATTTGAGCTCGACAGGGACTTTGATGACATACGTTGTGAACTTTTCACTTTACGATAAGAAAGGGTATTTGACTTCTGGAACGATATCAAAAAAATCAAGCTATTCTTTGTCATTGGATTCTTACGGAAACTTAATAACGGAGGAGGATTCTTCTAAAAAATTAATAAAATCTATCGCTGAAAGTATTTCTCATGTCATATTATCACAAAACTTTGAAAGAAAGATTTCCCCTTGATAATAAAACTTAACTCTTTTCTTAACAATTGTAACTTGGCTGATTATAAAAGTTTTTTACTATATGGTAATAATATTGGAAAAGTTGAGTATTATTATGACAAAATAATGAGTTCTCTGAGTTCTAATGATTATAAAAAGATTCTGTTTGATTCCGATGACATTCATAAAGAAAAACTTTTGGAGACGATAGAAAAACATAATCATATGAATTTGTTTAATGAGAAATTTGCTTTGGTAATCTCTCCCAAAAATAACTCAATTAACAATGAATTACTTAAGTTAATTTCCGGCCACAAATCCCTAAATTTTATTATAATTTTAAAGTTTACAAGATTAGAAAGGAGTTCCACTCTTCGCAAATTTTTTGAAAGTTCAAAAAATCATATCATTATACCATGTTACGAAAATACGAATATAGAAATAATTCAAATAATTAAGGAGCAGGCCTCACTTTTCGGTTTGAATTTAGGCGAGACAAAGATCTCAAACATTTGTGAGATTTTGGGAAACTCTGACATTGACATACGAAAAGAACTTGAAAAAATCTTTATTTTAGAGAAAAAAAATTTAGGGCACCTGCTTAATACTAGACAAAATTATTATGAAGATACTTCTTTTCTTTTTAATCTGGTTTCTGGTAAACCTTTAATTTCTTCAGAATTTAACCGTTACACAGATTTTGGGAAAAATCGAATTCGTTTAGTTAACAATCTAATTGAGCATTTTTTTAGATTATTTACGGTTAAAAATCTTATTAAAGAAGGGGAAACTGCATTTAATGCTTTGCGCGAGCTAAAGCCTCCGATTTTCTTTAAGTTCGAAAAGAGATTTTTAGCTCATGTCTCGCAATGGGATACACCACGGATAAAAGCAACTTTAAAAGAATTATTTTTTATTCAAAGAATGTTTCTTGATGGATCCCTGTCTTCCGAATCTCGACTTGAAAAGGTTTTGCTCGACTTTTCCTTGGATTCATAAGATATTAATTTTGTTCTAAAAATCCTTTTAGTTCCGATTTAGATTGTTTTTTATCACGAGATGTATCTATTATTAAAGACACAAATTCATCAATTAGTTTATTTTCTATGTTTTGATGTATAAGAATTTTTCTAAATAGTCCATAAGTCATTTTTGGTCTTTTCATTACCCGGTCCTTTTGTATTTTTTTACTCGCCGTGGTGTAAATAATAAAATCAAAGTTCAAATGTAATTTTTTTTGGAATAGTAACGGAATATCAAAGAAAAGTTTGTTGTTCCCTTTATGTGTTTTTATGAATTCTATTTGTCTTTTTTGAAGAATTGGGTGAACAATCTTTTCTAGTTTTCCTAGGTTTTCTTTGTTGTCGAAAACGTATAAACTTAGTTTTTCTTTATCAATTTTACCATTCTCCGTTTCTATATTCTCAATGGAATTTTTAAATTCACTAAGTATTTTATTTACGAACTTTGGGTTATTGTATAGTTTTTTTACCTCTAAGTCTGATTCATAAACTGCATACCCCCAACTTTTTAAAACATCTGAAACGAAAGACTTACCTGTTCCTATTTGTCCAGTTATTGCTATTTTGAGTGGCTTATTCAATTCTTTTTTTTATTTCAGTAATATCGTTTTTATTTAGTTCTATATTAAACCAGAAATTGAAAGAGGCAGCTGCTTGTCTAACTAACATCCCTATTCCATTATATACAGTGAACCCCTTGTCTCTTTGGTCCTTCAAAAACATTGTTTGTCTTGGGTTGTAAATTATATCTATAACAATTGTGGGTTGTTTTAAATTTTGGGTATTAAGTTTAATATGCTCGTTTTTCTTCATACCAAATGAAGTAGTATTTATTATAAGATCTATATTTTCAAAAGGCTTGTCTGTATTCCATTTCTCCGCAATAATTTGGGTTGGCTGGTTTTTGTAAAACTCTACAATTTCAAATGCCTTCTTTTCAGTTCTATTCATCACATTGATTTTTAAAGTTTTCCTTTTCACCATTTCTGATATAATACCTCTCGCCGAACCTCCCGCTCCTAGGACAAGTATTGATTTTCCATTAAAGTTAAAGCTCTTGTCTTTTTCAAGATAAGAGCAAAAGCCCATTCCATCTGTATTTGCTCCTTCTATTTTTTTTTGCTCATTTTTATAGACTGTATTTACAGCCCCGCTTTCTCTTGCTGTTTCATGTAATGAATCTAAATACGGTATAATTTGGACTTTGTAAGGGAGAGTTACGTTTAAACCTAACACTTTGTTGTGACGAACCTCATTTACCACTCTTTCTAAATCTGCTTTTCTCACCAATAATTGTTCGTATTTGAGTCTTATCCCGTATTTCATCATCCAATAATTATGAATCATCGGAGAGAAGGAATGCTTAATTGGGTTTCCTATAACGTAGAGCATTATTTGGACTTTAGGATACTTATAAACTTTTGGATTGGAAATCCTTTTATCGTTTCTTCTTCTCCAGATAATACTTTTATATACCCATATTTTTCATTGTCCTCTATTCTGTAGCTTCCCACACAGGACAGAACAGTATTTTTATTCACACTGATGTAGTTTTGTATCTCCTTTTTTGATAAATCTTTTAATTGAATACGTGCTTTCTTTCGTATTGAAAAGTAAATACTTCCCGTTTTCACGGCTATAACTGAACTCCAAAGGGTATGGTTTTTTCCAGCAAGAATCTGTAAATTTCGTTCTGCTTCTTCGACATTCTCTGGCTTACTTAGTAATTTTCCCTCACATACAAGTATCTGGTCTGAACCAACTATAATTTTATTAGGATGATCTTTTTCAATAGATCTTGCTTTCGCCTCTGCGAGTGTTGTAGCCAATCTTTCTTTCTGCTGACAAAATTTAGTTCTTTTGATTTTTTTTTCATCAACCTTATGAGGTTCCATTATGAATGGAATTCCTGTTGCTTTGAACATTTCTATTCTTGTTTCGCTTAACGTTGCTAGAACAACTTGTGGATAAACTCCTAATATCTGGTTTTTTTTTGGGTGATTCCCATTTTTCCTTTTTTGTTCACTTTTTTTTAACATGTTTATATATTTAGTAAGTTATTAAGATCTTTTTGCCTCTGTCCTGTCTGTTTTTTTTCCCCTTTGTCCACACAGGAATCTTCTTTGGCTCATATTGTTATTCACACTTTACTAAGGCTTTGCTTTTTTATATCTTGTTAATTAAATGTTAATTCTTACTTTTCTTTTTATTAAGTGCACAACAACAACAACAACCTTAATATATATATAGTAGATGTTTAATAAAAATAGTAAAGTTAGAACACCGATTTGGTTTATGAGACAAGCTGGCCGTTATCTACCTGAGTATCACCTTTTAAGGAAAAAAGAAGATAATTTTCTGGATGTTTGTTTCAATTCAGAACTAGCTGCGGAGATTTCTTTGCAACCAATAAATCGGTTCGATCTCGATTTCATCATAGTCTTTGCAGATATTTTAGTAATTCCCCTGGCACTGGGACAAAAAGTTTCATTTATTGAAAATATTGGGCCAGTTTTAGGACACAAAGATTTACTTAAAAACTCAAGTGTCAAAAACTCAGCGGTAGAAAATATTCTTCGGCCAGTTATGAATACAATTAAAATTATTAAACAAAAAAGTAATGGCAAAAAAGTTATTGGTTTCTGTGGTGGACCTTTTACTGTATTAACTTACATGATAGAGAAGGGGTCATCACAAAGTCATGAAAAGACTAGAATGTTTGTAAAAGAATACCCTCATAAGGTTGAAATGTGGATAGGTAAAATAACAGACATATCAATAGAATATCTTATCAGACAAGTAGAGTCAGGAGCGGATGTAGTTCAAATATTTGATTCTTGGGCTGGATTATTGGGAGATAAAGAATACGAAGAATATGTGGTTCAACCAAGCAAGAAAATAAGAGAAGAATTGAAAAAACGGTTTCCTGATTTGCCTGTCATCTTTTTTCCAAGAAATTCACAGAATAAAATTAATTTTTTTTTAAAAGAGGTAAGGTGCAATTTTATTTCAATCGACCAGAACTTTGATCAACAACAGCTGGATTATTGTCATCAAAACAAAGTTACAATTCAAGGAAATTTGTCTCCACAGGTTTTATTAAAAGGAGGAGAGACGCTTGTTAAGGAAGTAAAAAAAATAATGGAAAAGTTCAAAAATAATTTACATATATTTAATTTGTCTCATGGTATATTGCCAAATACGCCAATAGAAAATGTTCATAAAGTAATAGACTTAGTTAGAAACTATGAATCTTCCAGATAAACATCCGAACCTTCCAAAGAGCAAAACAGGAATTCTGTTGGTAAATTTAGGAACTCCGGATTCAACAAAGTGGTTAGATATAAGAAAGTACTTAAAAGAGTTTTTAACAGACCAAAGAGTGATAGAAGTTAACCCAATACTTTGGCAGATAATATTGAATTTATTCATCTTAACGTTTAGACCATCAAAGACAGCGAGAGCATACAAAAAAATCTGGATGCAAAAAGAAGATATGTCTCCATTAAGATACTACACAATCATGCAGGCAGAAAAAACCAAGCGAAAGATAAAAAGGAATGATGTACTCGTAGATTATGCGATGAGGTATGGGAACCCAAGTATTTCAAGTAAACTAGATATATTAAAGAGCAAGGGAAGTGAAAACCTAATTATTTTTCCATTATATCCGCAGTATGCCGCAGCAACAACGGCAACAGTATGCGACGAAGTATACAGAAACTTAATGAAAATGAGGTGGCAACCAAGTTTGCAGATTATACCACATTACGAGTCTGAACCCTTGTACATCCGTGCGATAAGAAACAGTATTAACAAAAGCCTAAATACAATAAAGTGGAAACCCGATCTAATTGTTGCTTCTTACCATGGTATCCCAAAAAAATATTTCAAAAAAGGTGATCCTTATCATTGTTATTGTCATAAAACAACCAGGCTTATTCAAGAAGAGATGACACACAAACTCCCTATCATGACGACTTTTCAATCACGGTTTGGTCCAGACGAATGGCTTCAACCGTATACAGATAAAACTCTGGAGGAGCTACCTCAGAAGGGAATAAAAAAGATACTAATGGTTTGTCCTGGATTTTCATCCGATTGTGTAGAAACACTGGAGGAAATATCAATTGAAGGGAAAGAAACCTTTTTAGAAGCAGGGGGCAAGAAATTTGAATTTGTCCCTTGTTTAAATGATAACGAAGAGCACATTAAAATGATTACATATTTATTAAAAAAATATATAGTA
>PARR01000023.1 GCA_002711625.1 Rickettsiales bacterium | reverse complement strand
GAAAGAGATAGATATTCTGAAACTAAAACTGAAATGAATGCTAAATTAGCTATGATCTTCGGTGGCAGAGTTGCCGAAGAGTTAATATTTGGAAAAGAGAACATAACTTCTGGAGCCTCCAATGATATTTTGCAAGCTACTCAAAAAGCTAGAGCTATGGTTGTAGAATGGGGTATGAGCGACCTTTTAGGCCCTCTAAGATATTCTGAAAATGAAGAAGATGTTTTTCTTGGCAGATCTGTAACTCAAAGAAAAAGTATGTCCGAAGAGACTGCTAAAATTATCGATCGAGAAATCCGAACTTTGATAGATAATGCCGAACAGCATGCTAGAAAAGTTCTTAAAAAGAATATTAAGCACCTTCATAATTTAGCTTACGCTCTTCTTGAATTTGAATCCTTATCTGGTGACGATGTTAAACAATTAGTGTCTAAAGGTAAGATCAAATCTAGTAAGCCAACCGACAATGACACCAATAAAAAAACTTCTTTACCTATAGGTAAGTCCTCCCCCAAAAAAAAGAAAATTGGATTAGATCCCAACCCAGTTACCTCTTAATCATTGAAAGAAGATTTCAAATACTATTTAGTGCCTTTCGGAACTGTCAATTCAGAAAATATAAAAAGTCTCCTCAAATCAAAATCAGTTATTAAGTCTGGTAACGCTTTTTTTAGTTTTATTAAGGTGGTAAAAAGAAATAAAAATAAAGTTTCAGAAAAAATTTTTTCTATAAAAGAATTTTTAATATGGAAGAAAGAAAAAAATTCTGAAAACCTTGATTCTCTTTTTTATAAATTAGTTGGTAAAAGACATAAACTAAAATCCCTAGGCTTTAATTCAAAAAGTAATTATTTAATTTCAGGAATCTTGAATATAACTCCTGATAGTTTTTCCGACGGAGGGGACAATTTAGTCATCAGTAAATCTATCAAAAATGCAGAATTAATGGTGAATTCTGGTGCAAATTTTATTGATGTTGGCGGCGAATCTACTCGTCCAGGCGCCACAATTGTTGATGAAAATGAGGAATGCCGAAGAGTTTTACCTATAATACAAATGCTTTATAATAGAAATATAAAAATGTCACTAGATACACGAAACTCAGGAACAATGGAGTTTGGTATTTTATCAGGAGTAAATGTTATAAACGATGTTAGCGCTTTAAAAAATGACAAAAAAAGTATTGATGTTATAAAAAGATACAATGTTCCGGTAATTTTGATGCATATGCCTGGAACTCCACAAAATATGATGCAAAATAATAAATACGTTGATGTGTTATATGATGTATATGACTTTTTAGAGGAAAGAATAAATTTTTGCCTACAAAATAAAATTTCTAGAAAAAACATAATTATTGACCCAGGAATTGGTTTTGGAAAAAATTTTGACCAAAACCTAAGAATACTACAAAACCTTTCAATCTTCCATTCCTTAGGATGTCTAATCATGCTTGGTATATCAAGGAAACGGTTCTTAACCTCAGTTCAGGAAGACGATGAACCTAAAAATAGAATAGGTGGTACCATTGGAACAACAATAGCAGCTATTAATCAGGGTGTTCAAATACACAGAGTTCACGATGTAAAACAAGTGGCTCAAGCCATTAGAATTCACGAAAGAATCTACACTTGATGAGAAAAAAACTCTTTGGTACAGATGGGATTCGAGGTGAGGTAAATAAATTTCCAATTAAAAATGAATATTTACAGAATATTGCAGTTTCTATTATTAATTCACAATCTGGCAAGATAAAAAATGTAATAATTGGAAAAGATACAAGAGATTCATGTGATATGATAGAGAAAGCACTTGCTTCTGGCTTTAATTCACTGAATGTTGGATGTTCTTCAATAGGGATAGTATCTACACCAATATTATCTTTTTATACAAAAAAATTGAATTTCAGTTTAGGGATTATGATTTCAGCATCCCACAATCCTTATATGGATAATGGAATAAAATTATTTGATGGAAATGGTGAAAAAATAACTGAAGAAGTAGAAGAAAAGATTGAAAACTATTTTTTTAGCAGCACTAAAAAATCTAGTTTAAATGAAAAACTAGATTTTTTAAAAATTAATTTAAACGAATATGAAGATTTCTTGAAAATCAATGTTCCGGGAAATTTGAACATCAGAGGGATGAAAATTTATTTAGATTGTGCTAATGGATCATTAAGTAAAATTGCGCCAGAAATTTTTAGAAAATTAGGAGCTGATGTTCTGTTTAACGGATGTAATCCAAATGGTTTTAATATTAACAACAATTGTGGTGCAATGTTCCCAAAAATTCTCTCAGAAAATACTGTAAAAACAAATTCTGATATTGGATTTTCCTATGATGGTGACGCAGATAGAGTAATAATTTCAGATGAAAAAGGTAAAATACTTGATGGCGACGACATATTAGTTTCAGTTTCTACTTATTTAAAAAAAAAAGAGTTGTTGGATTGTGATCACATTGTAACCACGAAAATGTCTAACCTTGGGTTTAGAGAATATCTACAAAAAAAGGGTATTAATGTTTTTTTAACTAAGGTAGGCGATAAAAATGTAATTGAGGAAATGAAAAGGATTAAGGCAACAATAGGCGGTGAACAATCAGGACATACTATCTTTGCTTCAAATGGTTATTGTGGTGATGGATTACTTACATCTTTTTTTATGCTTGCTATTATGCGAGAATTTAACTGCAGATGTTCAAAGATAGGTAATTTATTTAAAAAATATCCTCAAAAACTGATTAATATTAAGCTTAAAGTCAAACCGGAAAAAATTATTAAAAACAAAGACTTGATAAATATTGTGGATGAATTTTTAAAAAATAAAAAATTTAAAACTGAAATATTGATTCGAAGATCAGGAACTGAAAATCTTGTAAGGTTAATGGTTCAGTGCAATGACAAATCACAATTGCAGTCCATATTAAATGTTGTTCAAAAAAAAATAAATGAAATCAATAATAAGTAAAAATAAATTTGTTTCTATTTTATCCATTGCTGGAAGCGATAATTCCGCAGGAGCTGGCATCCAATCTGATATAAAAACTGCTCAATCCCTCGGTTGCTACTGCTTTACTGCAATTACTTGTGTAACCTCTCAAAACTCAGAGAAAGTTTATAGAATTGAGAATGTATCAAATAATATAATTCTGTCTCAAGTAAAATCTATTCTGAATAATTATAAAATTGATGCTATCAAAATAGGTTTGTTGCCAAACTTGAGTGTTATTGACCCTCTCAATAAATTACTATCGAAAAAAAAACTTCCGTTAGTAGTAGATCCTATATTTAAATCAACTACAGGGCAAAAATTCATGGAACAAAAAAATTATATTTTAATTTATAATAAACTTGCTTCACTGGCGAGTATATTTACACCAAACCATTACGAAGCCAAACTTTTACTCAACGACGAAGCTAACAAATTAAAAAATAAACCATTATTAAAAAAAATACATAAAATCTACAAAATACCGATTGTATTAACTGGAGTAAGTAATGAAAAAATTAGCCAAATCGATTATCTAATTGAGGAGGGTAGAATATCAGAATTAGATGTAAGAAAGTTAGAATCAAAGTCAACTCACGGTACAGGTTGTTGCTTCTCAACAGCACTAGCAATAAATCTTGCTAGGGGTTATGGATTGTTAAGATCTGTCAAAAATTCTCAAAAACATGTTGTAGCTAGAATAATTAATTCTCATAATTTTGGTGTAAAATATGGCCCAATTGGTAACTAAGTCTTATCATTCGGAACATAAAGTTTGCCACCCAACTCTCGAAATTTTTTTGACATTTCTTTTTTACCTTCAACGGCTTTTTCCTTTATTTCATGAGAAATTTTCATTGAGCAAAATTTAGGACCACACATTGAACAAAAATGTGCCAGCTTGGCACCTTCTGCCGGCAGTGTTTGATCGTGATATTGTTCTGCAGTTTCAGGATCAAGTGACAAATTAAACTGGTCTCTCCATCTAAACTCAAATCTGGCCTTAGATAAAAGATAGTCTCGGTGGTATGAACCTTTATTTCCTCGTGCTAAGTCAGCAGCATGTGCTGCAATCTTGTATGTAATTACACCAACTTTAACATCTTCCCTGTCAGGAAGTCCCAAATGCTCTTTAGGTGTTACATAGCAAAGCATTGCTGTTCCATACCATCCAATCATCGCAGCCCCAATTGCGCTAGTTATGTGATCATATCCTGGTGCTATATCAGTGGTAAGTGGCCCAAGTGTATAAAATGGAGCATCTTTACAAATACTTTCCTGTTTTGTCATATTTTCTTTGATTCTATTCATAGGAACGTGCCCGGGACCCTCTATCATTACCTGGACATTTTTTTTCCAAGCAACTTCTGTGAGTTCCCCTAAAGTCTCTAATTCTGAAAATTGGGAAATGTCATTTGCATCGTTTATTGAACCGGGTCTTAGACCGTCGCCTAATGAAAAACTAACATCATAGGATTTCATAATATCGCAAATTTCTTCAAAATTTGCATACAAAAAATTTTCTTTGTGATGAGCAAGACACCATTTTGCAATTATCGAACCGCCTCTAGATACAATTCCTGTTAATCTGTCAATTGTTGTAGGTATATAGTGTAATCTTACGCCAGCATGTATTGTAAAATAATCGACACCCTGTTCTGCTTGTTCAATCAATGTTGCCTTAAAGACATCCCAGGTAAGGTCTTCCGCAACACCATTAACTTTCTCGAGAGCTTGATAAATGGGAACAGTTCCAATCGGGACAGGGGAATTTCTAATAATCCATTCTCTTATTGCATGGATATTTTTCCCTGTTGATAAATCCATCACCGTATCTGTACCCCATCTTATTGCCCATACAAGTTTTTCGATTTCATCATAGACGCTTGATAAAACTGCAGAATTTCCTATGTTTGCATTAATTTTAACAAGAAAATTTTTCCCAATAATCATAGGTTCTAATTCTTCATGATTTATATTTGAGGGTATGATTGCTCTTCCAGAAGCAATTTCTTCTCTAACAAATTCTGGAGTAACTAAATCTGATTTGGAAAATGATTTTCCCAGTAATAATTCTCTCCCTTCATTTTCCCTTATTGCACAATATTCCATTTCTTCTGTAATTAACCCATTTCTTGCATAGAAGAGCTGAGTAATTTGATTACTCTTATTCCCTTTAAAAATTTTAGCATCACTTTCAGGAAACTGTTCGAGATCACAATCATCAGAATGGGAGAAAATAACCTTTTGCTTTTTTGTGGAAACTATTCCTTTTCTATTTTTTATCCATTTTTTTCTGATCTTAAATAATCCATTATTATAATTATGTTTATAATTCGAATCTGAATAGCTTCCTGAAGTATCGTAAACCACTAAATTCTTTTCGTTAGGATCGTCAAGAGTGATTTCTCTCATACCTACTTTAACATCCTTGAAAATTTTTCCTTTAAAATATACCTTCTTTGACCGTGGAAACTGTTTAAAAAAAGTACTGCCTCGACTATTTATATTTTTTTTTGAAGAATTTTCTGTTTCGTTTAACATTGCTAGATTGTTTTAATTTATATTAATTTATATTAATATAGTTATTATAATTGTATTGTTGTAAAAAAATAGGTTTATTTCATTTTTCATTATATGATTTTTCTTGAACAGAATAGTTTTATCTTACTAAGCTTACTAATTGTTCTTTTCAGTATGATTTTTTATGCCGTGGATAAGTTTTCAATAGTTTTTAAATCGATAATTATTCTCACTTCTATTCTGCTAATTTTTTCTATATTTCCTTTTTTAGGAAAAAACGGTGAAAATTTACTTGGACCCCAAACAATCTTAAGTGGTTTTAGTAACACTTCTTTAATCACTGTCCTTTGCCTTTTGATACTTGGTCAGGGGGTTGTAAAAACTAGGATACTCGACAATTTTGTGTCGATGTTTCTGGAATTTTGTCCAAAACAACCAAAACTTATTATTGTAATATGCTTATTTTTTGTTTTATTTTTAAGTGCATTTTTAAATAACACACCTGTAGTTATTATTTTTATTCCGATTATCCAAGGAATTGTTAAAAATTTAGATACCTCAATAGGAAAGTTTATGATGCCACTAAGTTTTGTTGCAATATTAGGNGGAATGACAACTTTGATAGGGTCAAGTACGAACTTATTGGTTTCTCATTCACTCAGACAATACGCGGATATTGAAATTGGTTTTTTTGAGATGACGACCCCAGGACTAATTATTGCTTTTTCAGGTTTTTTATTTATTGTGTTCTTCTCAAAATATTTTCTTACAGACAGAACNCCTATGGCTAATAAGTTAGTCGAGGACACAGAAAACCATTTTATTACGCAAGTTTTTTTAAATGAAAATTCTACTCTTATTGGCCAATCATCTAAAGAAGGNATTTTTCCTGGTTTAGAGGAGGTTAAGGTTTTAATGCTNCAAAGAGGGGAACATTCTGAACATGGCCCGTTTGACAACATAGTATTGGAGAAAGGAGATTTATTAGTTATTTCTTCATCAAGGGAGGCANTGACAAGNATATTATCTAAAAATATAGCATTTATTGACTCTGACCAGAGAAATCAAAAAATGGGAGATTCAGAATCAAGTCAAATTATAGCCGAAGCTATGATTACCCCATCTTCAAGTTTAGTAGGAAATACTTTAGAACATATAAGTTTTAGATATAGATACGATTGTTTAGTAATTGGTCTTCAGAGAAAATCTAAAATTATAACTCGGCAAATGTCAGAATTACCATTAGAGACTGGTGACATTCTCCTAATCCAGGGTTCTAAAGACTCAATAAAAAATTTGAGAAATCAAAGTGACATTCTCCCAATGGAATGGGCTACATCTGAAATTTTTCAAAAAGAGGTGGCTTTTAAATCGTTATATATCTTTCTGACAGTTATCCTTCTCGGAGCTCTTGAAATTCTTCCATTGGTAGTATCAGCTTTAATTGGGGTGGTTTCAATGATAATGTTTGGAGTACTTTCAATAAAACAAGCTATAAGAAATATTGATAATAATCTTTTGTTATTAATTGTAACATCGTTGGCATTAGGTAATATAATTCAGGTAACTGGTACGGCAACCTTCCTCTCNAATTCATTGTTAAGTTTTCTGAGTGATTCATCTACAATGACAATTATTTCATGCTTTTTTATTTTTGTATCAATAACTACAAATTTTATTTCGAATAACGCATGCGCAGTTCTATTCACTCCAGTCGCCATTGATCTTTCATTCAAGTTGGGAATTGATCCAAAAATATTTGCGATTGCATTGATTTTTGCTGTAAATACATCTTTTGTAACCCCACTGGCCTATCAAACGAATCTTCTTGTTATGGGACCAGGACATTATAAATTTGTAGATTATATTAAATTTGGTTTACCTTTAACTATCATATGTTGGATTGCATTTATTATTTCTTTTCCAATCATATTTGATTTATGAAGATTCCAAAGTTTAAACCTCAAAACCCTAAATTTTCCTCTGGACCAACTTCCAAACCATGTGAGTGGTCTTTAAAAAAAATTGACGATACTTTTCTCGGGAGATACCACAGATCAAATGATGTAAAAGATTATGTTAAGAAAATTTTAGATAGAACAAAAGATATTTTAGAATTACCACCAACATACAAAATGTATATTGTNCCAGGCTCATGTACAGGGGGTATGACATCGGCATTTTGGTCTTTACTTGGACCGCNACAAATTACTTCAATAAGCTATGACTACTGGGGAAATTTATGGTTCGAGGAATTGAAAAAAATCAATTTGGATATCCAATTTATAAAGTCTTCTTCTGCTCAGCCACCAAATCTTAAAACCATACCAAAAGAAAATGATATAGTTTTAGTATGGACAGGTACAAGCAATGGTATAACAATTTCCGAATTAAATTTTATAGACAAAGATCATGAAGGATTAGTCATAGTAGACATTACATCTGCGGCTTTTATATATAATTTACCTTGGGAGAAGATTGATGTTGCGGTTTTTTCTTGGCAAAAAGTCCTTGGTGGTGAAGCTCAACTTGGATCTGTTATTTTGAGTCCCAAGGCTATAAAAAGAATGAAAAAAATAAAAAGAGTGATTCCTAAGATTTTAGATTTAAGAAANTATAATTATTATATTAATACNCCTTCTATTTTATCNTTGAGTGATCTATCCCAATGCTTNGATATCTATGAAAAAAGAGGAAATTTAAGTTATAATAGAAAAATTTGTTTTGAAAATAGAAAAATTTTGGAAGATTGGGCAGAAGAAAATAATTATGTTGACTTTTACGTTAAAATAAAAAAATATAGAGCTCTTACACCTCTGTATCTTGTATTTAGACAAAAGTTTAATCATAGTGCTCTTCTTAAATATTTATCACATAAAAAAATTGCTTTTGATATAGAAAATTATAAAGATACTTTACCTGGTCTAAGAATATGGACAGGCCCAAATATTAAAAAAAAAGATTTAATTCATCTTACAAATTGGCTAGATTGGTCTTTTTACAAATTTATTAAATAAAGTGGATAGCCAATTATTACCTGAAGGATTTAGAGATAGCTTACCTATGGTGGCTGAGAAAGAATATATACTAAATGCTAAGTTTATTGAATATATGTTTTCTAATGGATTTTCGTTGGTAAAACCGCCATTAGCTGAGTTTGAAAGCTCTTTGTTTTTTTTAAATAAAAATTCAAAAAATATAGATTCTTTNAGACTTCTTGACCCAATTTCGCAAAAAATGATGGGTTTGAGAAATGATATCACACTTCAAATAGCAAGAATCTCATGTGGTTCTTTAAAAGATTATCCTAGACCTNTAAGATTAATATACTCTGGCGAAGTATTAAGAGTAAAAAATAATAGTTTAAACTTATCAAGACAGTCAACACAAATTGGTGGTGAGATAATTGGAATAAAAAAGTTATTGTTAGAGGCAGAAATAATTGAAATCATAACTGAAGTTTTACGATGTTTCAAAATTAGTGATTTCTTTATAAGTTTTAATATGCCTACATTAATAGGTGCTTTGTGTGATGATTTCAAATTTACAGACTCTCAAAGAGAAATTATTATAAAAAAATATAAGAACAAAAATGTTGGAGATCTAAATAAAATCTCGACTAAACTGAAAGANATTTCAAGCTTTTTATTTTCATGTGTNGGAGAAGCAAAAACAAATCTAAAAAAAATAAAAAAATTTTCTTTTCCAGCAAAAACTCAAAAAGAAATTAACAATTTCCTTACTATTATAAATAAAATATTGAAAAAATTTCCCAAAGCAAAAATTTTAATTGATACATTAGAGATTGATGAATCTGAATATCACAGCGGAATAGCATTTAAAGTCTATTCTGCTAATTTCAAAGAACTATTTTCAGGAGGAAAATATAATGTTTTTGAAGAAAATTGCATTGGTTTCTCTGGATTATTAGATAACCTTGTTTCAGAATCAAAGATTTCTGAATCAATAAGAAAAAAAATATGCGTCCCTGTCAACATTTCNAGTAAAGATATGAAAATATTGTTTAAAAAAGGTTTTACAGTCATAAGAACAGAAATGAATAATAAAAAAAAAGAAATTTTATCATATGCAAAAAAAAATAAGTGTTCGTATGTTTTTTATAATAATGAAATTTTACAGGTTGANTAATGGGTAATGTAACTGTAGTTGGTGCTCAGTGGGGAGATGAAGGTAAGGGAAAAATTGTTGACTGGCTTTCCAGCCAGGCTGACATTGTAGNAAGATTTCAGGGTGGAAATAACGCTGGCCATACAATTGTTGTTAACAAAAAAAAAATCGCTCTGAGCTTACTACCCTCAGGAGTCATTAGGAAAGNAAAATTATCTTTAATTGGTAATGGGGTAGTTGTAAACCCTCAAGCACTATTAGATGAAATTGAAAAATTAAAAAATAATAGTGTAGTTATTTCAAAAAAGAATTTAGTAATTTCAGAAAATGCANCTATAATTTTCAGCTTTCACAGAAAAATTGANGTTATTCGAGAAAAACAAAAAGGTCCTAATAAAATTGGGACAACTGGAAGAGGAATAGGACCAGCATATGAAGANAAAGTTGGTAGAAGAGCTGTGAGATTGGGTGATCTAAAAAATGAAGAAAACTTAAGAAAAAAAATCGAAAATATTGTTAATTATCATAATACAGTCTTGTCAGGTTTAAACTCCGAATCCATTAAAGTTGATGAAATTATTAAAGAAATTAAGCTTTACAAAAAAAAAAATTCTTAATTTTGTAGGAAGAATACAACCTATTTTTAAAAAGGCCAAAGTTGATAGAAAAAAAATCTTATTTGAAGGAGCTCAGGGGGTTTTATTAGATGTTGACCATGGCACATACCCCTATGTTACATCATCTAATACACTGCCAAGTTCAGCATCAACTGGCACGGGTATTTCTGTTAAGCAGCTAGGATTCCTTCTTGGTATAGTAAAATCCTACACAACAAGAGTTGGTAGCGGTCCATTTCCATCTGAGCAAAAAAATCAGATAGGAAATAAACTTGGAGAGATTGGNAACGAATTTGGTACTGTAACTGGAAGACAAAGAAGGTGTGGGTGGTTTGACGCTATGATTGTAAAACATTCACTTGAAACCTCAGGAATTGATGGAATTGCACTAACAAAACTTGATGTTTTGGATGATTTTGACGAAATAAAAATTTGCATTGGATATAAGCTAAATGGAAAACGAATAGACTATTTCCCTAATATGGATTTTGAACAAGCAAAAGTTAAACCAATATACGAGATTCACAGGGGATGGAAAGAGGATACGCAAGGAGCTAAAAATTGGTCGCAGCTACCGGCTTTAGCCATCAAATACGTTAGAAGGATTGAAGAACTATTAGAAACTCAGGTCGTGATATTATCAACTAGTCCTAAAAGGGAAGACACTATTACTGTTAAAGACCCCTTTATTGGTTAAAGTTTTTAGCTTTGTAACCAATATTTTTAACTACTTTTCTTAACTTTTCAAAAGCTCTGACTTCAACTTGTCTTACTCTTTCTCTTGAAATCCCAAATTTCTTGCTTAGTTCATCAAGAGTCATTGGATCGTCAACTAGTCTCCTATGAGTAAGAATTCTTCTTTCTCTATCGTCTAGATTTTGAAGAGCAATTGAAAGAAGTTCCTTTCTTTTTGAAAGTTCATCATTATGAATGATCTGATTCTCGTGATTTTCTCTTTCATCAGGAATACCATTAATCCATTCCTCATCGCTTTCTAAAGAATAAGGGTTGTTGAGTGAATGATCATGTCCTGACAATCTCCTATTCATATCAATAACGTCATTTTCAGAAACTTCTAATTTGTCAGCAATTTCAGTAACCAATTCGGGTTGAAGATCACCATCTTCAAGAGCTTTAAGTTTACCCTTTAGAGACCTTAAATTAAAAAAAAGTTTTTTTTGTGCAGCCGTAGTTCCAATTTTAACCAGAGACCACGAATGTAATATATATTCTTGGATTGATGCTCTGATCCACCACATGGCATATGTTGAAAGCCTAAAACCCTTGGTAGGGTCAAATCGCTTAAGAGATTGAATCATTCCAACATTACCCTCTGAGATCAATTCACCCAGTGGAAGACCATAACCCCTAAATTTCATCGCAATTTTTACTACTAGTCTCAAATGAGAGTTTATAAGTTTATGAGCAGCCTTTAAAGATTGATTTTTTATCCAATCATCAGCCAGCTTACTTTCCTCATCCTTAGACAAAAGAGGAAACTTCCTAATCTGGCTAAAGTAATCTGAGACATCATTTTGCGATAATGATTTGGTTAAATTTTTGTTAATAGATTTAATCACAATATACATATTAGTAATAAAAAAACATAATTCAACAAAAAAATGAACCTAAGATGAACAAAATCTTTGTGTTTAATTCATTGAAATAAAAAAACTAATCAAATCAATGTCTTAAAATAATTTATAGTTGACTTTTTTTATTAGAATTTAATAAATCCTCTAACTTTTTCATATCTTTTGGAAGTTTTGAGCTAAAAGACATTTTTTTATTGCTCTCAGGGTGAATAAAACCAATCGTTTTGGCGTGTAATGCATGTCTGCCAGTATTTGTAAAATAATGATTAATGATCTTTTTGACATGTTCGGGAATATCTTTTTTCAACATTTTATTTTTACAGTATACGTTATCTCCAATTAAAGGGTTACCGATGTGCTTCATATGAACCCTAATCTGATGTGTTCTTCCGGTTTTTAAAAAACATTCACAATGACATATAAAATTGTCATTAATTACAAATTTTTTAATTAATTTGTAGTTAGTAATTGATTTTCTTCCCCTTTTTGGGCTAGTAACTGCCATTTTTTTTCTATCAATAGATGACCTTCCAATAAAAGTATCTATTACTCCAGTATTCTTTATAACATTATTCCACACAAATGCTTCATATTTTCTATCTATTATTCTATTTTGAAATTGTTTGGCTAAATTTTGGTGAGAAATATCATTTTTTGCTACAACTACAAGGCCACTTGTCATTTTGTCAATTCTATGAACTATTCCTGGTCTTATTTTGCCTCCGATCGATGATAATTTATTTCTACAATGATATAGTAGGGCATTAACCATTGTATTTTTGTTAATTCCAGCACCTGGATGGACAACCATACCAGCAGGTTTATTTATTACAACTATAGAGTTGTCTTCATAGACTATATTTAAGTCAATTTTTTGTGGTAAAATTTCTATTAATACTGGAGAAGGTATTTTTATAATAATTTGTCCTTGCTCTTTAACCCTAGTTGATTGAACGGATACGCTATGATTATTGTATTTTATATTTTTATCATGAATAAGTTTGATAACCTGATTTCTGGACAACTCTTTTATCTTTTCGGCCAAAAAAATATCAATTCTTTTTCCTAAGTCTTTGCTTGATACAGATAAAGTAATATAATTTTCACTCAATGAAGAAGTTCCTTAAAATTTTAGTTATTTTTTTAGGATTACTTATAATTATTTTATTTAGTATTACAATTTTTGTTATTCTAAGTAAGTATAAAAATAATGATGATAATGTTCAACATACTCTTAAATTAATCCCTCAAGTGGAAAAAAAATATGAAATTTTAAGTTTTCAAATTGAAAAAAATTTCTTATATATATATTTGTTTAACCCATTGACTAAAGAGTCTAAAATCAACACTTATAACATAGAAAATGGAAACTTGATTAGGGAGTTATATCTAAATTGATGATCACCAAACAATTGACAGCCTTTTTGACAGCTTGGATTATTGAAAACACAGAATTCAAAAAAGAACTTGATGCACCTGATTTTTTTGTCTTAACAAAAGATGAGATGTCGAACAAAGCATGTTTTTCCACAAAAAATTGTAGAGTGAAAGCTTATTATGTAAAAGATAGCGGTATTTATTACATCGACAAACTTAATCCTGAGCAAGATATATGTGACCAATCAATTATTCTACACGAATTAGTTCATCATTATCAAAAAAATAGATTAACCAATATTGATTTGGACGAACAAACATTATGGACACTTCAGGAACGCCAAGCTATATACTACCAAAATTTGTTTTTAATTTCACAAAAACGTAAAAATGACAACAAAGGCCCTGAAAATGTATTACAATGCGAGGGTGGATCTTACTTAGACCTTCAGTATAAATTCAATGATTCTACTCAATAATTTTTCCAAAAGAATATCTCCTTACTGATTCAACATCTATTGGATTTTGTTCACCTGCGAAATAGATCAAGTTTCCTTTGTCATCAAAAATTGGTATTATCCTCAATCTGTTCCAAAATTTTTTTCCATTCTTTTTATAGTTGAGAATATCAATTGTAATTTTTTGTTTCCTTTTCAATGCCAAGCTAATTTGTTCAATGTCTTTTGGATCAGTTTCAGGTCCCTGCAAAAACCTGCAATTTTTTCCTAAAGATTCCTCCTGAGAATATCCAGTATGTTGGTGAAATTCCGAGCTTATATACACCATGGGACAATCTTTCACGCTTGGGTCGCTTATTACAATACTATGATTAATTTTTTGTTTCTTAAGTAATTGAAGAACAAATTTTTCATCTAAATATTTCATTTTCTATAAAATAATAATAATATCATATTTGTTTGTCTATTTATCAAATTAAATAAATGAAGATTAGAAGAATTCAATATAAGAGATGTACCGAATTGAAAAACTTTAAGAATGATATTTTCCGAGGAAACATTTTATGTTTTTTTGATTATCCTAGTCTAAAAAAAATAAAAGAAAAATTTGAATCATATTTTTTTGATTGTTTCAAGAAAACTTATAACGCTTCATTACTCAATTCTTTTTCAATAACCAAAGTAAATGATGAAATTAATCTTTTCAAATTACAGGAAATAATAAAAAATTGTAAATTTTTAAAATCAAGTTTTACACAATTCTTCATTGAATTAGGTTTTGACCTAAACGATCTATATATTGACGAAATTACTCTTCGTTATAGTCCAAGGCAGGGAGATATGCCCTATGGAAAGTTGAAACCTACAAGTGCTCACAGAGATACATGGGCCTCAAATATTTTTCATCAAATCAATTGGTGGATTCCGATGCATAATGTATTTTCTGATAACTCAATTTTTATAGTTCCAGCATATTTTAAAAAAAAAGTTCCTAACAACAGTAAGACTTGGACTTTCAAAAAATACAAATCTATTCTTGGGTATCCTTCAGTACCAATCTCAAATGAAAATTTTAATCCTAAAGACATACTTAATATAAATTTGCGTTCACATGAAATATTGTGTTTTTCAGGTAATCATATTCATGGTAGTAATGTAGGAAAACGGCTCAGATTTAATATTGAAACCAGAACTGTNTCATCAAGCGATCCAANAAATTATAAAATTCCAGAAAATATAGACTCTTTANGCAANGTTACAAAAAAAGTGTGGTTTAAAAATATAATTACTGGTGAAAAACTTGGTTAAATTATTTTTTTGAGAAGTTTACTAAAAGTATATGAGAAGTTGTTAAGGAGGCGAGACCTACAAAAATATATGATAGGATTTTTTCGTTATGATCGAAAAATGTATAATAATAAAATATCGAACTAAAAAATAGGATAGTAGCAATAGTGAAAGGAAGTGACATAATGATGAGTTGGTCTAGTTTGAGATTTAGTGATACTTTTTCATCAAGCATATGCCTAACTGAATGTAAAAAACAAAAGTAAGTAAAAAACGCAACCAAAGGATCAAAAATAACGAAACAAGTAATGAGTAAAACAATTTCCCAAAAAACTATTTCTTCAAAAAATCTAAGTCCTTCTTTATAGATATTCATAGAAATCCAGGACACTAAAAATGCAATTAGAAAAAAACCAAGCAGTGGATAATATTTTTCTAGATGAATAAGAATTGTTTCATTAGCTAGTAAAATCGTGAAAATTTGAATAGTTGTCTCGTTATGAGATAATATGGGAACAAAGATTATAACAGCTCCTCTTATTATAATTTCAAAATATTTATTTACACTTTTTTGTGAAAGATTGTCACTTATTCCAAAATGAAAGTAGGAAAGTAACAGAAACAAAATAAAAAAAGTGTTGGGAAAAATTATCCAAAGATAAAAAAAAACAACCGGTATAAGAATATACAAAAATAGAAAACAGAATATGTGAAAATTATTTTTTATTAACCCCTTTTTTTTTGCTATTTCCAAATCTAAACTTCCATGTGCAACTCCAGGCCAAATAAGTGGAATTATAAAAAATAAAATCTGATTTTTAAAATTTCTGGTTATTTCAGGTCCTGCAAAAAAGTTAACACAAAGTACCGTCATTAAAGATATACTAAATATTTTTGTATCAATACTTCTATGCATAATGTTTTTTTTTTATTATTACGTTTAATAAGCATTTNATAAGCTTAATCTTTGGAAGTGATAANAGTATTTTTATAATCTCAAATATAGAAGGTTTGCCAATTAAAAAATTNACTATNGTTNNNTAATTATTTTTTAAAAAAAANCAACGAAAAAANACAATAGATTCATTNGAGTATTTTTTTAAAAATTCTAAAAAAATTAAATCTAACAAATATAAAATNTTNTTTTTTTNAATAATAGGTTNTTTTTTTTCAATAATCTTATCAACGATTTTTTCTGCATATTTGAATGAGTTCTGAAAACCGTAACCTGTAGACAGCTTTATCCAGTCAGCGGATGTTCCTATTCTGTAATATGTATTGCTATTAAGAATACGTTTTGATGGAAACATCGGTATAATACCTTTTTCTGAGAATTTAAACTTATACTTTGAATCTCTGAATTCTTTTTTTATGTATTTGGTTATATCATTTTTATATTTATTCTTACTAAATATTTTAGATGAGAAATATGTCGTCTCGATTAGAGCTGATGAGGCTGAGAATGGTAAAATATAAAAGAAGTGCACACAATTCTTACTTTTTTGAAAATCCATGAGTGTCACCTGATTATTATCAAAGACATTCCTGTTAAATTCTACTTCTAAACCATAAAAATGTTGAACAATATCAGACTTTTTTTTATCAATAATTGGTCTGCTATCAAAAACTAATGGGGACTTAAATATTGATTTATTTGATTTTACTATATTAGAACTTCCACGAGATTTAATATCTTTAACATCTTGGTTAAGTAATAATTTACAATTAGAAGATTGTTTTAATTCATTTATCATTCGATTATAAAAATTTGACGATTTTAATCTTAAATATTTTATATTTGGATCTTTAAAAACAATTTTTTTAGCACCGAATTTAATAGCTACACGACTCCACGAATTATTAAAATTCTTAGAAAATTTATTTTCAGGATAATTCCAAAAACACCAATTTTTGTCATATCGAAATTTTTTTTTTTTTTCTAGTATTATAACTTTCTTCTCTGTTCTTTTAATCAACTCAACTGCTAATGTTAGTCCAGAAAGACCAGCTCCGATAATTATGATATCATATTCTTTTTTGCTATTCATAAAATTTTTTGTCAAATTTATACAAAATTGAAAAAATTTCGTTTTCAATCTTTGGATATCCTTGTGATTCTCTTCCAAAAAAAATACTAAAAATTGTTCCTAATGATAAAAACATTTTGCTAGATTTCGCTATGTAAATTCTTTTTTCCCAAATACAAAAGGCATTTTTCATAATTTCTAATCCAATTTCCTGGTATAGATTTGAAGCAACCCCAATCGGTATTCTATATTTTAAAGGAAGTTTTTTAATTCCAAGCCAAGAGGTTGCATATATTTTATTAGAGTTTTCAATTAGACTGAATAGGTCATTAGAAAACTTTTTCTTAAGTTTGTTATTTTTTTTTATTTCGTCTATATTTGAAAATTTGAATGATAAAAACTGTAGTGGAAAATAAATTCTATCATTTTGTAAGTCTTCATTAATATCTCTTATTATATTTGTTAATTGCATTGCTATACCTAATAAAATTCCTTTCTTATTTAAATCAGCATCACTGATTTCCATCAATTTACACATCATAAGTCCTACTGTACCTGCAACTTTGTAACTATATATCATTAACTCTTTATAATTTTTAATTCTCACTTTTGATAGATCTGACGATACTCCTGAGATTAAGTGCAAAGGGGTTGTTATATTTATATTATACTTTCCCATTAAGATTAAAAAATCTTTTACAATAGGGATGTCGGAGCTTCTATTAATTATATGATTTTTTATTAAATCTATCTGTTCTTTTGCTGTTGTTTTTTTAATTTGTGGGTTATCCCCCAAATCATCAATATATCTGCAAAATGTATATAGAATTGAGATATCTTCTTGTTTTTTTTTACTAAAAAAAAGTGAAGCAAAATAAAAAGTTTTGGCTCTTTTCTTGATTTTTAATTCACTTGGCGACAGTTTCATCTTTTAATATATTTTCAAGAACCTTTGCTGAGCTAATGACCCCTGGCACACCAGCTCCTGGATGACTACCTGCACCTACAAAATATAGATTCTTAAAATTTTCTGACTTATTATGGAATCTAAACCAAGCTGATTGCGTGAAAATTGGACTTATAGAGAAACCAGTGCCGTATAATGTTTGATAGTCCAGCTCAAAATCTTTGGGAGTCATATGAAAACTTATGTCAAGATTTTTTATAAGCCCTGGTAATATTGTTTCATCTAGTGCAGTTAAAATTTTTTTTTCATAATCTTTTGCAATGGATTTCCAATCTGTGCTGGACAATAAGTTGGGAACTGGTGAAAGAACATAAAAACAATCACATCCTTTTGGTGCCATACTTTCGTCAGAAGCACTTGGTCTGTGTAGATATAAACTAAAATCATCCGCCAATATTTTATTTTTAAAAATATCGTTTAATAAACCTTGATATCTTTTTCCCATCCAGATTGTGTGATGAGCGACATTCTTATATTTTTTTTGGTCCCAAAATAGATAACAAATAATCCCATAGAAAAGTCCAATTTCTCAATTTTTTTTTTGGTCCATTTTTTATTAAATCTTGATTTAATTAAATTTTTATATGCGAATGCTGGGTCTGTATTTAAAATAATTTTATCACACATAACTTTTCTATTTGCCAATTGAATTCCAACGGCATTATCTCTTTCAGTTATAATACCTGTCACGTTAGAATTTAAATTAACTTTTATTTTCTCTTCTCTCATTAACCTCCCAAGTGCTGAAATTAGTGCACCCGTTCCACCAAGTGAATAGAAAACCCCCCATTTTCTTTCTAAATAATGGATAAGGTTATAAATTGAGGTAGTGTTTATTGGATTTCCTCCAAGCAAAAGTGGTTGTATACTAAATGCTTGCCTTAGTTTTTCGTTTTTTAGAAAACTAGAAACTAACTGGTAAACAGTTAAATAGCTTCTCAATCTAAGAAGTTTTGGAATTTGTTTAATCATGAAAAAAAACTGGTCAAAACGAGTGTGAGATAATTCAGTAAAACCTACATCAAAAATTTTTTTTGAGAAAACCAGTAATTTTTTATAACCGTTAACGTCATTAGGTTCAAATCGGGATATTTCATTTTCAGTTTTTTTTAGATTACTGCTATAATCAAAAGTTGAATTATCAGATGAAAAATAAAATCTATACCATGGTTCTACTTTTACAAAATTTACATAATCGCTTCTTTTTTTCCCAAATAAATTAAAAAGCTCGTCAAAAAGAAATGGTGCTGTAATCACAGTGGGTCCAGCATCGAAAGTATACCCAGACTTTTTGAATACTCTAGCTCTTCCACCAAGTTGGTCTAACTTTTCGAAAATACTTACATCGTATCCTAAGGCTCTAAGCCTTAATGCAGAAGCAATTCCACCAAAACCCGAACCAACTACTATAGCTGACTTTCTCATAATTCTATTCTATTTAATTTTTGAAGAAATTCTATTAAGAGTTTGATTAATTACAAATTTTACAATTTTATGGAGTTTAGCGTTATTTTTGGAAAGCTTTATAGCTTTGTCTGCGACACCATATAAATGTGTTATTGAACTTTCTAGTCCATTATTATTCTTAATTTGAACTATCCAGTGGAGAATTTCTTGCTCTGATATAGAATCAAAGCGTTTTTTTAAAAATTCTTGTAATAAAAACTTTTCTCCATTAGATGCATTCTTAATGTAATGCATTATTAAAATATTCATTTTTCCTTCTTTTAAGTCTCTCCCTGGCAATCCCCTATCTTTAATTCCTAAAAAATCAGATATATCATCCTGGATTTGATAGGCTAAACCAGTTTCATAAAGGGGTTTAAAAAATTCTTTACTAATGTTTTTTTTACCTTTTAACAGCATTACAAGTTTAACTGGTAAACTCAATAAACTTCCTGTTTTTGCTCTAGCTGTTGATTCGTAATCTTTCATTTTAGTATGTAAATCAGATCTACCTAAAATTTCACTTGATTGTCCTCTGATAGTTTGTCTTGTTAATTGTCCTAGTTCTCTAACTGCTAAACATTTATTGTCACTTTGGCATCGACATTTCGTAATTGCTTCAAAAGATGCTGCTATAAAATAATCACCTAAATTTATTGCCGTATGATCGCCAAATCTGCTCCATATGGTAGGAAGTCCTCTTCTCAATAAGTCCCTATCCTGAAGATCATCGTGAATCAAAGATGCGTTGTGTATGAATTCGCAACTTACAGCAACATTTATTGATGATTCCTTATCTAAATCAAATAATTTGGATGCCAATAGTGCCAGTAGCGCTCTAAACCTTTTACCTCCAGACTGAATCTGATATTTTGCACAATGACCTATCCATGAATCGTCACATACAAAGTTATTCATTACTTTCTCTACATCTTTAAGATCATCTATGAATTCTCTTTTAACAAATGAAGGGTCAGAATTTATTGCATCATTAAAAGAATTAAGTATTTCCCAACCTTTTGAAGATTTAAGATATTCTAAATTATTTTTTGGAACCTGTACTAAATTATTTTTTTGCATCTTTCAAAAAAAGGGGAATGTTGAAATTCCCCTTTGATTGAGTGTATTAACATATTATCTGTATTAAGCTTTAGCTGTATCAGATTTAGCTGCTGCCCAAATTACAAGACCAAACGCAATCTTGTTAATGAAATCAGCCAAATTATAAACAGCATTGAGAGTATTGTTGTCTGTACCGCCAGCTAGATATCCAAGGAAATAACCAATAGGATAAATAGACCATCCTACAGAAACAATCCATTTCATTGCATTAAAAGCAGTTTTTTGAGCTTCTGAATTACTTGAAGCACTAGCCTGTGCTGCTTCACCAGCAAATACTTCGTATAAAATGTATATCCAACCAGCCATACCTACTATAAAGCCAACAGTAGCATTGATCGAACCAGCTTCACCTAAGTAACCTGCAACTAGCATGATTAAAGTACCTAATAAAAGTCTCCAAAACATACCAGCTGTCGCTGCACCTACAGCTGCAAGTATTAGATAAAATTCAACCATCTGCAGTGGGACGGTCAGTAACCAATCAATATATCTGTAAACATTTGGATTCTCACCAGTGGAAATCCAGACCTCTCTCATATAATAGTAGTGTACTGCAGCAATTAAAGTTACCAATCCAGCAACTCTAACTGATGTTGACCAGTGCTTTGATACACTATTTCCTTCCAGGAAGAAAAACGCAGTTGAGGCTACCATGGCAACAGAAATGATCCAAAAAGTAATCCCGACTATGTCTTCGGGTTTTAGCATATATTCCATACTATATATCCTTTCGTATTAAGTTATATAAATTCTCAACAAACAAGTGCTGAAAAAATTTAACGTTAAACACAAGTAGATTTAGGACAAAGAATTATGCCCAAAACCTCCCCATATCATAATTTAATATAGGATGAACTAAAAAATTCTTAATTCAAGGAAAAAATTAAAATTTTAACTAACTTACTGTTTTTATTATTAAAAATTTATATTAAATAAGAAAAAATAGCTAACGTCGTCACGATAAACCTTAATTTAAGAAAATCTTTTGTTAAATAATTCTTAAAGAATTTTAAATCAATGAAAAGTGAAAAAGATAAACAAGCAATTATTACAAACTCCTTTTTTAAAAAAAAATTTGCATCGTAAAACCAAATAAAAAAAAAAGGGACCATAGGAATTATCAAGGTCAGTTTATCAGTTTTACTTTTTATTGCTCTCTGCCATTGCATTCCAGACAAAAATGACACTATTAGAGCTCCATAAAGATATGACATTTCACTAACAGTTGACAGTAAAGTACTATCATTTAAATGAACAAAATATACCAAGAAGCTTTCTAGATAAAAGGGGACCAAGCCTGAAATGATAAATAATAAGGTTATACTTTTTTTTTCCACAATATATTTGTTGATACGACAGAAAATCTAGCTATCATAGTCATAAAATAAAGACTATGAAAGATTTCGAACAAAAGCAAATAAAAGAATATTTAAACAAAAAATTTCATACTAGTAATTTTTCGGTTAGAGAAAGAAAATCCATTGAAGATTCGTTCGAAATTTATTTGGGTGATGAATTTCTTGGTTTGATTTATAAAGAGGACGAAGACGGAGAAACCGCTTATCAATTTCATATGACAATTTTAAATGAAGATCTCCTAGATAGTTAAAATGAGATTTTTTGTTTTTGTAATTATAATATGTACGAGTTTTTCAGTATACGCCCACCATAAAATTTATTCTCCTGAAGTAGAGGAAGGAAGACAATCATTAGAGTGGAGAGGTCATTTTGATATTGATAGTACAAAAAGTTCAGATAAGGCTCACCATCACGTAATAGAAACAGAATATTCTTGGACTAATTTCTGGCAAAGTGAACTTGAGTTTCATATTTCTGATAATGAAGGCTACCCTCTTGATTGGGAGAAAACAGAATTTCAAAACCAGCTTCAAATTTTTGATTATAATAATTTTAAAGGAGCACTTTACTTTTCTTATAATTTCGTTTCTAAGGGACAAAATTCAGATGAAATAGAATATAAATATCTTAATAAAGTTATTTTTAATTCTTTTAGTTTTACAACCAATTTTATCTTCGAAAAACAGGTTGGAGTTGATGCAGAGAATTCAACCGAATTCTCATTAAGTAATTATCTTGCACTTTCTGAGGTATTGGAAAATCAAATAGTATTTGGTATTATAGGATTTTCTGAGTTTGGAGAGATTAGTAGATTCAATACCGGTGATCAACAACAACATCAATATGGTGTTCAGCTTGAAAAAGAATTTGACTTAAATAATTATGAGATTGAAATTGCATTAGCTTGGTTAAAAGGTTTGAGTGACTCCTGTCCTGACAACACAATTCTTTGGAATTTTGAATTTGAATTTTAGTAACCAAATTCTTTTAATTTTTTTAAATAACTTTCCTCACTTATAAGGCCTCTCTCTCTCAAACTTTTAAGTGATTTGAAAGAAATCCCGTCCTTAGATTTAATTCTTGACATTGAATTTTGAGCATTTGGATTATATTTATTCGTATATACATTACCTTTTGGATAATATCCGTAAGGATTTTGTCTCGGGTTTGGGTAGATATACCCTGGGGGGTAATTTGGATAGGGCTGTGATTGGTATGCTCTACCCTTGTACAATTGTCCCTGAGTTCCTCTCATACCTCTGAGTTCTTGTTTTAAACTTTGAAGTTCACGTCTTAAGTCCTGAACTTCTATATTTGAACGAAGTGCAACTCTTTTTTCTTTTTGACTAAGGAAGCCTCTGGGCTGTAATGCTTTTCCAGTAAATACCAGCCAATCCTTTCTTTTCTTCGCTTGAATAGGTCGAAAAACACCTGAGTTGGGTAATGAAGTAAGAGCGTATTGATTACTAACTGATTGATATCTTGAACCGGGAGCATACGGATTTTTCCTTATATCTTCACTTAAACTATAGGCAAGCATAGGATCAGTTTCTGATATTGGACCCTTTCTAAGTATTGAACCAAAGATTATGTTAAGTCCAGTTTTGTTATAAAAAATTCTCCCACTAGTAACTCTATTTTGTGAGAAAGTCTTTTCTTTGTACCAACCCTCGACTGTAAATACAACATCTTGATTTTTATTAGCTTCTTTTAGAGCATCGCTTATAGAAACCGCATATGGATAAATTTTTTCTTGCTGGAATAGGGGCTCTGGTTTGTACCCAAATTTTATTAGAACTAGTTTTAAAGCTCCTTCAATTTTTGTTGGGTGGATATTAACTGGGTGAGAATTAATAATATTTTTTCTCTCACTATTCAATTTCACGTGTTGAAAACCATTTTTATAATAAAATTTATTTTCCGAAAAATAATTATCAAAAACAGAACAGGAGGATAATAAGATAAATAAAGCAAATAAAAATGTTTTATAAAGATGAATTTTCATAATATTTATAACTTAACAAAAAAAAAGGAGAGTGTTAACTCTCCTTTTAAAATTTAGTATGTATGAATTCTACCAGAAGAAGAATGCACCTACACCGCCGAAACTGTCTTCTTGATCAGTATCAGCTAGATACCAAGTTTTTTCTGTGTACCCGCCTTCAACAATTACTCTGAAGTTGTCAGTTACATTGTGCCAAATCATACCTGAATGCATTTGTTGATAGTTCATGGTACCAAGATTGTTCATGTCGTTACCAGTTTTTACTAGATAGTTACCACCAAATGAGTAACCTGCATTCGTACCTTGACCGAAGTCATACGTGGCTTGTGCATAACCGCCGTAGGTATTTCTTTCCTTACCGAAGTCATCTAGAGCACCAGTAGATGTAGGACTGTCAGAACCACCACGACCGGTGACAGGACCAACAGAATATCTACCTCTCATACCAACACCCTGACCAAAGAAGCCAGAAGCAACAACTGATAAACCTTCAAAACTAAGTTTTGTACCAAAACCAACACTCGCAGATGTAACATCAGTATCGTCTGTACCAAAACCGCTAGAAGCAGCAGCAACAGACACAGCTTGAGCTTGAGCAGAAGTCCTACCAGTTACTTGATAGGCACCATCGACCCAAAAATTTGCTCCAATTCCGCTAACTTCAGTGTTGTATGTAATCTGAGCTTCAACTCTCGGTGCTGACGCATCTGTTGCACTGTATGTAACTGTATCAGCAGCAACATCCATCGGATCGAAGATACCGATTTTTGCACCTAGGCCGCCCATTGAAGGTAAAGTCCAACTTATTTGTGGTTGAAAGTCTGTATAAAGATAACCTAAACCAATTCTACCAAGTGTAGTATTTACGTTGGCATCTGAAGCTGCAGCACCTACACCAAATAATAACATATCATTGAGGATTGCATTACTTTGGTGAATACCCAAACTTCTACCAATAAGTATTGTACCAAAACTTCCTGAAACAGAACCACTAGTTTCACGAAGGTTAATTTCACCGTTTCCTAAAGCATTTTCACCACCATTCATGTGAGTGTAAAGCCCTAGTCTGGCAGAAATGTCTAAACCGTTGGCTGTCGGAGCTTTAAGTGTCATACCCCAAACGTTAGGTAGTAGACCTGTAACAATACTTGCATCATCGTTAGCACCGATAACACCAGCATAAGTACTTGGTGTAAATGCAGCACCACCAGAGAGAGAGGGCGCATCAGTAGCACTATTTTTCATGAAAAAAGCATTTGCAGCTCCATCAAATGAAACTTCCCAGCCCTCTTGACTCATCANGAGAATTTTTGAGTCTGCGGTATTTGCCGCAGAAAGTGCCATAACAGCTGGAACAGCTACTACAGCGAATTTTTTAGAAATTTTCATATATTTCCTTCCTTAATCGTTAATATAATCATNATATCATTNTACTAAAATATTTAAAATATTAAATAAAATTACTGCAATGAAGACAAAAACCTCTTGAATGTTGCAAAATTACAACATTATCTTAAAATAAAATTGACTGGTATTTTGATTTTTAAAAAACCCTTGTCATTAAGAACAACTTCTGGAGGTGCTGGAAAATTGAAGTTTTTAACAATCATCTCAGTTGCTTTTTTCAACCTTTTAGGTCGATGATTTTCAAATTCCAAATTATAGAGTTCTCCTTTTTTATCCAGTGTTATGATAGAATTAATAGTACCTTCTTCTCTTCTTCTGATTGCTTGTTGAGGGTAAGACTTATGTGCAATTCTGTTAATTTCTAAAGAAATTTTTTGCAAATATGCACTTAATTTTTCATTTATTATGAAATTTTTTGTGGCAATATTTGAACTTTTTTTTTCTAGAAAAAAATCTTTATCAAAATTTGATTCGTTTTTTTTNNTTGTTTTTTCATTTAATATTTGTTTGTCGGATTCTTTTTCTAAAATATCACTTTCTTTTTTAGTTTTTTCTGTAACTGTTTTTTTTTTTTCAGGAAGATTGGGTTTTTTTGCAATTAAATTTTTTATTTTTTTTTCATCAACTTCTTTTTTTTTACTTACAATTTTTTCTTTTTTGGGAATGATTTCAGTTTCTTCGTTATTCTTTGTAATACTATTTTTTTTTATTATAATTTNCGGTCTNTAATANTCTTGATATTGCCCCAAATCTAAAACGAAGATTTCTTCCTCNCTGTTCTTTTTTACAAATAGATTAAAGAAAATCAAATGAAAAATGAGTGAAAAAAAGAAAGATGTGACTAAAAAAAATTTTTTTATTTTCAATTTACCCATCTCTTTTTTTGACTNTGATTAGTACCCTGTCAATTTCTATATCATTAAAAATCTTAATAATTTTGTTAAAATTCGAAATTTTTGAATTTTTATCTATAACCAAAATCACCCTATCATCCTTTGCCAAAAAATTGTTTAAAGATTCAATCTTAATTCTTTTAGTGTTGAGGAATATATCATTTTCTTTAGTTACAAAAATATTTGTTTCTTTTTTTATGGAATTTTTCTCACCGAAAATTGAATTTGGTTTAGATATTTCAATTGGATCTTTTTGAGAAACAACTCCCGTTAATAGGAAAAAAATTAGTAAAAGAAACACCAAGTTAATCATTGGGATTAAGTTGACAAGTTCTTTGGATTTTTTTTTCTTTTTAATATTTAAAGTCATCNGAAAAGGTAACTTTATCTATTTGATTTTTTTTTAGAATATCTAANATAAAAACAAGGTATTCTAACTCTGATTCTTGGTCATTGAGAATTATAATGTTATCAAATAA
This sequence comes from Rickettsiales bacterium, assembly GCA_002711625.1. Classification (GTDB taxonomy): domain Bacteria; phylum Pseudomonadota; class Alphaproteobacteria; order Methylaequorales; family Methylaequoraceae. The sequence goes on along the minus strand of PARR01000023.1, from coordinate 9,432 downwards.
TCCAGTTTTCCATTTTGTTATGATTTCTGCTTCAATTTGTAAATTTGAGAAAATAATATCATTTATTTTATAGTCATTTTTGTCAATATTTAGGATTAGCGGATTAGATTTATTGTCAGAACTCTGTAGATTTGTTTTTATTTTCAAGTTAACCACTTTGCTGTTATCAAAATTTGTAGCCAACATAAAAAATACTAGCATCAGAAAAATAACATCTATTAGTGGTATTATACTTATTTTTACAAGTTTTTTTCTTTTTGCATCCTGTAACATTTAGTTAAGTTTTAAAATTCTTAAAGCAGATGACTCGATTCTATTTTGATCAATAGAAATTTTTTTGTCAAAAAAATAGTAGAAGATAAGTGCTGGTATTGCGACTATAAGTCCCATTGCAGTTGTAAGAAGAGCAGTCCATATACCTCCAGCAAGTACTGACGGATCNACTACGCTTCCCCCTAANTCAAGTTGATTAAAAGAATCTATCATTCCAACTACTGTTCCCAATAAACCAATTAATGGACTAGTTTGAGATATTATTTCTAAAGATGGCAAAAACCTCTCGCTTTTTTGAAACTCATCCTCTAAAAAAGATTTGGTATGGTTATTTGAATTTGTTTTTCTGTCCATTTCTACAACTTTCAAAAGCTCAATAATAAAAGAATCTTGCTCTTCATTTNGGTATGAAATAACTTCATTTTTTAGCCCATCAAAGCTACTNTAACTATCTAAATTATCTTTTAANAAAGATAAGCTCAATCTATTAAAGAAGGAATATTCTATAACTTTAAATATAACAATNGCAAATGTGAAAATTGAAATNCAAACCAAAACGAGAAAAATTAGCCCNCCTTTATCTATATAATTTGTTAGTGATTCCATAATATCATTAGCGGATTTAAATAAGTCCTTTTAGTAGCTTGGGATACATTTTTGTAAGATGAGTATATTCTTTTTCAACACTAATACTATCAATTTTTGTCAAATTTGGCGGTTTTTTTTTTACTTTATAATTAAATACAACNGTTCCTGGCCTTTTAGAAAAAAACAAAATCCTATCNCCTAAAAGTAATGCTTCTTTTAAATTATGAGTAATTAATATNACTATTGTAGGATGTTTCCTCCAATAATCNTTTAAAACTTTATANAACATTTCGGANGTTGGTTGGTCTAATGATATGAATGGTTCATCCATCAATAAAATTTCTGGATTATTAACAAATGCTCTAGCAAGAGAAACCTTCCTTCTCATGCCTCCNGATATTGTGCTAGGATAAGCATCACCAAACTCTTCAAGCTCAAAACTGTTAAGAAGAGACTGTATTTTTTTTTCTATTTTCAGNTTNGTTTCCTTACATACAAGCTCTATNTTTTCTTTAAGTGTTAACCAGGGTAAAAGTCTNGATGTCTGAAAAACATATCCAAGATTTTGGTTTACATNTATTTTTTTATTATTGAGATAAAGTTCTTTACCTTCGGCATCAATTAATCCACCAATTATATTCATAAGTGTTGTCTTACCACACCCAGACGGACCAACGATACAAACAAATTCTTTTTTCCTAATGCTGATATCTATGTTTTTTAATGCAATTGTCTTAGAGGAATCATGTTTGTTTTTATAAGTTTTGTTACTAAATTTTATAGAAAAAGACATTTTATCTCCAAACTGANATTCTTCTTTCAAATGGTCTCACAAGAATAAATTCGACAAAAATAATTAAAATCACAAAAAAAAGTGTNTAAGCTAGAATTCCAGAAATATCGAAAAATTGAAAAAAACCGTAAAGTTTAAACCCTACACCATCACTTCTTCCAAGAAGCTCGACCACCAAAACTATCTTCCATATAAGGGATAGACCTGAGCGAGCAGATGATAACAAATAGGGATATAGTTGTGGTAGAANAATTTTCAAAAACATTCTTTTGGGAGGAATTTTGTAAAACTTTCCAACCTCTAAAAAATCTTTTTCAATAGACCTGGATCCCTCCCTCATTATTACNGCAACCATGGGNATTTTATTTAAAGATACAGCTAGTATTGCTGCTATTTCATTNAGACCAAACCAAACATAACATAATATGATAATTACCAATGCAGGAACATTTAACCCTAAAACTAGCCAGTCATCCAAAAAAACATTAGCTTTTTTATTTCTTCCCATGTATAAACCAAAAAAAGTCCCAATAAACATTGCAATAAAAAACGAAAGGAAAACTCTTTTTAGTGTAACTAGAGTGTGAATAAATAACTCTTTGCTGTTTGCCTCTTCAACAATTTTGCTAAAAACATCTGAAGGGCCTGGTAAAAGATCTACGTTAACTATTGTACTAGATATTTGCCATAAAAAAAAAAAAAGAAAAACTGAAGCGAATCTTAAAACTGCATTGGAATCATTTGCAACCATATTTTTAATCTATCCAAAATTTTAATCTATCCAAAAAGTTCCTGATGATAGTTGCTTGGCTTTTCCAACAAGATCTTTTCCTCCAATTTCAGCNAGGATAGAGTAAAGCTTTCTAGAACCCTCTAACTGATTAGAAGTAAAATCAGATTTAGGAATTCCTTCTCTATAAACCTTAATTAAATTTTGGTAAACAGTGTCATCTGCAACATTCATATTAGGCCTAATCTGCTCCCAAACTTTATCATCTTCTAACATCAATTGTTTTGCTTGTTTTGAGGAATTTAGAAAGCTATTTAAAACATTTTTATTTTGATTCCCCCAACTTTCTTTAAATACCCATCCTATAACAGGAACACCTTTTGGAACACCTAGCTCCGAGATAACATCAGTTATGTTTATTATTTTTTCAAAATCAGAATCACCAATAAGCTGTGCTTGATATGGCCAATATGTTAAAATAGCGTCAAAACTTTTTTGCTTGATCTTCTTGTTTAAAAGTGGTGGTGCACCAAAAATGGGTTTTGACATTTTAAGAAGGTCTTCCCCATATTTTTTTTTAAAATAAGCCCGATATATTAACCAACCTTTGTCAACTTGACCTCCAGCTACACCAATTTTTTTACCCTTTAAATCTATATCTTTCTTAATAAGAGAATCTTTTGATACAATCAAACCGCCNGCNGCCATAGANTGCGGAAANAANGTAAACATTCTNCCTTCGCTTCTTTGTCTGGATACCCAGAACCAATCAGTAACAATTAGGTCTACAGCTTTACCTTGCAATGCAACTGCAGCTGCATTCTTACTAGCCAATTCAACTATTTCTAATTTGTAATCATTATCAATATCNAATCCNAGGTCTTGAATTAGTTTTAATTCCCAATTCACACTACCATATTGCAAAGAACCAATTCGAATTGTAGGCCTATCGTNAGTGTCACCAACAATGGGAAATAATAATACAATNCAAACCAAAAACTTAATAATTTTTTTCATCTTAATAANTTTTGNATATAAGATATATTATATTAATTTTTTTAACACTNCACAATAAAATTTTTATGCCACAAAAATTATATAAACTTAATTTAAGAGGTAAAAAATGCCCAATACCAGTTCTTAAAATTTCAAAAAAAGTAAAAGAAATATTTATAGGTGATATAATTGAAGTCAAAACAGACGACCCTAAGGCNGCATATGACTTAGATCAACTCACAAAAAACATACAAATAAAAATATTAATGCAAACNCAAAAACAAAAATATTTATTAACCATACTTCAAAAAGAATGAAACAAACATCTGATACTCAAAAAATTGATAAATTAACCTTCGAAGAATCATTGGATGAATTGAACGAAATTGTTAACAAGCTTGATAATGGCGAAACCAGCCTTGATGAATCAATCAAACTTTATGAAAGAGGACTTTTACTTAAAAAACATTGTGAGAAAAAATTAAAAAATGCTGAATATAAAATAAAAAAAGTTTCAGAAGATAGCAATGAAAAAGACAATGGTTAAAAATGATATAAACAGCACCCAAAATTACTTGAAAAATTTTTCAAATAATTTTGATCAAATTTTGTTAGATCTAATTCCTAAAAAAAAAAGTTTTTCAGACAGGCTTTATGAAGCAATGGTTTATGTTATTGAAGTGGGTGGAAAAAGATTGAGACCTGTATTCTTAACGGAAATTGCCGGGATTCTTGGAGTTAAAAAAAATGCAGCCATTAGAACAGCTGCAAGCATAGAATTTATTCATTGTTATTCATTAGTTCATGATGATTTACCCGCCATGGANGACGATGATCTTAGGAGAGGTCACAAGACATGTCATAAGAAATTTGATGATGCAACTGCTATTCTAGTTGGAGATGCTTTTCAAGCCCTTGCCTTTGAAATTATTGCGGAAAAAAAGACACATCCATCTTCAAAGGTAAGAGTTGAACTTGTAAGTGAATTATCAAAATGTAGCGGNTGTANCGGTATGGTTAAAGGGCAAATGTTAGACCTAGTTGCAGAGAAAAAAAAATTAAATTTACAACAAATTCTTGAATTACAAAAACTCAAAACGGGTGAACTTTTTAGATTTTCATGTTTGGCAGGATCTATCTTAAAAGANGANATAAAATACAAAAAAATTTTCTCTAAATTTTCTCATAATTTAGGCATCGCTTTTCAAATTAAAGATGATCTTTTAGATATTGAAGGTAATGAAAACAATCTAGGTAAAAGGATACAAAAAGATTTTAAAAAAGGAAAACAAACTATAGTTTCAATCACCAGCCTATCTGAAGCAAAAGAGATGTGTGAAAGGCTGACCGAAGAATCAATTCGTTTACTCAAACCCTTTGGAAAGAAAGCAGAACAGCTTATAAAATTGACAAATTTTGTAATTTCTAGAGAAAATTGATTTATGTTGATAAACAAAATTGTGCCAGATAAATTCAACAAATCTAGACTTGACCAAGTACTAGTGGGATTAAAATTTGTAAAAAGTCGTCATAAAGCCCAATCACTGATAATGTGTGGAAACGTTTACTTAAATAATCGCAAAGTTACTAAGGCTGGAACTTTTGTGAAAAGTAAAAATATTTTGAGTGTCAAAATTGAAAACGAAATCTGGGTATCAAGAGGGGGAGTGAAACTGGANTACGCAATCAAAAATTTCAATATTTCTGTGAGCAATAAAGTCTGTCTGGACATAGGTTGTTCTACGGGAGGATTCACACAGGTTCTTATTANAAGAGGTGCAAAAAGNGTTTATTCTNTAGATGTNGGGTATGGACAATTTGATTGGGAATTAAGAAACTCTGANAAAGTAGAATTATTTGAAAGAACNAATGCAAAATTTATTAATAATAATCTTATAAATCAAAAAATTAATTTAATAGTTTGTGATGTTAGTTTTATTTCANTAANAAAAGTTATTAAACCATCTTCAGTTCTNTTAACCAAAGAATTTGAAATAGTTGCTTTAATTAAACCACAATTTGAAACCTCAAAAAATAATATTTCTAGAGGTGGCATTGTTAAGAATCCCCAGATACATGAAACTGTCTGCAAAGATATGCTGAAATGGTTCCAAGACAATTTCTGCATAACTAATTACAGGATTGTTGAAAGTCCAATCAAGGGACAGAAAGGAAATACAGAATTTCTAATTTATATTAATAACTTTTGTTNATTTTATCAATTAATAATAAATCAGCTAATACAATTGCAACCATGGCTTCGCCAATNGGCACAGACCTAATTCCAACACATGGGTCATGCCTACCTTTTGTTCTAATATCTGTGTTTTTTCCACTTTTATCTACGGTTTTCCTTTTAATTAGTATAGAACTTGTCGGCTTAACAGCATATCTCAAAACAATATCTTGACCAGATGTAATTCCGCCAAGTGTCCCTCCAGAATTATTAGAGGAAAAAAAAATTTTATTTTTTTTCATGAACATTTCATCTGAGTTATCTTCACCCTGTATCAGTGCGCTTTCAAACCCTCTTCCAACTTCAACTCCTTTGACGGCAGGGATACTCATGATTCCTTGTGCAAGAAGAGCATCAACTTTNTCAAAGACNGGCTCACCAAGACCGATGGGNACATTTTTTACAANTATCTGAATTATTGCTCCTACAGAGGAACCTTCTTTTCTTATCTTTGTTAGGTATTTTTCCCATTTTTTTATAATTGATTTATCAGGACAAAAAAGATTATTTTCTTTTATGTAAGACTCATTCCAATTTTTTTTGTTAGCTGGAAATTTACCGATCTGTATAAGAGCCCCTTGGATTTTAACTTTGCTCCCGAGAATCTTTCTTGCGACAGCTCCCGCTGCAACTCTCATTGCTGTCTCTCTAGCAGATGCTCTTCCGCCACCTCTATAGTCTCTAATCCCATATTTTTTTTGATATGTAAAATCAGCATGACCAGGTCTAAATTTATCTTTNATTTCTGAATAGTCTTTTGATTTTTGATCTTTGTTAACAATGATCATTGAAAGCGGGGTACCCGTTGTTTTTCCTTCAAAAATTCCAGATAAAATTTCAACTCTATCATCTTCCTTTCTTTGTGTGGTATATTTTGATTGCCCCGGTTTTCGTTTATCNAGAAAAGTCTGAATATATTTCTCATCAATAGACAGATTTGGAGGAACCCCGTCTAAAACACAACCAAGTGAGTTTCCATGGCTTTCACCCCATGTTGTAACTTTAAAAATTTTCCCAAAACTACTGCCAGACATACTATACTACCGAAATATCAGGTGCATCTACCGATTTCATGCCAACTACATGATAACCACAATCAACGTGGATTACTTCTCCGGTAACTCCGGATGAAAGATCAGAAAGCAGATAAACTGAATTTTTTCCAACCTCATCGATATCTGTGCTTCTTTTTAGGGGAGAATTATATTCATTCCATTTTAGGATATATCTAAAATCAGATATACCAGATGCAGCCAATGTTTTTATTGGTCCAGCAGAGATTGCATTAACACAAATGCCTTTTTTACCTAAATCACATGCTAAATATTTTATGCTAGTTTCAAGTGCCGATTTAGCTATTCCCATTACATTGTAATGAGGTATAACTCTTTCTGCTCCCAAATAAGACAAAGTTAGAATTTTAGAACCTTTTTTCATTAGGGGCTCAGCTCTTTTGCATAAAGCTGTTAACGAATAGCAAGAAACATCCAAAGTATTCAGAAAATTTTCTCTACTTGTATTTATATAACCACCCTTTAATTCATTCTTATCAGAAAACGCCACTGAATGAACTAAAAAATCTAATTCCCCCCAATTTTTTGAAATTTCATCAAAAAAATTATTAATACTTTGGTCAGATTGCACATCACACTCAAATACTAATTGGGAATCACATTTATTTGCTAATGGGATAACTCTTTTCATTATGGAGCTATTAACATATGAAAAAGCTAATTTAGCACCACAAAGATTTAATTTTTCTGCTATTCCCCAAGCAATTGATTTTTCATTTGCTATTCCAATTATAACACCTTTTTTTCCATTTAAATTTAGCAAAGAATCCATAAGTTTTTTCCTTTTGTAAAAGTAACTAGTAAATATTTAATGTTATATTATATTTTTTAAAAAAGAAAATCATGGATCCATATAAAAAATTTAAAAAATGGTTTGCCCAAGCAAAGAATATTCATCCTTTTGACCATACTGCATTTGCTTTATCTACTGTAACAAATGATGGAAAGCCTAATACTAGAATGGTGTTACTTAAGATGGTATTGAGTGATGGATTTGTTTTTTTTACTAACTTAAAAAGTAATAAAGGTAAAGATTTTGAGAATAATAATAATTTGTCCATGTGCTTCTATTGGGAAAGTATAAACAAACAAATTCGAATAAAAGGAGAAGGTAAACAAATTGATAAAACACTTTCTGATCAATATTTTTTTTCGAGACCTCGAGGTAGTCGAATTGGTGCATGGGTTTCTAAGCAATCATCAGAAATAAGCAACCATTCATATTTAAAAAAAAAGGTAAAATTTTATGAAAAAAAGTTTTTAAACAAACCAATTCCTAGGCCTAACTATTGGGTCGGAATAAAAATATCTCCAACAGAATTTGAATTTTGGCAAGATCGAAAATTTCGGTTACATAAAAGGGAAGTTTTTTATTTGAAGAAAGACAAATGGGATAAAAAAATTTTATCACCCTAAACCTCAAGCAGCTGTTTTAATATCTAAGCTTGCAAATACGTTTTTTAGTGCATTTGCTAAGTCCCTTATCATTTCTTTGGTATGAAATGGAGAAGCTGTGATTCTCAACCGTTCAGTCCCACTTGGAACAGTGGGATAATTTATTGGTTGTACGTAGATATTGTAATCATGAAGCAAAATGTTGCTAGCCTCTCGGCAGAGTTTTGGGTCACCTATTATAACAGGAATAATATGGCTGTTGTAATCTAAAAATGGTATTTTGAATTTATTTAAGAAAAACTTGGTTTCATTTACAACATCAAATAGTTTTTTTCTTTCTTCATCAGAAAATTTGAGATGTCTAATTGCGGAATACGCTCCAGAGGCAATACAAGGTGGAATAGATGTGGTAAAGATAAAACCTGAGGCAAAACTTCTTACAAAGTCAATTAAATTTTTATTACCTGTAATGTAACCACCAATAACACCAAACGCTTTTGCTAACGTTCCTTGTATAATATCAATATCTCTAACAACACCTTCTTTTTCTGCCAACCCAGCACCTCTCTTTCCATAAATACCTACAGCATGAACTTCATCTAAATAAGTAAGGCAGTTATATTTTTTTGCTATTTTAGATATTTCTGAAATAGGAGCAAAATCACCATCCATGGAATAAATAGATTCAAATGCGATAACTTTTGATTTATGTTTTTGATTAATCAAAATTTTTTTTTCTAAATCGTCTAAATCGTTATGTTTGAATATTACTTTTTTAGAACCTGAACTCTTTATACCCTGTATCATCGATGCATGATTATTTTCATCAGAAAAGAAAACACAATCCGGCAATTTTTTTCCAATAGTAGATAATGTAGTAAGGTTTGCAAGATAACCGGAATTAAATAGAAGAGCAGATTCTTTTTGGTGAAGATAACAAAGCTCTCTTTCTAAAAGAACATGATAATGGTTTGTGCCAGAGATATTCCTTGTGCCCCCAGAACCTGCACCAACTTTTCGAATAGCTTCAATCATACTGTCAATGATTATCGGGTTTTTGCTCATTCCTAAATAATCGTTACTACACCAGACGATCACTTCTTTAACTTCATCGTCCTGGTAGTTTAATGCCCTTGGAAAATTTGCGGAGATTTTTTCTAAATCAGCAAAAACTCTATAGTTACCCTGATTCTTTAAAGTGTTAAGACCATTTTTGAAAAAATCATCGTAGTTCATTTGTTTTTTTCCATAAAGTTTAGGGCAACAGAATTAATACAGTATCTTTTACCAGTTGGGGGGGGACCATCCTCAAACACATGACCAAGATGAGACGAGCATTTAGCACAAA
>PARR01000022.1 GCA_002711625.1 Rickettsiales bacterium | reverse complement strand
TATGACAAAAAACCCTGATACCATTAGTCCAAACAAAACAACAATCGATGCAATTAAAATTATGAAATCAAAAGGCTTTAGACATTTGCCTGTTATAGAGAAAAATCAAATTGTTGGAATTCTCTCAATGAGAGATTTATACGATGCGCATGCTGAGTTGCTTCAAGAATCATTGAAAAAGCATCAAGAATTTATGTTTGGCACAGGTTATGGAATTTAATCAATAATTTTTATTTCTAAAGCGTGGATAAATTCTTTCATTTCATTGTTTAAAACTTCATAAATTTTTCTTTGAGCACTAACACGTGGAATATTTTTTAATTGACTGGACTTTATCTCAATGAGGAAATGTGAATTTCCGGTATTTGGACTACCTCGATGTCCTTTATGCTTAGAAGATTGATTTAAAACTTTTAAAATACAAGGATTAAAATAATTTTTAAGTTTTTTGTATATTATTGATTCATTCATATATTTAATAATAGAATATATTATGAAAAGAAAGTCAAATATAAGCTTGGATTATTTAAAAAGTAAAGAAGTTTCCAAAAACTGCGACACAGTTAATTGTGGTAATAACGGAAGGTATCTTGCACCAAAATCTCCAGGAAATAAAGAAATGTATATATTTTGTATAGATTGTGTGAAGATCTATAATAAAAGGTGGAATTATTTTGCTGGTAAAACCCAATCAGAGATTTATGATTTTCAAAAAAATGATCAGCTTGAAAGCAGGCCAACAAGACCATTTTCAAAAGCAAAACATTCTGAAATAAAGTTTGAATTCGAACATTTTTTTGATACTTCAAGAATTAATTTTCAAAAGAAAAATAATAAATTTAATTCTATTGAAAATAAATCTCTAAGCTCTGAGATAAGGACATCACTTGAGATTTTAGGAATATCTAAAAAAATTTCTAAAATTTTAGTAAAAAAAAGGTATAAAGAATTGGTAAAAAAATACCATCCAGATCTGAATAAAAACTTTATTGATCAGGAAAAAAAAATTAGAGAAATTAATAAGGCTTATAAAATACTTATGAAATATATTGAAAATAATAATGCTTCAAACTGACAAAGAATTAAAAAAATTAAAGCTTGATAGTTCATGTTATTCCGATGAGGTCTTTGGATTAAAAAAAAGGATAAAAGTCCCATGCTTTTCTGTCAAAACAGAGTTAGTTCCCGATATTGATCCTAACTATATTTTTGACGAAACAACCACCTTGAGTATATTGGCTGGATTCAAATTTAACAAAAAAGTTCTTGTTCAAGGTCTTCATGGAACAGGAAAATCGTCACACATCGAGCAGGTTTCAGCAAGGCTTAACTGGCCTTGTTTGCGAATAAATTTAGATGGCCATATTAGTAGATTCGATTTGCTTGGAAAAGATACAATCGAAATTCAAGAAAAAAAACAGGTAACCTCTTTTAAGGAAGGTCTTTTACCTTGGTCTATTCAAAATCCTGTTGCATTAGTATTTGATGAATATGATGCTGGAAGACCAGAGGTAATGTTTATCATTCAAAGAATTCTTGAATCTGAGGGTAAATTAACATTATTGGATCAAAATAAGATTATAGTTCCTAACAGATGCTTTAGAATTTTTGGAACATGCAACACATTAGGAACTGGTGATACATCAGGTTTATATCATGGGACACAGAATCTTAATCAAGGTCAAATAGATAGATGGAATATTTTTACAACACTAAATTATTTAAAACCTCACGTGGAAAAAAGAATAATAAAAAATAAAATAAATAAAAAAAATAAAGAAAACATCGAGGTAGTATCTAAAATTGTTGATTTAGCCAATCTTATTCGGTCATCTTTTAAAAATTCGGATTTATCAATTCCAATGTCTCCACGAACTTGTATTATTTGGGCAGAGAATATAGATATTTTTGGGGATATAGATCTAGCATTTAAACTTACTTTTATGAACAAGTGTGATGAAAGCGATCAAAAAATAATTAATGAACATTATCAGAGATGTTTTGGGAGAGAAATTCTTGATGAATAACGGGAATAACTCAAATCCAACTGAAAGAGAACTGCACGAATCAATTGTAAAATCTTTGTCCGATAATAAAATCCTTTCCTTCAATAATGATGGAATTAAGTTTAAAAGAGAGGTTGGGAAACATTTGTTTATCAACAACACAATTAATGAAAAAACACAAATTAGCCGTGGATATGTAGATTTTGTTGCATTGAGTTGCAGGTACTGTCAGTTTGATTTACTCGAGAAATATATACCTTCTAGAGAGAAGGAAGTATTGATTTTTAAAATAATTAATATAGCTCGTTCGTTATCTATTGGAGTCGAACAGTTTGAAGGGTGTAAAGTTAATTTGAAAGAAATAGAGAAAAAATTTGAATTTCTTTTAGAACCTCATTTAGATGATGACGACAAAAAAAAATTAAATCATTTGTTTACTTTCTTTTTTAAAATATTTTGTGAGAAAAAGATATCAGATTTCTTTTTCTTAAAAAAAAGATTCCCTAAGACCAAACTTAAAGAGATAAATACCCTTTTGAGAAATTTTGATAATGAAGAAAACTTTTTTCGACTATTATCCAAAATTGTTTCAATGTTTATTGATCCAAAAGACAATCAAACAAATCATGATGAAAAAAAAGAAGAAAAAGATTTTTCACAAAACAAAGAGTCCCAATCTGAAAAGAAGGAAAAATTAAAAAAACAGGAATTTTTACTTGAAGAAATTCGAAGTCGACAAAAAATTCGTCATGACGATGAGAGTGAAGCTGAAACATCAAAAGAAAAAGGGAACAGCAATTTTTTCAGAAAACAAAAATATCAAATTTTTACAAAAAAATTTGATCTTTCTATTGATGCAAAAAAAATTGTACCCGCTCAAGAATTGTCTTTTCTTAGAAAAAAACTTGATAGAGAATATGTAAGTGACGAAAGTTTTATAAATAAGTTGGCAAAAAAACTTGAAAAACACTTATTCTCTATACAAAAGAATTATTGGAAATTTGACCAGGACGAAGGATATTTTGATAATTCAAAATTTGCTTCATTCATAGCAAATGGGAACGAAACTTCTATTTTTAAGATTATTGATGAAAATTTTTCAAAAAATACGGTTGTTTCTCTTTTACTTGATAATTCAGGTTCGATGAGGGGAAAGCCTATTGTAACTGCAGTCAAAACCACTGAAATTATCGCTAAAATTTTAGAAAAATGTAAAGTAAATGTTGAAATTTTGGGATTTACAACAAGAGAGTGGAAAGGCGGTCAATCAAAAAAGCTTTGGGAAGAAACAGGGAAAATTGAAAAACCTGGGAGACTAAATGATCTCTTACATATAGTTTATAAAGATTCAAAAGTTTCGTGGCCTGTTTGCAAAAACAACCTTGCTTTGGTACTTAAAGAGGGAATTTTGAAAGAAAATATTGATGGAGAAGCTCTCATATGGGCCAGTAAAAGATTGAGAATAAAGCCCGAAAGAAAAAAAATTCTAATTGTTATTTCTGACGGAGCCCCTGTAGATGACTCAACTCTGTCAGCTAATAATTCAAATATTCTTGATGACCATTTAAAGAATGTAATTGAAAAACTAGAAAATGACAGTTCTATCCAATTATTTGCAATTGGAATAGGTCATGATGTATCTAAATATTATAAGGAAGCGTTTACAATTGACGATGTAAGTATGCTTGCGGAAGTTCTCGTAGATAATCTTGTAAAACTTTTTAAAAGTGAAACTTATTAAGTTATTTGTTATCTCTGGTGGAAAATAGTTTTTTTATTTTCAATGTCTCTTTGGTGTGATCTTTATTTTTTAGATTCAGAATAAAGGAATCAATACCGCCATTTTTTTCGACACTTTTGATTGCCTTTGACGATACCTTTAGTTTAATCTTCTTGTTAAGAACTTCAGAAAAAAAAGAAACATTCTGAAGGTTAGGATAAAACCTTCTTTTCGTTTTATTTACCGCGTGACTAACATTATTTCCAACAAGGGGTTTTTTGTTTGTTATGCTACAACGTTTTACCATGTCATAATAGTTAAATTTATTTATTGATAATTGAAAATAATAAGAATATCAATAAATTTTTTTTAATATTTCAAAAATTAATCTTGAACCATAATAGAAACTAATTTCTTGGTTTTTTATCTTATTTTCAATTATGTGAACTAAATTGTTCTTTTTTAATCTACTATTAATAATTTCATCTGTTTTTAGTCCTACCGATTCCCATAACCATTTGATTTTCTGTTCAACTCTTTTTTTTTCAAACTTTTTTTCTTTTTTTGCTTTCTGTATGAATTTTTTTACAGAATCCCATATTTTATCAATACCTGTTGACGAAATTGAGGAACAGGAAAAAACACTAGGGCCATAATCATGAGCTTTTCTACCAGAAATTTCTAAGGCATTTTGATAATCTTTAACAGTCTTTTTTGCTGCATTCAAAAGATCATTGTCGGCTTTATTTATAATAAGCAAATCAGCCATTTCTATAAGTCCTTTTTTTATTCCTTGTAATTCATCCCCACCTGATGGTAGCAATAAAACAAGAAATATATCAACCATGTCATTTACAAGAGTTTCAGATTGACCAACTCCCATAGTTTCAACAAAGATAATATTAAAACCAGCTTCTTCGAGACATAAAATCGATTCTCTTGTCTTTTTTGCAACGCCTCCTAGTTGACCTTGACTTGGAGACGGTCTAATAAAAGCCTTTCTGTTGATTGATAATTTTTCCATTCTAGTTTTATCTCCTAAAATGGAACCTCCAGTTTTTTGTGATGATGGGTCGACTGCCAGAACAGCAACTTTTTTATTTTGTTTTGTTAGACTTACTCCTAATGATTCGATAAATGTTGATTTACCAACTCCTGGGACCCCAGTGATTCCTATTCTTAAGGATTTTTTATTATAATTAAAGTTATCTATCAGAAATTCTGATAAAATTCTGTCCTTCTCAAGAGAGGACTCAATCATTGTAATTGCTTTTCCAATATACTTTTTTGAGCCGTTTCTTATTTTTTTAAGCATGTGAAGTATTTCTTTTTCTTCGGTATTTGTTAATTTATCAATTTTTTTCTGTGAAAAAAGGAAATCGTCAGCCGAAACAACACCATTTGTATATTTTATTATTTTACTGAGAATTTTTTTATCTGGAAAACGCACTCCATTTAGATATCTTGCCAATGAAATTGGAGATACATCGATTGAATTTGCAAATGTTATCTGAGATATTTTTTTTAAAATGAGATAATCTTTTAAGTTCATTATTAACCATTATGGCTAATAATTAAATCATGTCAATGATTTGAATTGCGGCCTCAGGAATGTTTGTTCCCGGTCCAAAGACCTTACTGACTCCGAGTTCATATAAAAAATCGTAATCTTGGGGCGGAATTACTCCACCACAAATAACTTTAATATAATCAGCTTCATTCTTTTTTAACTCTTTCATAAGTAGCGGTAATAACGTTTTGTGTCCTGCTGCTAATGTCGAAACACCGATGACATGAACATCATTTTCGATAGCTTGGACAGCAACCTCCTCTGGCGTTTGGAATAATGGTCCCACGTCAACATCAAAACCAAGGTCTGAAAATGCAGTAGCAATAAGTTTGGCTCCTCTGTCATGTCCGTCTTGTCCCATTTTAACGACTAGCATTCTTGGCCTTCTACCATTTGATAAAATAAATTCTTCAATATTTTTATCAATTGATTTTAATTTGTTATTCGACTTAATCGACTTTCCGTAAACGCCTGAAATTGTTTTTGTAGATAAGGAATGCCGACCAAACACCTTTTCCATAGCTGATGTCATCTCTCCAACCGTACATCTGTTTTGAGCTGCCTGAATGCAAATTTCAAGCAAATTACCTTTTTCTGATTTAGCGCTTTGTTCAATTTGATTTAATAGTTTATGAACTTTTTCTTTATCTCTTGATTTTTTTATTTTTTCGAGTTTCTTTATTTGTTCAAATCTAGCCTTTTCATTGTCAACAGACAAAATATTGATATCCTGCTTTTCTTCTGGTTTATATTTGTTGACTCCAACTATGGTTTCGTCCATTGAATCTACACGTGCTTGTCTTTTTGCAGAACTTTCCTCTATTCTCATTTTTGGTATACCTTGCTCAATTGCTTTGACCATACCCCCTGCATCATCTATTTCTTTAATCAACTTTGATGATTCTTTTATAATTTCTGAAGTCAAGTTTTCTACATAGTAAGAACCGGCTAACGGATCAATAACTTTTGTAATTCCTGTTTCCTCAGATAGGATTAACTGTGTATTTCGAGCAATTCTTGCAGAAAATGGTGTTGGAAGTGCTAAAGCTTCATCAAAACTATTGGTATGGAGTGATTGTGTGCCGCCTAATACTGCTGCCATCGCTTCAATAGTTGTTCTTACGATATTATTGTATGCGTCTTGCTCAGTTAGGGAAACACCAGAGGTTTGACAATGAGTTCTTAAGGCTAAGCTTTTATTGGATTTTGGTGAAAATTTTTTTACCATTTCAGACCACATATATCTAGCAGCTCTCATCTTCGCAATTTCCATAAAAAAGTTCATTCCGATTGACCAAAAAAAAGACAACCTAGGTGCAAAATTATCTATCATCAAACCCCTTTCGAGAGCTGATTTAATATATTCCTTTCCGTCAGCTAATGTATATGCAAGCTCTTGAACTTGATTTGCACCTGCTTCTTGCATATGATATCCACTAATAGAGATTGAATTAAATTTTGGCATCTCTCTTGAGGTATATTCAATTATATCAGCAACGAGTCGCATACTTGGTTTTGGAGGAAATATGAATGTATTTCTTACCATAAATTCTTTCAAAATATCATTTTGAATAGTTCCAGTTAATTTTGATTTATGACAGCCTTGCTCTTCTCCACAGGCTATGAAACATGCCAACACAGGGATTACAGCTCCATTCATGGTCATAGAAACACTCATCTTTTCCAAAGGAATACCATCAAATAAAGCATTCATATCTTCAATTGAATCAATTGCAACTCCAGCATTACCCACATCAGCTACAACTCTTGGGTGATCTGAGTCGTATCCTCTATGAGTGGCTAAATCAAATGCGACAGAAAGTCCGGTGACTCCGTTTTTAAGTCCTTCTTTATAAAATTTATTAGATTCGTCAGCGGTTGAAAAGCCAGCGTACTGTCTTATTGTCCAAGGTCTGTTTGAATACATAGTGGCACGTGGGCCTCTTGTGAAAGGTGGTAGCCCAGGCATTCCAATTTCGTGTGTAATAGAGCTTAGGTCCTCTGCAGTATACAGGGGTTTTACCTTTATTCCTTCTGGTGTCTCCCATGACAAATCATCTATAGATTTACCCTTAAGCTCATTCTCAGCAACTTTATACCAGTCTTCTATTTTATATCCTTTAGCCAAATTCAAAACCTGTTCTTGTTAAAATTAGTATTTTAACTCTTTCATAACAAAATTGGGAAATGTAAGTTTTTTTTCCATTAAAACATTTAATTTTTTTATATCAATACTAGTTTTATTATTTACGTCGCGATGGATACCAGATGTCACAAGAACTGAATCCAAACCTTGCTGTTGTGCACCAGCTATGTCATTCCCCAAGGAATCGCCAATGACTAGAATCCTGTCTCTGTTTTTTAATAATTGGTAACAAAAATGATAGATATCTTTGTAGGGTTTTCCGTAATATATAACTTTTCCACCTATCTTTTCATAATAATCTGCCAAGGTTCCTGCACAAATCATCAATTTTTCTCCTCTAAAGACTACTTTGTCTGGATTTGAACAGATCATAGGTGCTTTATTCTTAGCTAATTCATTAAGTGTATTTTCATAGTTTTCTAGTTTGTCACTATCTCCCCATGGTCCTGTATTAATTATAATATCTACATCTTTTGTACTTTTAACAATACGCAAATTCAGTCCCTGGATAAGATGAAAGTCTCTTTCTGGACCAATTAGAAAACATTTATTTTTTTTAGGGTTCTTTTTTATCTTTAAATTCTGCCATGTCACTTCTCCTGATGATACAATATCTCTATATAATGACGAATTTAATCCAAATGAATTGAGCTGTTCTGAAATAATATGTGACCGTCTGGGAGCATTGGTAAGAAAAAGAATTTTTTTTTGCATTTTTTTTAGTTTCACAAGTGTATCCAGCACATGTTCAAATAAATTTACACCATTATGAACAACTCCCCAAAGATCAATAAAAAAGGTGTCATATTTTTGCGAAATTGAAGATAAACCTTCGATGTAGATAACTTCTTTCAATTCAAACCCCCTTACCTACTGCATCTTTTACATTCTTGTATCCATTTTTAGCAATTATGCTACTAAGTTCAGATAAAATTTTACCAACAATTGATGGGCCGTGATAAATCAATGCTGTGTAAATTTGGACGAGATTACATCCTAATAGAATTTTATCATAAACATCTTGTCCTGAAGAAACTCCACCTACACCAACCAAAACTAATTTTCCTTTTGTAAATTTGAAAGCTTTACTTATAACTTCATTACTGAGGTATTTCAAAGGTGGTCCTGAAAGACCTCCTGACTCCATAATTTTCCACGCATTCTTGATTGGTTTCTGCGTAAGTCGATTTCTTTTAATCGTTGTATTCGAAATTATCAAACCTTTTACTTGAGATTCCACTAAACTTATTTGACAAATATTCTTTAAGTCATTTTCATCGATATCAGGGGAAACTTTAATAAATAAAGGAATGTTTTTTTTATTTACTTTAATTATTTCCTCAAGAAATTTTTCAAAATTGCCTTTTCTTTCAAGTTGTCTCAAACCCTCTGTGTTGGGTGAAGAGATGTTTATTGTTATGTAATCAACCGAAGAGTCCAAGCAATCGATTAAAAGTTTGTAATCAGTATGATTATCCGGGGAATTCTTATTTTTTCCTATATTTGCACCAACGAGATTTGATTGATTTGCGATTCTGTATTTATTTAAATTAACCAAAAATCTTTCAACGCCGTTATTGTTAAAACCCAATCTCTGAATTACTGCCTCATATTCAGGGATTTTGAAAACTCTTGGTTTTTTATTACCAATTTGTGGCATTGGGGTAACTGTACCAAGCTCCAAAAAACCGAATCCCAGATTGAATTCTCCTTCCATAGCCTCAGCATTCTTATCAAAACCAGCTGCCAGTCCCAAGGGATTTAAAAATGATTTATGAAGTAAATTGAATTCTAAATTACTAAATTTCTTTTTATAATTCGGTTTAATAAATTTTAAATAATTTAGAAATAAGGAGTGCAAAAACTCGGGGGGAAATAAATCAATTTTTGAGAAATAGTTAAAAAGCATATTTTTAATAATAAAGTCTGAAATTATTTAAATGCTTAAAAAAAAGTTTGCCGTAGAAATGAGGAAAAAATTTATCTTTATACACTTCCTCCCATTTGAGTTTGCTTCCTAAAGTTTCTACTTTAAACCCTGCTATAATTAAAGAAGTTTTAGTCTTAAAAAATTTGTTAATCGTCGCATTAATCTGATTTTTTGAAGATAAATGAATAAAGCCAGATGAAATATCTAAATGACTACCAACAAATCTGTCTTCAGAAAACTTTTTCCACTCATTTCTCGTGAAGATTTTATAAACAAATTTATTATTCATATTTCTAATTTCTCATTCAAAAGTGAAATAGTTTTTTTGATTCCATAAAACTTTATAAAAGAACCCAACCTAGGTCCTTGTTTTTGNCCAAGAACAACTTCGTAGAAAGCCCCAAACCATTCTTTAAGGTTTTCATATTTTAAAGACATACCTATATCATAAATTTTAGTTTGAATAGTTTCTGCATCAATTTCTTCGCCTTGATTTTTTAAAAAATCAAGAAGCTCTTTGAAACCATCTTTTTCTTGTGCAGATGGAGCTCTATATTTTTTATTTGGAAGTATAAACTGTTTATAAAATTCAACTCCAAACTCAAGCAATTTTTCTAAGGTAGGTTGGTTTTTTTTGTCTATATCTGGGTTGTAGTTTTCAATAAAATTCCACAGAATTTCGCTACTTTCAGCATTACAAACACTTGCTAAATTAAGTATCATGTTAAATGTTATATTTTCAGGAAGAATATCTTTAAAATTAGTATTTAAAAACCAAATCGGATTTGTAACCTTCAACTCGGAATCTAATTTACCAAAATTAGATTTATATCTCAAATATTCATCAGTCATTTTTGGAATGACATCAAAATGAAGTCTCTTAGCTCTATTAGGATTTTGAAACATAAATATTTCAAGACTTTCTTTCGGAGAAAATCTTAACCAATCGTCAACAGATATGCCATTACCAAGTGATTTAGAAATTTTTTCACCTTTTTCGTCTAAAAAATGTTCGTAAGTGTAATTACATGGCGGACTTCCTCCAATTATCTTGTTAATCCTACTTGAGAGTGTAAAAGATTCAATGAGGTCTTTACCATTCATCTCATAGTCTACACCCAAGATGTGCCATCGCATTGCCCAATCTACTTTCCACTGAAGTTTACAATCACCATCAAAAATTGAATTTTCTTCCTTTTGCCCTGTAAAAGGATTATGAAATACAATTGAATGTGATTTTTTTCTAAGTTCATCGATTTTTACTTGGAGAACTTTACCAGTTGTTTTACATATCGGCAAAAAAGGAGAATATGTTTGGCGTCTTTCTTTTCTGAGTGTGGGCAATATGACGTTTAAGATTTTTTCATAGTTATCAAAAATTAGTTCCAAGCCAATGTTAAAAAAACCGCTCTTATAATGCTCAGTAGAAGATTTAAATTCATAGTCAAAATCAAATCTTGAAAGAAATTCATTTAGTTTATGGTTATTATGTTCTGCAAAACTAGAATATGTTTCGAAAGGATCGGGAATATCAGATAATGGCTTTTCCAAGTGTTTTTCAATCATCTCCTTGTTGGGAATGTTAGACGGAACCTTTCTCAATCCATCCATATCATCAGAAAAAACATATAATTTTACATCTTTTCCTGATAAGTGTTTAAATGCTTTTATCACCATAGAAGTTCTTAATACTTCTCCAAAAGTACCTATATGTGGCAAACCAGATGGACCATAACCAGTTTGAAAAATAAAAGGACTCTTATTTTTATTGGTGTATTTCTTAATTATTTTTTTGGCTTCAACAAATGGCCAAAGCTTTAATTTTTCATCATCCATAACATTTTTAAAATTATTACTTTTTAAACAATATTCAACACTAAAAAAAATAAATTATACGCGATAGACTGGTATAATTTTATATTATACTATTAATTATTGTAAATAATAAAAAAAGCTTTACTTTTCTTTTTTATTTTTTACTTTTTAATAATGGCAAAGAAACTTGACGGAGATTTTTTTTTTCTTTCAGCTAATGATTTGATGACTGGAGGTGTTGTTTTTTTTTCAGAAAATGGTTGGTCAAGTGGTAAATCATCAGCCATTAAAATAAAAAATAGTGAGTTAAAAAAATATATAGAGATTTCCAAAGTAGAGGAAAAGAATTGCAATATAGTTTCTCCGACTTTTGTAGAAATTGATGAATTTGGAAATATTAGAAAGTTAAGAGATAGAATTCGTCATGAGGGTGTAACAGTAAAGTTCAAATAATGTATAAATATTCAGAAAAAGATAAAAAAATTGTTTTACATAGAACTAAACAGTTTGCCAATCAGGTAAAAAGAAGAATAGAGGGAAGTCTCACAGAAGAAGAGTTTAAACCCCTTAGACTTATGAATGGCCTTTATCTACAGTTACATGCATATATGTTGAGGGTGGCAATACCATATGGCGAATTGTCGAGTAATCAGCTTATACAACTTGCAAAAATATCTGATAAATACGACAAAGGCTACGGACATTTTACCACAAGACAAAATATTCAATTTAATTGGCCAAAACTTTTAGATGTACCGAAAATTTTATTAGAACTCGCAAAAGTTGAAATGCATGCAATACAAACGTCTGGAAATTGTATAAGAAATACCTCTACAGATCATTTTGCAGGTATTATAAAAGATGAGGTAGAAGATCCTCGACCATGGTGTGAAATTATTAGACAATGGTCAACATTTCATCCAGAATTTTCTTTTCTACCTAGAAAATTTAAAATTGCAGTCACTGGATGCTCTAATGATCGGGCTGCTATCATGGTTCATGATATTGGAATAAAATTAGTNAANGANCAAAACCANGTTGGNTTNAAAATTTTTGTTGGTGGNGGACAGGGAAGAAGCCCTTTTATTGCTAAAGAAATAAGAAGTTTTTTGCCAAAAAAGGATCTTCTTAACTATCTAGAAGCAATTTTGACAACCTATAACGAACTTGGTAGAAGAGATAATATTTATAAGGCCAGAATAAAGATCTTAGTTAATGAGCTAGGTAAAGAAAAGTTTACTAAAATTGTAGAAAATAATTTCAAGAAATTTGAAAATAAAAAATTAGAATTAAGTAGAAAACAAGTTAAAGAAATTTTTAGTTATTTTGAATTGCCAGAGTTACAATCAAATAAAAATTGTAACATACCAAAAATAGAAGACAAACATTTTAAAAATTGGGTTGCCCAAAATGTTTTTGAACATAAAATTAATGGATATTCTATTGTGATGATTTCTTTAAAACATCCAAAAAGACCTCCAGGAGATATGGACTCAGACCAGATGAGAACTGTAGCGAAAATTGCAAAGAAATATTCATGTGATGAAATAAGAGTTACTCATGANCAAAACCTTGTTCTCCCGCATGTTAAAAACAGTTTGCTTGGTGAAGTTTGGGAAACTCTATCCAAAAAGANATTAGCGACACCTAACATTGGCCTTATAAGTGATATCATTTGTTGTCCAGGAATGGACTATTGTGCATTAGCTACAGCAAGGTCAATNCCAATATCACAAAAAATTAGCGAACATTTTAATGATTACNNNAATCAGAAAAAAATAGGCGAATTAAAGATAAAAATATCTGGTTGTATAAATGCCTGCGGTCATCATCACGTCGGAAATATTGGAATTCTAGGTTTAGATAAAAGAGGAAAGGAATCATACCAAATTACATTGGGAGGTTCTTCGAAAATTGATGCAAGTATCGGTAAAATTGTTGGGCCTTCTTTTTCAGAAGCAGAATTAATGAGTGCTTTAGAAAAAATTATAGAGACGTATGAGAAGAATAAAATTTCAAATGAAAACTTTCTTGATGTATTTAGAAGAATTGGCCTAGATAAGTTTAAAGAAAATCTTTATGATAATTCTTAGAGGAGATAAGGTTTTGAAAAATAAATTTGTTCGCATCGACAGTGAAAAATTTACAATCGACGACATCAAAGACTTTTCAATAATAAGTACAAAACAATGGCTAACGCATAAAAAAATGATTATTGAAAAAAAAATTATAGTTTCAGTGGAATTTCTGTCTGACGAAATCGTGAATTTAGCTAAACAGGATTTTGATAAGATTTTTATGATAATATTTAATTTTAAAACATTTAAGGATGGCACACCATTTACAATGGTTAAAAGGATAAGAAAAGAATTTCTATATGAAAAAGAAATAAGAGCAAGTGGATATATCTTACCTGACCAATATATATTTTTGTTAAGATGTGGTTTTGATTCTGTTGAAATTAGACCTTGTGACAGAAATCAGTGGGTGAAGTCGTATCAAACGGATTGTGGACTATACTATCAGCCGAGTTAGAACTCAGCCTAACGAGGCTGAGTTCGATAAGTTTACAAACTCGGAATAAGGGTAGACGCTACAAACTAAAAGTCCATACCGCCCATACCACCCATACCACCCATACCACCCATACCTCCTGGAGGCATTGGAGGCATTGCTTCTTTTTGCTCAGGCATCTCTGCAACCATTGCCTCAGTTGTAAGAAGAAGTCCAGCAATTGAAGCGGCATTTTCCAGAGCGGTTCGCACAACTTTAACAGGATCGATAATTCCAGATTTAACTAAATCTGTGTATGTTTCGGTTTGTGCATCGAACCCAAAATTCGCATCAGTATTTTCCAAAAGCTTTCCAATCACAATAGAACCTTCCACTCCTGCATTTTCGACAATTTGTCTTGTTGGGGTTTCCAGTGCTGCACGAATTATATCAATTCCTGCGTTTTGATCTGGGTTATTGCCTTTAAGATCTTTGATTGCTTTTTTTGAATAAAGAAGAGCTGTTCCTCCGCCAGGAACTATACCTTCCTCAACTGCTGCCCTTGTGGCATTTAAGGCATCATCTACTCTATCCTTTCTTTCTTTAACCTCAACCTCAGTAGAGCCACCAACATTTATAACAGCAACACCACCTGAAAGTTTAGCCAGTCTTTCTTGTAATTTTTCTTTGTCATAATCCGAGGTAGTTGAATCAATTTGTGTCTTAATCTGTTCACATCTTGCTTTGACATCAGAAGAACCACCTCCACCAGAAACTATTGTTGTATCTTCTTTATCAATTCTGGCCTTTTTGCAAGTACCTAGATCATTAATACCAACATTTTCTAATTTGATACCGAGTTCTTCACTTATAACCTGACCTCCAGTTAGAACAGCCAAGTCTTCGAGCATAGCTTTTCTTCTGTCTCCAAATCCTGGAGCTTTAACCGCGGCAACTTTTAAACCGCCACGTAATTTATTTACGACAAGAGTAGCTAGTGCCTCCCCTTCAACGTCCTCAGCAATTATTAGCAAAGGTTTTCCAGATTTTACGACTGCTTCTAATAGTGGAAGAAGATCCTGAAGGTTCGATAGTTTGCCCTCATTTAAAAGAATATAAGGATCTTCAAACTCACAGATCATTTTTTCAGCATCGGTGATAAAATATGGAGATAAATAACCTCTATCGAACTGCATACCTTCAGTAGTCTCCAAAGTTGTATCTCTTGTTTTGGACTCTTCGACTGTGATTACACCGTCTCTGCCAACTTTATCCATTGCTTCCGCTATTTTATTGCCAATTTCTTCCTCACCATTAGCGGAGATTGTTCCAACTTGTGCAATTTCCGAGGAAGAACCAAGCTTTTTCCCTTTTGATTTTAAGTCATTCAGGACTTTATCAACTGCTAAATCAATACCTCTTTTTAAATCCATTGGATTCATTCCAGAAGCAACCGCTTTAGCTCCTTGTCTAACAATTGCTTGAGCTAGAACTGTAGCTGTTGTCGTACCATCTCCAGCTGCATCTGAGCTTTTACTAGCCACTTCCTTGACCATTTGTGCTCCCATATTCTCAAATTTATCCTTTAATTCAACTTCTTTCGCAACAGAAACTCCATCTTTGGTAACTCTTGGTGCGCCAAAAGACTTATCTAAAATCACATTTCTGCCTTTAGGTCCTAATGTTACTTTAACTGCATTTGCTAATGCATCAACTCCAGCCATCATATGTGTTCGAGCATCAGAACCGAATGATATTTTTTTTGCTGACATATTTTTCTCCTTTAATTTAAAATTCCCATAATATCTGACTCTTTCATAATCAGAAGATCTTGCCCATCAAGTTTAACTTCAGTGCCAGACCATTTACCAAAAAGTATTTTATCGCCTGTTTTTACATTCATTGGTTTAAGTTTGCCATCATCTGCAGTTTCTCCTGGTCCCACAGCTAGGACCTCACCTTCGCTAGGCTTTTCTTTTGCAGTGTCAGGTATAATTATGCCACCGGCAGTCTTATCGTCGGTTTCTAATCTTTTTACGACAACACGGTCGTGAAGAGGTCTAAATTTCATAAAGAATCTCCTTGGTTTAGACAATTCATATTATCAAGCCTTTACTAGCACTTGACTGTTATGAGTGCTAAAATAAGTTAAATATTTTTTTTGTCAATCCTTTTTTTGGGTAATGCTAAATTGATTTGTAATGAAATTTTCTAATAAAAAAATAGTTTCTTCTAGTTTTAGTTGCTCCGTATCTAAAATTAAATCAGGTTTCTCTGGTTCCTCATAAGGTGATCCCAATCCGGTAAAATTTTGAATTTCTCCTCTTAATGCTTTCAAATATAAGCCTTTGGGATCTCTTTTGGCGCAAACTTCGATTGATGCTTTAACAAAAACCTCTTTAAAAATTTCAGGTCTCAAATCTCTAACTTTTTTTCTTTCACTTTTATAAGGCGATATTAGTGAAACAATAACAATAAATCCAGCTTCAGAAAATAATTTCGCTACTTCACCTGTTCTTCTAATATTTTCAGTCCTGTCATCAGGAGAAAAAGATAAATCGTTATTAAGACCTAGTCTAAGGTTATCCCCATCTAAGACAAATATGTTAAAATTTTTATTAAAAAGTCTTTTTTCTACTCCCTTCGCAATTGAACTCTTTCCTGATCCTGATAATCCTGTTAACCATATTATACCAGGTCTATGAATGTACCTCGAAATTCTATCAACTTCATTTACGGAAAAATTAATTGGCGTAATAAATTTTGGTTCATGCGAGTTTTTTTTTAACTGATTAGGAAAGTTTAATACACTGATGATTCCTCCGCCAACAATTCGACCTTCTTCTAATAAGCAAAATCTACCTGTTCTTTTATTAACTTTATAATCATCCATTGGAACAAGTTGAGAAGAATGAATAACTAATTCGCAAACATCATTTTTTTTTATATATTTGACATTATTTTTACTATCTAAATTATTAGTATCAATTTTTTTTTTTATTTTTTCAATAGTTACGTCGTATTCTCCAGTGTTAATTTTAAATTTATACTTTTTCTTTTCCAAAAGTGGTGAGTCGCTTAACCAAAAAACTGAAGCCTCGAAAGTTTGCATTAGCTGAGCCGGTTCGTTTGGATTACAAGCTAAATTTCCTACATCAACGAAAATTGGTTCTTCAAGTGTTATTCCTACACATTCGCCAGATTCGTATTTTGATTTAGCTTTTGGCCAGTTTTCAAATGATGCAACTCTGACTTTAGTTCTCGATGGTAAAAATATTATTTCATCTCCAACTTTCATTTTTCCTGTTTCAATTCTTCCAACAAGAATTCTTTTATCTTTATTTTTGTAAATATCTTGTATTGGGAAGCGAAGAGGTGAGCCAGTATTATTTTTACTAAGTTTAAAATTATCTATAATATTAACACAAGTTTGGCCGGCAAACCATTTCATCTTACTACTAATTTTTGTTAAGTTGTCACCATATTTTGCAGAAATTGGAATGGTAAAAGCTGGACTGATATTAATTTTTTTTAAAAAATAATTTATTTCGTGTTTTAAATTGTTGAAGTGTTCTTCACAATAACTTACCTTATCCATTTTATTTATTAATACAATAACATTTACAATTCCCAATATTTTTAAAAGATAAGCATGTTTTTTTGTTTGTTCTTTGACCCCTTCAAAGGCATCTACAATCAATAATGCTAAATCTGATACTGCAGCTCCTGTGATCATATTTTTTATAAATTCTTTATGTCCTGGTGCATCAATAAACACACATTGTCTTTTTTTTGTTCTAAAAAATATTTGTGTGGTATCTATGGTAATTCCTTGATCTCTTTCGCTTTGCAATGCATCTAATAAAAATGCTGGTTCAAAATCTAATCCTCTTTTTTTGCTAATTTCTCTAAGTTTTTTTGTCTCTGTTTCATTTATATTTCCTAAATCATACATAAGTTTTCCTATAACTGACGATTTACCATGGTCTACATGACCAACAACAACCAATCTAATCACCTCAGAGGATTCTTTTGTTGATATCATTACATATAACCTTGAGTTCTTAGCCTTTCAAAAATATCTTCACATTCATAATCCATTGTTCTACCTGATCTTTCTGAGGTTTTGGTTATCCTCAACTCATCTATCACTTCATCAATATTTTTGGCATCACTTTTTACAGGTTTGGTAATGTCCTTATCACCTAACGATCTGTATCTAAGACCTTCCTTTGAAAAATAAAGATTTACAATAGGGATTCCTTCTTTCTTTATATAATTCCATATATCCAATTCCGTCCAACTTAGTAACGGATGAATTCTTATGTGAACTTCATTGGGATAGTTAAAATTGGAATGGTCCCAAAACTCTGGTGGTTGATTTTTAACGTCCCAATGGCCATCACTTCCTCTTGGACTAAAAATCCTTTCTTTTGCTCTAGTACTTTGTTCATCTCTTCTTATACCAGCGATTATTCCCTTAAACTTATGTTTTTTTATTATTTCGTTTAAACCATGAGTCTTTCTAGCAGCTGATCTTGCAGCTGGAGGAAGTGTTGGATCAACTTTATGAATTGGTGGACATCTACCTTTAATTAGCTTTAAGTCCCACTTTTTTTTATATTTTTCCCTAAATTCGTACATTTCTTTAAATTTTTTTTTTGTGTCTACATGTACAACAGGGAAAGGTATTTTTCCAAAAAAAGCTTTTAAAGCTATCCATACCATAACATTGGAATCTTTTCCTAAAGACCAAAGCATTGCAATATCTTTGATCGATCTATAGGATTGTCTCAATATAAAGATACTTTCGTTTTCTAGTTTTGCTAGGTGCTTCATTGTCATTTTTTATAAAAAATACCGCATTCTGTTTTTTTATTTTGAGTCCATCTTCCAGATCTAATTAGATTTCGATCTTTTATTGGAACTGTGCAATTAGTACAACCAATTGAAAAATAATTTTTCTTTGTGAGGGGGTGATGTGGTATGTCATTATCAATAAAATAATTTAAAACGTTATTTAATTTAAAATTTTTAAGAGGATTAATAATTATTCTGTTATCTACTAAATCAAATATTTTTAGATTTTTTCTCTCACCTTCATGATAATTTTTTCTTCCAGAAATCCATGCTTTATATGGCTTTAGAACATTATCTAATGGCAGAACCTTTCTTATATTGCAGCATCGATCTGGATTAGATTTCCATAAATTGTTATTCTTGTCATAGAGATTTAAATCAGAAATTTTGGGGTAAGTTTCGATACAGTTTGTAAGACCAAGTAAATTAAGTAAATTTTCTTTGTATCTTAGTGTTTCTTCAAAAAGAAAATGAGTATTTAAAAAAATGATTGGTAAATTTTTTTTTAATTTTGAAATCATATGCAATATAATTGCTGACTCAGAGCCAAATGAGCATACGTAAGATATTTTATTTAGAAACTGTTGGTTGATACAAAAATCAAGAATATGCATTGGATCAGAATTATTGAATTCAATATTTTTTTTTTTCAAATCCATAAAAGTTTGTGACATATATTCTTAAAATATAAATCGAGAAAATTGTCAACAATTAATTATACATTATATTTTGTAGCTAATTTAAGTTTTACACAAAATTAATGTATTTAATTTTCGCGCCACAAATATTATTAATAAAATATGCAGAGTTCAAATTATAAAAACGCAAAAGAAATATGGATTTTAGTTAATATTTTCATGGTTTTTTCTATGGTTATAATCGGGGGTATAACTCGGCTGACTGACTCGGGTTTGTCAATGACAAATTGGGCTTTATTTGGGGGTATTATTCCCCCCCTTAATGAAACAGATTGGCAATATTATTTCTCATTGTACCAAAATACACCGGAGTTCCTAATCAAGAATTTTGAAATGAATATAACTGAATTCAAAAGAATTTTCTTTTGGGAGTATTTTCATAGAATGTGGGGGCGACTAGTTGGATTAACATTTTTAATCCCTTTATTTCTGTTATGGTTAAAAGGAAAATTTTCATTATATGAGAAAAAATATTTAATAGCTTTGTTGTTTTTGGGATTTTTTCAAGCTTTTATGGGTTGGTTTATGGTTGAGAGTGGTTTGGTAGACAAACCTGATGTGAGTCACTTTCGTCTTTCAATACACCTTGTTACTGCATTTTTAATTTACAGTATGCTTGTTTTTTTGTTATGGAAAATAAAAAATGAATCTACGTTTAAAATGTTTCAGTTTGAATTTATAGATAATATTAGATTAAATAATTATGTGCTTATCTCAATTATTTTGGTATTGACTACAGTTGCATCAGGTGCATTTGTATCAGGCACCGATTCAGGTTTAGCATATAATAATTTTCCTTTAATGGATGACAACATTTTACCACCCATATTACTTGAAAATTCGAATAATCATGTTTTGACTTTATTTAATGATAGTGGTTTTTTACAATTTGTTCACAGACTTTTAGCTACATTAACACTTGTTACGATAGGTTTAACATTTATAAACAATAGAAAATCAATGATTACTAAGTTTAGCAAAAAGGCACTATACCTATTGTTTTATTTTGTACTATTTCAATATAGCTTAGGAATTACAATTCTTCTTACATATGTGCCAATGATACTAGGATTAATGCATCAAATTTCATCCTTAATAATATTAACAATTTTGGTTCTGATCTATTCAGAAAGTAAAATGGTTATAAGCAAGGCTGAAAATAATGACAACAGCCTTGCCTAAATAAAATTAAAATTAAAAGCTAGCTCCAACTGACCAAGTTATTTGATCAATTTCCTGATCTGTGCCGTATCCATCAACAGTAGTATATGTTAATGCGAAGTCTAGACCGAATGCGCTAGTAGATATTGATGCAAGATAATCAGAATATGCATTTCCACCTTCCATTTCGCTGCCAGTAAAGCCAGCTGAACCTGAAAGAGTAAATGGTGTGTTTGGAACAGGTATTTCAGCTCCAANATTCATATAATCATAATTATCTTGTTGAAAACCGGATGGGGAATATCCGTAATAAAACGATAGACCAACATCCATCGGTAAAGCTACACCTAGTGAACCGTAATATTCGACGAAGTCCACGTTTCGAGCACCGTTTGCGGTATTTTCATCAGTCATGCCAGGATAGTCGTAATAAAGAATACCACCGTCATATGATAAGTAATCTTCAAGGCCAGGTACAGCACCAGCAANACCTCCATAATAATCTAGTTCATTACCAGATAGTGTGTTAGTACCACCAGATACGTTTGAACCCCAAATACCTGCGTAAACATCGATATATGTATCAACTAATGTTGCACTCCAATCAAATCCGCCTTGAATAGCTGATTGACCAGCATTCTGTTGCTCCCCTCTCCAAACGTATTGTGAAAAGTAACCAACATTTGCTGAAACTTCACCGAATGGAAGCTCTTCTGGCAACTCAAATGATTTAGCTTGATGAGTGTACAAAAAAGGTAAAGCAACAGTAATCATTAAAATCTTCTTCATTTTCCAACCCTTTCTAATTTTGCTTAAAATTTGTGCAATATAAATAATGTTTAAGATTTAATCAATATATTATAATTAACCCAGATTATTTATTTTTTCAATAAATTTGTTTAATATTAGTGATATATGCTAAAATTTTGTTGTAAAAAAACAACTTTTAATAATGAATTTTAATTTTATTTGGATTTCTTCAATAATTCCTGCATGTGTTTGGATATTTATAATTTTTTTCCANGGAAGAAATTTATTTTCAAGACAGCCATTTTTCTGGACCTCAAAAATTATTTTTGAGAATGTTTATCAAAAAAAAAAATTGCAAATTTAAAAAAAATAAAGGGACATGTGTAATTATACCTGCAAGAAACGAGGAAAGATACATTAAGTCAACTCTACAAAAACTTATTAATCAAAATGTNNAAAATTTATATGTNACTTTAATAGATGACAACAGCCATGATAATACTGTTTCTAATGCTTTAAATACTTTCACAGAAAATAATTTTAAATCTTTTCAAATTATTAATGGTAAAACACTGCCAAGAGGGTGGACTGGAAAGGTTTGGGCGTTAAAGCAAGGGATTGATTCAATTCCTACTCGAAATTTTGACTATATACTGTTCATGGACTCTGATATTGGATTGGAAAATCATATTTTAACTAACACAATCAATTTTCTGGAATTAAACCAATTAGCTATGATTTCATTAATGGCAAGATTAAACTGTTCTGCTCTGTGGGAAAAGTTTCTTATACCTCCATTTATATTTTTCTTTCAGAAAATTTATCCCTTTAATTTGGTTAATGACAGAAAAAGTGGATTGTCAGCTGCTGCAGGTGGTTTCATTTTATGTAAATCAAATGTTTTTTCTAAAAATAATCTTTTTGACACAATCAAAGACAAGGTTATAGATGATTGTAGTTTAGCAAAGCTTATAAAAAAAAATGGAAATATCTGGTTGGGGCTTACAAATCAAGTATTAAGTATACGAAAATATTCAAAANTATCAGAAATTTGGAAAATGATATCCAGAACAGCATTTGAACAGCTAAATTATTCAATAATTTTTCTGTTATTCACTATTTGTGGGCTAATTATTNTATATATNATTCCCATTTTTAATATAATTTTTATTAATTTTTCCGAAAGTCTTTTGTTAACTGGAATCAACATGCTAACCATTTCATTTCTCTTTATGTCTGTATTTCCAACCTTTAAATTTTATAGATTAAATCTTTTATACTGTTTAAGTTTACCATTTTCTGCTTTTCTCTACGTGTTGATGACAATTTCGTCAGCTTTNAATTTTTACTTTAATCATGGAAATATATGGAAAGGTAGAAAATATTAAAAAAAAACTTACAAATAAAATTATCTCTGGATATTTATCTGGAAAAAATTACCAAGATGAAAATTTTCCAGTATCTTCATTCTTAATAAAAAAAAATATTAAAAAACACGTTAGGAATTTTTATTTTTACGCCAGAACTGCCGATGACATTGCAGATAATAAAAAATTAAGTTCTAATGCTAAAATGCAAATTCTTGAAGAATTAAATTACATTTTGTCTGGGAAAATAAAATCTGATGTCTCAATTACCAATAATTTAATTAATTCTCTCAATGAACTAAATATCAGCACTAAAAATCCTCAAGATCTTCTCAAGGCATTTAAGTCAGATACTCATAAGAAAAGGTATGAAGATTGGAGTCAACTAATTAATTATTGTAAGTATTCAGCCAATCCCGTTGGTCGCTTTGTCATTCAGGTAAATTACATTATAGAAAAAAAAAAATCAGATGATATTGATAAAATTTATAAAGCTTCTGACAATTTGTGTACATCATTACAAATTATTAATCATTTGCAGGATTGCAAAAAAGATTTCTTAGAATTGGATAGAATTTATATACCAAAAAGTATGTTTAAAAAATTTAATTCTAAACCGTCAGAAATTAAAGAAGATAAATCTTCTGAAAATTTTAAATTGTTAAAAATTCAAATCATAAACAAAGTTGAGGAACTCCTTGAGCAAAGNAAGGCAGGGCTAAAATTAATACAACTTACAAGATTGAGAAAAGAAACATTAATAATATTTCATATTGCAAGAAAATTATGTTATTTATTAAAAAATAATGACCCATTAGAAAAAAATGTTAAATTATCACGTATTGATTTGATTTTTTGTTTTTTAAAAGGAATAATAAGTTAATTGATATATGTTAAAAAAATTTTGATATGAATATTAAGACCCCTTTATTAGATAAAATAAAATATCCCAAAGATCTTAAAAAGCTTAATGACTTAGAATTAAAAAAACTTAGCTCAGAGCTACGAAATGAAGTTATCGATGCTGTATCTGTAACTGGCGGGCATCTTGGTGCAGGTCTTGGAGTGGTTGAACTTACTGTAGCNATTCATTCCGTATTCAACACACCAAGAGACAAATTAATATGGGATGTAGGTCATCAATGTTATCCTCATAAAGTAATAACAGGAAGACGTGAAAAAATAAGAACTATAAGACAACCAGGTGGACTTTACGGATTTACGAAGCGTTCAGAAAGTGAATACGATCCATTTGGAGCTGCCCACTCCTCAACTTCAATTTCCGCGGGTCTTGGCATGGCAGTGGCGAGAGATCTAAAAAAAGAAAATCACCAAGTAATAGCAGTAATTGGTGATGGTGCAATTAGTGCGGGCATGGCTTATGAAGCAATGAACAATGCAGGTTCAATGAATGCTAAGCTAATTGTGATTTTAAATGACAATGATATGTCCATCGCCCCTCCTGTAGGAGCCATGAGTGCTTATTTATCACGGTTACTATCTGGAAAAACATTCCAATCAGCTCGTTCACTTGCAAAGCAGATGGCTAAAAAATTTCCAAAAAGGTTTCAAAGTGTGGCTGCTAAAGCCGAAGAGTATATGAGAGGAATGGTAACAGGCGGAACATTATTTGAAGAACTAGGTTTTTTTTATGTCGGTCCAGTTGATGGTCATAATTTAGACCATCTTTTACCTGTTCTAAGAAATTTAAATGAATCTAACTGGGACGGGCCTGTTTTTCTTCATGTTGTAACCAAGAAAGGCTATGGATATGAACCAGCTGAGAAATCTGAGGATAAATATCATGGCGTTGGAAAATTCAATGTTGTTACTGGTGAGCAAGTAAAATCTTCCTCCAAAGCACCAAGTTACACTAAAGTTTTTGCCAACTCTCTTATTCGAGAAGCAAAACAAGACAAAAGCATAGTTGCTATCACAGCTGCAATGCCATCCGGAACAGGAATTGACTTATTCGAAAAAGCATACCCATTGAGAAGCTTCGACGTTGGAATTGCTGAACAACACGCGGTTACATTCGCT
This sequence comes from Rickettsiales bacterium, assembly GCA_002711625.1. Taxonomy (GTDB): domain Bacteria; phylum Pseudomonadota; class Alphaproteobacteria; order Methylaequorales; family Methylaequoraceae. Next base: position 54,675 of record PARR01000022.1, on the reverse strand, counting down.
GCAGGACTGGCTACTAGAGGAATGAAGCCTTATGCTACAATTTATTCAACGTTTTTACAGAGAGCGTATGACCAAGTTGTTCATGATGTAGCAATACAATCTTTGCCTGTGAGATTTGCTATCGATAGAGCTGGACAAGTTGGTGCGGACGGGGCAACCCACGCAGGTTCTTTTGATCTTGCTTATTTATGTACATTGCCTAATTTCATAGTTATGGCCCCAAGTGATGAAAATGAACTCAGCAATTGTGTAGCAACCTCAACTAAAATTAATGACAAACCATGCGCTTTTAGATATCCTAGAGGAGAAGGTGTGGGAATAAAAATTAATGAAAAACCAGAAATTTGGAAAATTGGAAAAGGTAGAATACTTAGGCAAGGAAGTAAAGTATGTATTCTCTCGCTTGGAACACGTTTACATGATTCAATCAAAGCATCTGAAATATTGGGTTCGTATGGACTACCAACTTCAGTTGCGGATGCCAGATTTGCCAAACCAATTGACGAACTTTTAATCACCCAGTTAGCTAGGGATCATGAAGTTTTAATAAGCGTGGAAGAGGGGTCAATCGGTGGTTTTTCAGCTCAGGTAATGTCTTTTTTGACAAAAAGTGGTGCTCTGGATAACGGCTTAAAATATAGACCTATTTTCTTTCCAGACAAATTCATTAACCATGGCAAACCAGAAATTCAAAATGTTGAATGTGGAGTAGATAGCGAATCTATAGCAAAAGTGGTTTTGAATGCACTTGGAATCGTCCCTACAACAAAGATTTCATTGGAAACAGCATAAGAATTTTCTGAAACAAAAGTATGACAACCACTGACGAATCAGTTGTTAAAGGAATTGTAGTTAGTTCTGGAACATCATTCTTTTGGGGAATGAAAATACTTTCTTATGAACAAAGAAGGGCAATGTTTGCATTGTATGCTTTCTGCAGGAAAATTGACGACATTGCTGATAACCAACAAATTTCAAGAAATGAAAAGCTTAGAGAAATCTCATTGTGGGAAAAAAAAATTAACTGTATTTTTACTGATAATGAAATCAATGACCCTGTATCAAGAGAAATATCTCTAGCAATAAAAAAATTTAATTTAAAGAAAAGCGATCTTAGTTCGCTAATTCAAGGAATGAAAATGGATATTGAAAAAAATATACAATTTCCTACCAGAGAAGAACTTGAGTTATATTGCGACAGAGTTGCAGTTGCGGTAGGTTACTTATCTATCAAGATATTTGGTGTAAACTCTATTGTAGGAAGAAAATATGCTCATTACCTTGGAAGAGCTTTCCAATTTACAAATATTGTGAGGGACTTTCATGAAGATCTGAAAATTTTACGGTGCTATATCCCAAAAGATATTTTAAAACAGAATAAGATTCCACAAAAAATGACAAACCTCTTATACTCTCCGAATTTAAGTAAGGTATTNCAAGANTTATTAGAAGAAGCTGAACAGTATTTTTTGAANGCAGAAGAAATATCTTTTAAACTNGATAAAGATAAAATCCGAGCATCACAGATAATGAAATTGTTTTATAAAACAATTCACANTAAAATGTATAAAAGAAATTTTGATTTAAAAAAAAAAAATAAAGCTGAATTTTTTTGAAAAAATAATTATTTTTCTTAAAATTCTGATTTGAAAGATTAATGTGGGAAAACTTTATATTATTGGTTCGGGACTAGCTGGTCTATCTGCCTCACTCTGGGCCTCAAAAAAAAAACTTGATATGCATATTTTTGAGTCAACAGGTATGTCAGGCGGAAGGTGTAGATCCTTTTACGATAAAAAAATGGAAATTGAGATTGATAATGGAAATCACATTGTTCTTTCAGCAAACAATAATTTTTATGAATTTTGTCAAATTGTTGAATCAGTTAATTCATTAAAAAAAATTCCTCCAATTTTTAATTTTTTTAATTTAGAGGAGAAGCTCTACTGGAAACTTGATCTTTACCAAAATGGACCTTCTTCTATAATATTTAATAAAGAAAAGGGAATACCAAATTCAAAAGTTTCTGATTATTATTCTTTACTAAATTTTTTATTTGTAAAAAAAAGTGCTAAAGTTGAAGATTTAATTAACAAGCACTCAACTCTTTATAAAAATTTTTGGGAACCCTTTACCCTAGGCATAATGAANACATCTCCAANGCATGCTTCTGCAAATGTTTTATCAAATGTTCTAAAAAAAACATTGTTTAGGGGGAAAGATTTTTTTTTTTGTATATCAACCAATAAAAAATTGGAACAAAACTTTGATTGAACCTGCGATAGCATATTTGAAAAAAAGAAAAAAAGATATTATGTACAATCATAGTCTTAAAGGAATTGAAATTAAAGACAACAGAATATGTAAACTTCAATTCAATAGAATGGATATAAATGTCAATAAAAATGATAAGGTTATTTTGGCACTACCCTTGAATATNTTTGGCAAGTTTTTCCCTTCNATNTTGATTCCTTCTGAGTTTAATACAATAATTAATATNCATTATAAATTATCGGATCAAATATTAAAAAAGTTTAGAAGTGAAATCATTGGAATGATTGAATCTAAATCGCAGTGGATTTTTGTAAAAAAGGGTTACATTTCAATTACAATTAGTGATGCAAATAAATTTGAAGATATCCCCAATGATATAATCGCNNAATTAGTCTGGAAAGAAGTTTGTGAGTATCTTGCAGAGACTTTGAAACTTCCCACTTTCAGAGTAATAAAAGAAAAAAAGGCTACCTATAATCAATCTCCTGAAAACAATCATCTGCTTAGAAATATTAATCCTTTGCCTAAAAATCTTCTAATAGCTGGCGATTGGACACAAAATAAGCTACCCTGTACTATTGAAGGGTCTATTCTTTCTGGAAAAAAAGCTGTTGAATTATTAGATTTTTAGTTTTATTAAACATTATGTCAGAATTTGAAAGAAAACTTAAGTCACATAATTTTGATTTAAAAAAAGAAATTNCGAAACAAAATAGAAATAAATTAGACGAAGGTTGTTACGTTTACGAACTTGAGGCAGATTCCACTATTCCATCGGAATTTATTATTTTAATGCATTTTAGAGGTGAAGTTGACATAAAACTTCAAGACAAGATTAAAAAATATCTTCTTATTAATCAAGACAAGAAAGGTGGGTGGCCACTATTCTTTGATGGTGAACCAAATTTAAGTGCCTCAGTAAAAGCATATTTTGCACTTAAATTAGCAGGGGAGAAAGAAACCTCAAAAGCAATGATAAAAGCAAAAAAATTAATTCATGAGATGGGGGGTGCACAAAATGTCAATGTGTTTACGAAAATCACACTTGCTCTTTTTGGCCAAATCTCTTGGCGGAATATCCCATTTATGCCACCTGAGATTATGCGATTCCCAAAATGGTTTCCATTCACAATTTATAAAATATCTTATTGGTCTAGAACAGTTCTCATTCCACTATTGATAATCATGTACAAAAAACCTTCAGCTAACAACCCTAATGTCAAAAATATCAATGAATTGTTTACTGGTGAGTGTAATCAAATATCAAGCAATGAGAATAAAAAATTAGCATCTTTTTTCTTTCTACAAATTGATAAACTAGCAAGAATTATCTTTCCAATATTTTCAAAAAAATTCAAAGAATCTTGTGTTCAGGACGCATACAACTGGATTCTCAAAAGACTGAATGGTTATGATGGCTTAGGTGGAATATTTCCCGCTATGGTAAACTCTCTTATTGCTTTGGAAACTGACGATAGAAAAAGATTTTCAAAAGAAGTAAANATTGTTTATATGGCTATTACCAAACTAATTATTGAGAAAAAAGATTATGCATATTGTCAACCTTGTGTATCACCGATATGGGATACAGGATGGATGGCTCATGTTCTTCTAGAAAATAATGAAAATGTNGAAANGATAGCAGATTGGTTNCTTAAAAAAGAGATAAAAATTAAAGGTGACTGGTCAGAAGTTAGAGATTTCGAACCTGGAGGATGGGCATTTCAATTTAACAATGAATATTATCCCGATGTTGACGACACGGCATTAGTTGGGATGGTTCTTGATAGATACTACCGAANTACTAAGTCAAAAAAAATTCTAGAAGTTATTGAAAGAACAAGATTNTGGGTAATTGGAATGCAGTCAAAAAACGGGGGTTGGGGAGCTTTTGACATTGATAATAGCAAAGATTACCTGAACTCTATTCCCTTCGCAGATCATGGTGCTTTACTTGATCCTCCTACTGTAGATGTATCAGCAAGATGTATTAGCTTTCTTAAACAGCTAAATAGGTCAGAAGACAAACATGTTATAGAAAAAGGATTAAATTATATTTTATCTAAGCAAGAGAAAGACGGAAGTTGGTTTGGAAGATGGGGCACTAATTACATATACGGGACATGGTCTGTATTGTCAGCTTTAAATTTGGTTGACTTTGAAAATAAAGAAGTTGTGATGAAAAAAGCAGTAAATTTTTTAAGAAATTGCCAAAGAAAAGACGGCGGATGGGGAGAGGATGGAGAGACTTATTACAAAGACTATAAATGTTTCTCTAAAAAAAGTACTCCATCACAAACCTCATGGGCAATTATGGGGCTTTTAGCTGCTGGTGAAATAGACTCTATTGAAGTAAAAAAAGGTTTAAGCTTTTTGTTACAAAGTAAAAAAAATGAAGAGTGGAATGAAAATTTTTTTACTGCTGTGGGATTTCCAAGGGTTTTTTATTTAAAATATCACGGTTACTCAAAATATTTTCCCCTTTTGGCGATCTCAAANATAAAAAATCAATTGAAACTAAACTCCCCAACCCCTCTTTATGGTGTTTAAAATCACAGACTTATGAACCTTGGAATAGTAGCTGGACTTCAAAGAGAAATGGGATTTTTCAAAAACAGAAAAAATCTTTTGATAACTAGTGGGTATTCTAGAAAATCAATAAATGCCACAAAGGAATTAATAAAAAAAAAAATGGATCTTATAATAAGTTTTGGATTTGCAGCTTCTCTGTGTAAATCAGTAAAAACAGGAGATATAATAATTCCTAAAAAAATTGTTAATGCAACTGGNAATATTTATGATGTAAACTCAGAATACTTGGACCTTTTTAAAAAAAGAATAAAAAAAAAAATTTTTTGTCAAAACTTGTTTACGAGTTCAGAAATTGTAAGCAATCTTAATAATCAAACACNGAGAANAATAAAAAAANAAAATTCNTTTTCATTTGTTGATATGGAGGCGATTCATGTATGCAAAGTTGCTCAGGAAAACAAAATACCGTTTATAGCAATAAAAATTATTTTTGATGACTTACATTTCAGTATTCCACAATTCATGACATCATGCATAGATCAAAACGGCGAAGTTAAAATTTATAAATTATTATTAACACTAATTNCTAATCCAAGAAAAATTAAAGATACTCTTGAACTTAAATNTAAATACAAAATCGCAGAAGCNTCAGCTATAAAAGTTGCAGAAAGTATAGNATCTTAGAAACTTAACTAACAGATTTTTTCTCACTGTGGATTTGGTCAAGCATTTTCTGAACGTGCTCATCAAATACAAAATCTGGATCTCTGGATTTAGACAAGTCAATCTCTTCTGCCATAGCTCCATTGGTGTTAGGACCTTTCAAGAATACGCTGACGGCTTTTAACGGGTTACGAAAGGTATCCTCAACTGCAGAAGCTTCATAACCACAATGTGCCATACAATCGGAGCATTTATCATAATTTCCAGTCCCATATTTATCCCAATCTGTAGTTTCCATTAATTCTTTAAAAGAATCAACGTAGCCTTCACCTATTAAATAGCATGGTTTTTGCCATCCAAAAATATTTCTTGTAGGGTTTCCCCATGGGGTACATTTGTATGTTTGATTACCTGCCAAAAAGTCTAGATATAAGCCTGAATGACTAAAATCCCATTTTTTAAAGTTCTCAGATTTGAATATTTTCCTAAAAAAGTTTTTTGTATTAGATCTTTTAATAAAGTGCATCTGATCTGGAGCTCTCTCATATGCGAATCCGGGAGAAATTGTGATTCCATCAACTTTTAACTCGTTAGTTACAAAATCAAGGAATTCTTGCATTTTTGAACCACTGGCATAATCAAAAATCGTACAGTTAACATTACAACGAAAACCTAAAGACTTAGCTTTTTTTATAGCTGATACACATCTATCAAAAACTCCGTCTTGACAAACAGCCTTGTCGTGTTCGTTCTTCAAACCATCCAAATGTACGGACCATGTGAAATATGAAGATGGTTTATAATCATCTAATTTTTTTTCCATGAGTACAGCATTAGTGCATAAGTATACAAATTTCTTTCTTTTTACAAGTTCGCTTACAATCTCAGGCATTTCTCTATGAATGAGAGGTTCTCCACCAGGAATTGAAACAATTGGTGCTCCGCATTCTTCAACTGCATTGATACAATCTGAAACTGACATTCTTTGATTTAAAATCTCTTTTGGATAATCAATCTTTCCACAACCAGCACAAGCTAAGTTACATCTGAACAAAGGTTCTAACATCAAAACAAGGGGATATTTTTTAATACCGAAAATTTTTTGTTTTAATATATAGCTACCTACTCTAATTTGTTGAATTAACGGAATTCCCATAACACCTACTTAATTTAAAATGATATATTTGTAAAGTTTAATTTGTAACTTCAATGTTTGTCAATTCCTTTGGTAATTTAAAAACAATATTCTCCTCAATTCCAGGCCTTTTTTCGATTTTNATTTCTCTAAAAGTTGATATTTTATTCATAACTTCCTTGACAAGTTCATCAGGAGTTGACGCTCCGGAAGAGATACCTATGGAGTCTACCCCGTTAAACCAAGAACTATCAATATCATCTGCAGTTTCAATAAGAAAAGTATTCACGCCTGATTCCTCACCTAAATCTCTTAATCGATTNGAGTTTGAACTGTTTTTTGCACCTACAACTAACATTAGGTTAACATGATTTACNAGATCTCTTACAGCTGACTGTCTATTTTGAGTTGCATAACAAATATCTTTCACATCAGGGCCTTCGATTGATGGAAATCTTTCCTTCAGTGCTTCAATAACAACTCTTGTATCATCAACAGACAAAGTTGTCTGGCTAATATAGGAAAGTTTTTTAGGGTTTCTTACTCTAAGTTTTTCAACATCTTCAGTATTTGAAACTAAGTAAACGTCTCCAGAAATTCTTCCCATCGTACCCTCTACTTCTGGGTGNCCTTCATGTCCGATTAAGATAACCTCGTATCCCTTTGCGGAGTAGCGCTGGCCTTCTCGATGAACTTTAGCTACTAATGGGCACGTAGCATCTAAAACAGGTAAGGCTCTATCTTTAGCCGTATCTTCAACCTTTTGCGCAACTCCATGGGCACTGAAAATTGTAACAGCACCTTGTGGTATTTGNTCAAGTTCTTTAACGAATATAGCTCCTTTAGAACTGAGATTGTTTACAACTCTTTTATTATGAACAATTTCATGTCTTACGTAAACAGGGGGACCATATATTTTCAAAGCTCTTTCAACTATTTCAATAGCTCTTTCAACTCCAGCACAAAAACCACGAGGTTGGGCCAAGAAAATTTTAAGTGGTTTTAAGTTTTTTTTCATTTATTTGATAAATCTTCCTGATGTGTCAAAATTAACTTTCATCCAATCTATAGAATCTTTTATAGCATCTTTTACTGGGCGGGGTCTATAATGAAGTTTCTTTTTTGCCTTTTCTGAAGAAAAAAACATTTTTTTTTCTGACATTTTTAAACCATCAACGGTTAANTTAGGATTGGACTGAAAAATATACTTAGAAAGAAACTCATTTACGTATGCAAAGAAATATAAGTATGATGATTTTAATTTCATTTTGACTTTTGGCACTTCTCCATAATCAGATATTAAATCAATAAATTCTTTAAACTCTAAATTTTCTCCACCAAGNAAATATTTTTCTCCCTTGATGCCATGTTTTAATGCGAGTAAATGGCCAATTGCAACATCTTCAACGTGAACAAAATTTAATCCAGTTTCAACAAAAGCTGGCATTTTTTTTCGCAAAACATCCAAAATAATTTTTCCAGTTGGAGTCGGTTTAATATCTCCCGGACCTATTGGGGTGGACGGATTAACAATAATTGCGTCAAGATTTTTTTTTTTTACAAATTTTAGAACAATTTTTTCCGCCAAATATTTGGATTTTTTATAGTGCCCTGTGATTTCATCAAATTTTACAGGAGTATCTTCATTAGAAATTATATTGGATTTTAGACCAAGCGTTGCTACGCTTGAGGTATAAATTAATTTTTTTTTAAACTTTAACACAACATTTAAAATATTTTCTGTTCCGAACACATTAGTTTCATAAATTTCTGAATATTTTTTTGACCAAAGTCTATAGTCAGCAGCAACATGAAAAATTACTTCAGAGTCGCTGATTGGCTCATAGAGCGTATCAATTTTTGTAACATCACCGTAGTGAATGTTAATTTTTTTTTCAAATTTTTTTAAATTATCAAGATTTGAATTTTTCCTAACTAAAACACTTACTCTGAATTTTTTACTTAATGCAACTTTAACTAAATTTGAACCTATAAAACCGTTAGCGCCAGTTATTAAAATTTTCTTTGACATATTTATCTAATTATTGATATTAAAAGTTTTGGGGAAAGATATGCAATCTTATTGTTTAATTAATAAATCCAAATTAAAATATATAAGTATAACAATAATTACAATATTTATATTATTTTATTCTTCTGTACATTCAACTGAAATTTTTCGTGAAAAAATTAATTTACTTCAAAATTCTTTAATCAGTTTGAGTGATAAAGAAAACCAANAAGAAAAAAAACAACTTCTGAACTTATCAAACATCGTTGAAGAGGTTTATGATTATAAAAAGATGATAAAGATGATTATTGGAAAAAAGAATTGGAATGCTCTTGAAAATCAAGAGCAGATTGATCTAGCTTTGACCTTTAAAGATTTTATTGTTTTTAATTACATTAAAAGATTTAAAAATAGTGACAACATAACTTTTGAATTTATAGGGACGAAGGAGGTGGGNAAAAATTATAAGATTGGAATGACACATCTCTTAATTAAAGATGAGAAAATAAAAATAAATTATTTATTTTATAAAATTGAGGATAAATGGAAAATTTTTGATGTCTTATTGGAAGGTGCAATAAGCGAAATCGCAACAAAAAAGGCTGAATATAGTAATTTCATAAGAGAAAATGGCGCTAATATGCTTTCAAAATCACTTAAGGAAAAAATGCTACTTAAATAAACGATAATTATTTCACCCAAAACATATTATTTCACCAATCCCAGAATTATTTCTATCACCAATATANCTTTTAACNTTATGATTNTGGTTTACTTTTAACTTATAATTAACCCACAAAAACTTTTTTAAATAATTAATAAAACTTGAATTTGTGATACATACTTCAACGAAATTTTTTGAGGGCTTTACTTTATGTGATAACAATATCAAGCTTCCACGTTTCATGAAATTAGAATAATTTTCTGGGATATTACCTCCAATAACAACAGTACCGGCGATCATATGAAAACAGCAAGATTTTTCAATATTTCCTTTAACAACAATAAATCCTCTTCTCATAAGTTGACCTAGATACTTGCCAGCATTACCTTTAATTAGAATTTGTCCCCCGTTCATTCCACTGTTGCCCCCACCTAACGGAGATCCAACAAAGTCTCCTACATCTCCGGAAACTTCAATTTTTCCTCCTTGCATTTCACTTCCTAAAAAATTCCCACAGTAACCATTGACCTTAATGTGGCCACTCTTCATCTTCGCTCCTAAATAATCTCCAGTATTCCCATTAATTTCTAAAATGTGATTTTCCCATGAAAATCCAAGGTTTTTGAAAAATCTATTAGAACCGTTAACTATAAAACGGTTTCGTTGTTCCTTAACATCAAATGTATTAAAATCAAAAAAATCTTTAATTAAAACTTTTTCAGTACCATACAAAGTTNTTAATTTACTGAAAGACTTTTTTGTAAAGTCAACATGATTTAAATGAGTTAAAATTTCTAAATCAAAATTTTTATCAACTTTTCTTTTTAAATTAAGAACTATTTTCATTTTATTATTGATTTTAATTTAAACAAATGTGGGCCCAACTTTCCACCATAGTTTCCCGCTGATATTACTTTGACTCCACTATTTGGGCCATCTCTTACGATAGCATCAATACCTCGTTTCATTGCAGTAGAAATGTCTTTTTCGCTTAAGCCATCTATTACAATTTCTAAAACACAATTAATGCCTTTTTTAATTTTAGAATTAACTATGCCCCTTAATGTAGGACAATATTCAAAGTTAGTTGATGCTATTAACTGTTTATATTTCGAACCGACCTTTGAACCCGACCTAACGATTCCTCCGGGAAATGGAAGTATGATATTTTTTACTTTTTGCATTTCTTTCACAGCTTTTTCGCAAGCGAAAATTGTTTTTTCGTAATTTTCACCTAAAACAATAATATTTCCGCCTCCAATTGCACTCATCTCGTAAGCAAAATCCTCGCAAAAAAACTCTCCATCCATTACAGGGATTCTCCAAAACTTTTTATTTCCAATAATTTTAGAAATCTGAAAACCATCTCCAAAATATCTTAAGGCACTCCCTAACTTAATTTCCTTTGTTCCTAAATTTCCAGAAAACAAAGCAGTTGATGGAGTCGTCATAACTGACTGCCCTGCCCTATTAAGTACTTGCTTAGCTAATTCCTTGGATGACATAGAGAAAACTAAAATAGATACTCCTGGTCTGTTATCTGGGGTATCTTTGGGGTTCAATTCTGCTTCTATTCCTGATTCACATCCGCAAGCTATAACTGATGTTGCAAAACCAGTAAATGACAACGCAGCTTCCTTCGCCCATTTTTTATTGTAGGCAGTTATTATCAACCTAGTTGCTTTCATCGGGAAAGCCTCGGCAAAAGTGTCATCTATGAATATTTTATTTATTTTCATAAATTTTTAATACCAATCATTTTAAGCACATCACTTAAAGAAGGATAACTTGATTTTACCAAACTTTTAAGCTTTCTTATTCCGGATAACTCTGGTCTTAAGATCAGTCCCTGAGAATCAACTCCAGGTATTTTTGTGGGTATAAAAACATTGACTTTACTCCTTTGAGTGAAATGTGGATGACCAATAAAAATATTATTTTTAAAGAAATCAATTTTTACATTATGGTCAAAGCAGGATACAAAAATTTGAAGATCTTTAAAATCCTTAAGTTTAAAACTATTATATTCAAAGGGGTCATATAATGGACCAATTGGTGAAAAACAAATAGCGTTTGGGTATCCGGATTTCGTTAAACATGCGTTTATGAAACCAGGGGCATTATTACTAAACAAGGTGTTCAAAATTTTTGTAGGTTTTTTAATGTTTAAATTTTTTAATATCTGGAAAAATGAGGTTATTAACTCATAATTATCTTTATCAATTTTTGGAACAAACACAGGATAATTACTTTTGTTAAATAAATCAGAAACTGATTCATATTTTTGATTATCATGCTTTGAATTTAAAAGTATATTACCAATTAAATTGAATTCGCTTCCTAAAGTTCCTTTGTTGACTTTTATAAGTTTAGGAATATTCAAAACTTTTTTTTTTTCTGATAAAACAAATACTTTTAAATTCTTATTTTTTACTTTTTTTACTAGATTTTCTATAAAACTAAAGTCATTATTCCATCCAACGAAAAAAAGAAAATCACATCTATTAATAATTTCATTTAAAGATGAGAATGCTCCACCAAATCTCTGAAGATTTATGTAAAAATTTGATATTTTTCTCCATTCTAAATGATTACAAGTACACATTTTTCTTTGTGCGAACCGAATGAGATCAATTATTGAATGTTGGTCACAACAGAAGCCATCCATATGGATTTCTTTGGAATCTCTGATAATTTTTTTTGCTTCACTAACTGCCCTTTCCATTGATACATTATTACCGTTAATCATTGGAGAAATATTCTTTGAAAGTTTATTAATGTTCCAATTAAGCTTGTTACAAATATGTTTAGATTTCTTCCCTTTTGCAGCCTGTTCGGAGTTTTTAAAATCTAAGAACGAAAAGGGGCTAGAGTAAATTCGTACATGGTTAGTCATATTTTAAATATGCAAATCTTTGGTCAGAGGGAGTGCCTTCTAACTTAGAGTCGGATTTTGCTGGATTCCATAGAATGAATTGATCTATTTTTTCTGCTAAATCAAGATCTAAATCAGTTATGCCTTTTTCAGAATGAGTTACCAGTTTAACTTCAACAAAAGCATATGACGCTATGATGTCTGGATGATGCCAAGCTGCCTCCGCCAAATGACCAACGGCATTAATTACCATCAAAGTTCCTTTCCAACTATGTGTTTTAAATTTTTTTCTGATCCATTTACCGTCATACTCCCATCCTTGCAATCTATCTTTGAGGAAGGATTGGATTTTTTCCTCCTCATAAACACTAATTTCTTTATCATTCATTTTAAAAAACTCCTAAATTTGTTATTAATTATTTTAGTAATGAATATCACACTTAAATAAAAATTATAAATTAAAATTTTATTATAAAAATATGAATATGAGCATAAAAATCAATAGTCCCTCAAGGCTTCACCTTGGTTTTATTGAACTTGATAAAGCAGCTCCAAGAAATTTTGGAAGTTTAGGTTTAACAATATCAAAATTTAAGAATGTAATTCAAATCAAAGAAAGTAAAAATTACGAAATAGTAAGTAAAAACGAGTATGTTAAATTAAAAATAAACGATGTTTTTGAAAAATTTAAAAAAAAGTTTTTTTTTAAACCCTTCAGAATAGAAGTTCACGAAACTACGCCTTCTCATGTTGGATTGGGCTCAGGAACTCAACTGGCACTGACTGTAGGATTGTTAATTTCTGAATTCCATAACTTAAAACTCTCTTTCAATGATATTGTGAAAATTTCTGGGAGAGGATTGAGGTCAGGAGTAGGAATCGAGTCCTTCAATAACGGTGGTTTTATTGTAGATTGTGGAAAAGGAAATATGACAACTATACCACCAGTTTTTTTTAGAACAGAATGGCCAAATAAATGGAAGATCATTTTAATTTTAGATGATTCATTTAAAGGTTTATCTGGAAATGATGAAAAGAAACAATTCGATATAATATCTAAAATAGATCCAAGTATTTCAATGGTTAATAGTCAAACACTTTTAATGAATATTATTCCGTCGATAATTGAAAATAATTTTACTAACTTTTGTAAAGGAATTCAGATCATTCAAGAAAACATGTCACGAGTCTTTTACAATGATGAAAAAAAATTTGCTAGCAAAAGAGTTGAAAAGATTTTTAATTTTTTAAGTAAAAAAAAAATAATGGGATACGGTCAATCTTCCTGGGGGCCAAGTGGGTTCATATTTTGCGAAAACGTAAAAAAAAGAAATCAGTTGTTAATTGATTTAAAAAAATATATGAAATATTCTGAGTTGGATGATTTAACTTTTGAAAAAGTTGATGGACGTAATCAAGGGTGTATTAAAACTTAATAATAAAATATGACAAAAAAAAATATTTTACATATGTTCAGTCCACAGGAAAATGTAAGCCCATTTGATGTAAACATGGCTATTGATGCTGGATACGATATAGTTATTCCATACACAAATGTTAATCTTTCAGATGTCAGAGGGCTGGTCCAGGATGCAATTTTTTCAAGGTCGGTTTCAAATGCAAAAAAAACTGGACTTTTCATTTGTGGAAAGGACGCATCTTTGGCATTAGATATGATGGAAACTGCAAAATCTGCCATGGTCCCTCCATTTGAGATTTCGGTATTCCCAGACCCAGCTGGTTCTTTTACAACAGCTGCAGCAATGGTTGCTTGTGCAGAAAAGACTCTTAGAGACAAATTTCAAACAAATCTTGAGGGAAAAAAAATTATCATATACGGAGGAAAAGGTATTGTGGGTGGGATTTCTGCAGTAATGTGCACTCAATTTGGTTCGACTTGTAAAATAGTTGGTTATGACGGGGTAGAAAATGTTGGCAAAAAGGCTAACGAATATAAAAAAAGATTTGATGTCGATGTAATACCAGTGGATGGTTCAACAGATGAATTAAATTCATCATATTTAAGTGATGCTGATTTAATTTTTTGTGCGGCAAGGGCTGGCACACAAGTGTTAAGTCTAGAGCAACTAAAATTGGCAAAAAAAGCAATGGTCCTTGCTGATGTAAATGCTGTACCTCCAGCTGGTCTTGAGGGTGTTGGATTAAAAGATAACGATGACAAACACGACTGTGGTGCACTCAGTATTGGAGCGCTAGCTTCGGGAGATGTAAAAGTTAAAACACAGTACAGAATGTTTGAGAAAATGTGTTCTGCAGATAAACCGCAATATTTAAACTTTGATGAAGCATTAAAAACTGCAAGAGAGATTTTGGGATTATAAAGAAAAAAGAAATAATTATTATATCCTCATATTGTGAAGATATATCAAAAATTTTTTTTAAACTTGGATATTCCGTATTTGTTATATCTCTCTTTAAAAGCCTTAAGCTGAGAAAATTCTGCAAACAAATTTATTTAGTTAATAATTTCCGTACAAAAACAATCCAGAAGATTTTAATAAAAATTGATAAGGAAGAGAAAAAATCAATCCTAATTTGTTCAGGTATTGCAGAACTAATTAATACCGACTTAATTCAATCCAGAGAAAATAAAGGTAATTCCTACCAAACTTTTAAACAAATAAACTCACCGAAAAACTTTTTTGGTAAACTTTCAAATAATAAAATAAAAATCCCAGAATTTTCCTTTCAAAAAAAGGAAAATGAAACCTGGTTGGTAAAATCATCAAAAAGTTTAGGTGGAAACAAAGTTTTTTTGTCGAGTAAAAAAAAAATTAATGGAAACGAATGGTATTATCAAAAAAAAATTATTGGTGATGTTTTTTCAGTTCAGTTTTTTTGTAAAGAAAATGATATTGAAATATTATCGACATGTTCAATAATAACTCAAGTAATTGGGAAATTTCCATTCTACCTGAATGGAATTATCACAAAAAAACTAAATCATGAGAAAGTAAAAGAAGTTAGCAAAATAGTTACAGTTACATCGAAGTTGTTTTCTTTAAACGGATTTAATAATATAGATTTAATTTATGATGAGGAATGTAAAAAAATAAAGGTTTTGGAATTAAATCCTAGACCTGGTCTTAGCACAAAAATGAATGAGAGGAAATTATTTAAATTGTTTAGGTCAAAATTGTTTGATACACACGAATTTGTGAATCCAAAAAATTTCTATTCAAGTTCTATAATTTACTCAAAAAAAAATTTCGAGGTAGGTGCAAAGCACTTAAATTTTCTAAAAAAATTACCTGAAAAAAAATTTTCAGAATTACCAATTAAATTCGAAATAATCAAGAAAAATCAACCGATTTGTTTGTTGCATTTACGTTCTAATAATAAAGAAATACTTAAAAGTAAAATTAATCATTGGACTTATAATGTAGGTCAAAAACTTTTTGAAATTTAAATTTGCTATGGATTACAGTATAAACAAAATTACTAACGAACTTACAAATGACTTAGTAAAAAATAAAGATAGACTAAACATCGAGATTTATGATGGACCATTAAATTGTAAAATTATTGATGCGGGTATTAAGTCTGATGGTAGTATTGAGGCTGGACTAAGAATATCTGAGATATGTTTAGGCGGGTTAGGTAAAGTTAATTTGGTTCCAAATAAGAATTCAGAAATATATGGATGGGATATAAATGTTTCTGCCTCAAGACCAGTTCTTGCTTGCCTTGGTTCTCAGTATGCAGGATGGAGTCTTAATCACAACAATTTTTTTTCTTTAGGTTCTGGACCAGCAAGATCTATCGCTCAAAAAGAAGAAATATTTAGAGAAATTAGATACATTGATAATTCCAATAAGACAGTCCTGATTCTTGAGGTTGATAACGTTCCACCTGAAGAAATAGTTAATAAAGTTTCTTCAGACTGTAAAATTTCACCAAAAGATTTAATTTTTATACTAACACCAACAATCTCTATAAGTGGGAATATTCAAGTTGTTTCAAGAGTTCTTGAGGTTGCCATTCACAAAATACATGAATTAAAATTTCCTTTAGAAAGAATTGTTCATGGATTTGGAACTGCCCCATTACCTCCACTTGGCAAAGATTTTGTTCATGGGATGGGTAGAACAAATGATTCAATTATATATGGAGGTATTGTACAATTATATATCTCAGGACCAGAAAATGAGCTTGAACGCTTAAGTAATCAATTACCGAGTTTTAACTCCAAAGATTATGGAAAACCATTTAAAGAAATTTTTGAAAGCTATGATATGGATTTTTACAAAATAGATGGCTTATTATTTAGCCCAGCTTGTGTGATTATTAACTCGATTAGCTCAGGTAAAACCTACTTTTGTGGTAAGGTTAATGATAAATTATTAAAGAAATCTTTTTCCTAAAATGTTTACAATCGGAATCGTTGCCGATAGTCATGATTGGCATACAAGAAAACTAAGAATACATCTAAATCAAAACAACTGTAATGTAAAAAAAATTAATTTTGATGAACTTATTTTAAAAATTAGCGGGAAAAAATTTGAATTATTTCAACGTGATAAAAAGTTAAAACTCTCGGCTGTATGGGTAAGATATATTGGACACGGAACACTTGAGCAAATCACCACCAAACTAACAATTCTTCATCTCCTTGAGGCACAGGGAATATATATTCATAATTCTCCTAATGTAATTGAAAAAACTGTAGATAAAGTAAGAACGTCAGGAATTCTAGGTATAAATAAAATTTCTTCTCCAAAGACTCTGATTTGGAATCAACTAAACTTACATTATCCCAAACTTTCAAAAACTAAAAATTACTTAATTAAACCAATATTTGGTTCACAAGGGAAAAATATTTTTTTAATAAAAGATAAAATGAAATTAAAAATATTAAATCCAGATGGAAATATATTTTATATCCAAGAATTTGTAGGTGATATAAATTCAAAAAATTTCAATGACTTCAGGGTAATTATTAGTAATCACAAAGTTGTAAGTGCTATGAAGAGAACATCAAAGCAATTAGTAACGAATGTGTACCAAGGAGCAAAATTTGAAAAGATTAACGTTTCAACAAAATTAAAAAAAATATGTACTAAAGTTTCTAAAATATTCAGACTTGGATATGCAGGGATAGACCTCATAGAATTTAAAAAAGAATTCTTCATTCTAGAGATTAATAGTATACCATCTTGGAAAGCCATTCAAAAAGTAGAGGAAAATAAGAACATAACAAAAATTCTCGTGGAGGATTTCCTTAGGAAGGTAAGGTAATGTGAATAGTTTTGAATTGAAAAAAATCTATATTAATTCTTGTTTTGAAGAGCTGACCTATTTAAAACCAGGAAATCAGAATACAATGACAAATTTCAGCTCATCAAAAATATCTAAATTTAGAGAAGCTGCAAAAATATCATCTGATTTCTTATTTAATAAAGAACTTTCACTAGGTGAAAGTATTTTTTTGTCAGCAAAAAAATGTTTTGATAGTTTAGGTTCAAATTATAATTTAGGTATAATATTACTTTGTGCCCCAATCATAAAATCACTATTGAAATTTGATAATGTCTATATCAATGAAATTTTAAAAAGTATTAATGAAAATGAAGGGGACTTGATTTTTCAGGCGATAAAATACTCTAAACCTGGAGGAATAAAAAATTATTCTGGAAAAGGTAACATTCAAGACAAAATCAAGAACCGTTCATTAAATTTCAATGACGTCATGAAAATCGGTTCCTCAAGAGATAGAATATCACGATGCTACATTGATAATTATAATGAGATTATCAAATATGGGCTACCTTCTTTTAAAAAAAATAAACTTTATCATAACCGAGAAAAAGCCTGTATTTTTTTATTTTTAGACTATCTAGGATACGATTTAGATAGTCATTTGCAGAGAAAACATGGTACTTTCAAGGCAGAAATGATCAGAAAAAAAAGTATAACTTTAAAAAAAAGATTAAATTATAAAAAAGGGTCATATTTTTTCCAATTACGTGATTTTGACAGATATTTGAAAAAGTTGAATTTCAATCCAGGTACTTCTGCAGATTTAACTGTAACTACCTTGCTAATGGATAAAATTATCGATATAATTTAGTTTTTATTATAAAGCAATAAAAATTTAACAACTAAATGGAGGAAATATGGCCAAGATTACTAAAATGCTAGTGGGTGAGTCGCTTGTCGGAGACGGCAATGAAGTTGCTCATATTGACTTAATTATAGGTCCTAGAGGAACTGCCGCAGAAACTGCTTTTGCTAATAGTCTTACCAATAACAAAGACGGATTTACTGCACTGTTAGCAGTTGTTGCGCCAAATTTAATGGCTAAACCGGCTACATGTATGTTCAATAAAGTAACCATAAAAGGAGCAAAACAAGCTGTTCAAATGTTTGGGCCAGCCCAGCACGGTGTCGCAAAAGCAGTTATGGACTGTGTTGAAGAAGGAACTATTCCCGCAGACGAGGCTGATAATTTATTTATTTCTGTAGGAGTCTTTATTCATTGGTTAGCTGAAGATGATAAAAAAATTCAAGAGTATAATTATCAAGCAACTAAAGAGTCTATCGAAAGAGCGGTTTCAGGCGAACCTAAAACTAGCGATGTTGTTTCAGCAAAAGATTCTGCTGAGCATCCTTTTGCGGCCAAATGAAATTCGAACAACATGGAGTCAACCGAGAAAACTCTTAATGAGAGTTGGCTTTCAAGGTTGCTTTCAATTTTTAAAAAATAAAATAAGGGGCGTTAAAATCCGTCCCTAATTTTATAATGGATTATTGTTGATAAAATTACACCCCTAAACCCGATTTTTTCTAATCTATATATATCCATACAGCTCCTAACTCCTCCAGCAAAAAAACATTTTTTGTTTGGAAATAACTCAACTAATTCTTTGCTCTTCTTCCAATCGACTCCCCTCCCACCAACTCTTTTTAAAAACATGAATATCAAATCAACTGATAAATTGTTTTTTGTTAATTTTAATAACCACTTATTTTGTTTTCCATTAAAATCAACTGAAATTAAACAATTACGATTTCTTCGTAAATTCTGTAACCTAAATATCCTTAAACTTTCAGTACCAAGAATAATTTTAAAGTTTTCAAGTTGATTTTTAATAAATAATCTTTGTAGATCAGATATTGAAATAGGGTAAGAGAGACCGCTGTCTATATAAAAATTAATTTTTGGAAATTTTTTTAAGATTTCTAAAATTATCCCGGTGTTTGGTTTTAAATTTTGGATTGAGTCAAGATCAGCAATATAAATATTTTCTAAATTAAACTTTATTCTTACTATTTCAATTAATTTTATAGGATTGGAATAATCAGAATTATTTATACTCAAAGGTTTGTAGTTGAACCTTAATCCAGCAAACGCCTTAACAACCTTTCCCTTTTTAATATCTACTGCAAAGATTGTTTTTATGTTACTTTTGAATATGCATTCTTGTATTTTACTGGAGTATTTCACATCTTTGCCTGAAATATCAAATTATAAGGAAAAAAGTATTTTTTCTGAAGCTCTAAATTTAGTTGATAACTTAATTGTCGATATTGTCGAATTCACATCTATTAAAAAGATCCATATCTTAAGAAACTACAAACTCAAGAAACAAAATCTAAAAAAAGTAACTTATCACTTAACTGGTCCTAATAAAAATATTTTTTCAATTTTAAAATCTTTTCCAAAAAACTTACCTGTGATTTTAGTTGCTCCTGAATCAAAAGGAATAGGATATAAAATCTTTGAAGAAATAAACAAAGATTTTTTTTTACTTCATAGTAATGGTGAAATGGTAAAGTTATTTTCTTCAAAAAGACAAACATTTAAATTATTAAAAAAAAAAAAATCCCATGTGTGCCAGAAAAACAACCTAATCAAATTAAAAAAAATTTTATTATTATAAAACCAGAATACGGAGCAGGTTCAGAAAAACTTTATTATTGCAGAAATTCAACAGCTACCATACCACCCGAAATGATGTGTCAGGAATATTTCAGTGGCAAAAAAGCCAGTTTTTCGATGATCTGTATTAAAGGGCAATTTCTGGTGCTAGGATGTAACCTACACATCATTAAAAAAAAAAAAAGAAGGATTACACAAATTGGATCACTTATTGGAGGTGCAGAGAAATATAGAGGTGATTTTGAATTACTAGCTAAAGAAATATCACAAAAATTTTTAGGACTTTTTGGGTTTATTGGTATCGATGTTGTGATGATTAAGGGTAGGTGGCATGTAATGGAAATTAATTGTAGATTCACAAGTACATATATCGGACTTAAAAAAGTGTATGGAAAAGAAATTATAAAGTCTATATTTGATCTGTATTTTAACAATATCTTAAACTGTTCTAAATTAATTGTTAGGGAAAAAAAAAAAATAATTTTTTAATATGAAAATTCAATATTTAGGATTAGATATAGGCGGTGCTCACATTAAAGTAGTAGGTTTAAATAAAACAAGACAGATTGTTCTTGTTGAATATCTGAAATTTTACTTTTGGGATAAATCAAAAGATTTTTTAACTTTTATTAAACAAATTAATAAATATATTAATGAAAAAACTCTAATTGGAATCACAATGACTGCTGAACTGTGCGATTCATTTAAAACACGAAAACAAGGTTTTAACACTTTATTGAGTTACTGTAAAAATTTGAAGAACGACTTTTTTTTTTATTCTCTAGGTAAGTCTTCTTTTGTTAAAAAAGCTAAATACAAAAATGTTATCTCTATGAATTGGCATGCAATTGGAAGTTATGTTTCCCATGAAGTTTCAAATTGTATTATCATAGATTTTGGATCAACAACAACTGATTTGATATGTGTTAAAAATAATAAAATTAAAAATGTCCATTTTGATGATTTTTCAAGATTGAATAACTCAGAATTATTATATTCTGGCTTAGTACGAACACCCATATTCAGTATTACCAATAAAGTAAAAATCGATGATAAAACTTTTAATATTATTCCAGAAATTTTTTCCAACATGGCTGATATATATAGAATCAGTAATTTGCTGGAGTTATATCACGACATCGATGATACTTCAGATCTCAGAAGTAAAAGCTATATTAACAGTTTGTGTAGAGTATCTAGAAACCTTGGAATTGACTATGATACTTCTTTAGAGGATTTTATAATTCAAATTTCTAAAAATATTGTTAGTAAGCAAATTGCTTTAATTAACAAGTCAATAAATATCTTGAGAAAAAAATATAATTTGGAACCAGAACACCCAATAATAACAAGTGGAATTGGTAAAGATATACTTATAAAATTGCTTAAACCTAAAAAATGTAGATTGTTACCCTTTGACAACTTGATTACTAATAGTTCAGATAAACTTAAAACAATGGCAGCACTGCATGCGCCTGCTTTTTCAGTTGCTTACTTGTTATCGACATCAAAATAAAACTTAATTTTTTTTACATTAGTTTTTGATATTTGATTTTTCCTTTGTTTTTCAAAGCAAGCAGCTGATCTTATGCCACAGAGATATGGATCGAGTTTTATTAACTTATTCAAATCTTCTTCTTTAATTTGTCCGGCGAATCCGATTTTAATATTATTGGATTTAGACATTTTGACCAATTCCTTTAAAAAATTTTCATCATAAATTTGGAGCAGACTTAAATTTTTCTTTTTTATTGTATCAAGCATCACATACCTAATTTTGAATTTACTAAATTTCATTAAACTAATCTTGATATCGTCATTATGAAATTCAAAATCAGCAAATAAAACTGCTACAATCTTCGTTTTTATCTCTTCTCTTTCAACTCTATATAGCAAATAGTCGATCTCTTCTTGAACCGAAGTGAAAATTCCAAATTTTATATAATCCAATCCTAATTTGTCAAACATGCGAAGTCTTTGTATTATCAACTCAATATCCTTGTAATTCCCTAAAGTAGCTGAAATTGGTGGCATTGAATTTTTATGTTTTGTTACATTTAATATTTCTTCAGTTTTCCATGCTCCAAGAGCACCATCATCAGAGTTTTTTAAATCTATTATATCTACCAAATGCTTTATTACTGACACCTCAGATGCATTCTTACAACTAACAAGAAGCTTACTCATTTTTTATTTATAATCTCGATAATTCGTTTGTTATATAATCGTTAATCAGTCTCCAAGCTTTTCTTTCTTCAATACCTGCTGTTTTGGTTATTGCAATTTCCAAATAGCTTAAATCTTTGAATATCTTGTTTCTCTCAATCATTTTTACCCTTGAGGCTAGAATACAAGCCTCTATAATCGATAATTGAGCTCTATTAAAACCTTGGAATTTGTTCAGGTTTTTTGAACTAACTATTTTACATTTAAATTTGGGCCTGACTTTGTCATCAACAAACCCAACAACCTCTACTTCATCGTAACAGACACAATTTTCCATGAAGAAACACTTTATAAATTTACATTCTTTTATTTTAAATTTTTTTTTCCCAATTATACATTTGACAAAGTCCAATGATGAGGTTGTATAATTAACTACTGCACATGATGTTTCCTTTAGATTATTTAAAGACTTGGAGGGAACATAAGGTGAAATAAAAATAAAGTCGTTTGTTTTTTTTATACCAAAAGGAGAAAAATTTACGTTTCCATTTTTGTCAATTGTAGAGATTATTGTTTCATATATCATTTTTTTTGAGTTATTTTAAGATTTGGCCTTTTCTTCAAATCAATTTTATTTTTTTTTATCTTTCCCCATTTCAAATTATTATCCTGATCATAATTTTTACCTAGTTCATTGGCGATTTGTGCTTTAGCTAGTTCAACACCTAAATAAAAAGCATGACTACCATCTGTATGGACATTCATTTTTTCGTAAAAATCGTAGGGGTTAAATCCAACCTGATGAGATTCAGAATTAAATACATTAATTCCGTTTTCACCTAAAAGTATTCTAAAATTTTTATCTTTTACCATATCGACAATTTCTTTGACTTCATCTTTTAAGAATCTTTTTGGTTTCCTTTCTGACAAACACATAAGGCCATCGTCAATACCGAATGGAAGACGTTGATTTTTTTTTGAAAAGAACATTATTTTTCTGGCGATATCAGTTTCTCTAATTGAATTTTTACAATGTTCACTTACCTGAACAACAAGAACTGCACCAATTGATAGCTCAGAAACTATGCCCATCAATATAGCATTAACACCAACCGAATCACTATCAGTTAATTCCGTCAAGTTTCCAGTTCCCATAAGTATTTTTATTTCTGGAAATTTTTTTCTTAATTCCACATACCTAACAATGGAATCAGAGAATCCATAATGAATTGGATCAAGAATCGGATCTGCGTAAAAATCTTTTTTTCCTTTTTGTAGAATATTTATGATTCTTTCAAGAGAGTCCATGTCACCAGGAGAATTTGGTATAATTATTGGAGTTGATGATACTTTTTCCAATATTTCAAAATTTTTTTCATTTATACTTAAAAGATAATCTGCTCCAGCCTTTCCACCCCTCANNAGCTCATCATAATTAGCNGANTCAATAGATACTTTTAATCCAAGATTTTTTAAATTTTCAATAGTTTTTTCAAGGTGACTAAACTTAGTATCCGGCATACAACCAAGGTCAATAACATTTGCACCTAATTGAGAATAGTTTTTTGCAATTTTTACAATATCTTCAACACTCAGTTTTGTGGCATCTACTATTTCAGCGAAAATCTGACAATCATATTCTTCTAAATCCTGTTTACTTTTTTCTAGNCCAAAATAATCGGGCAAATGACTTAAATCATCTGGTCCTCTTTCAACTGGAACATTAAAAAAATTTGATAATTTATCTAAATCGCCCCTAAATTTACCTGGAACTATAATTTTATCTATGTCGTGTTCCTTAGATACTCTCCTCATAATTATATTTTCTGACATTAATGCTGCAACACTTACACCCACTTGATTTATTTTAAAGCTGAATCCAGGCTTCATTGCACTGAGAATTCTTTTTAGCTGACGTTCCGCAAGTTTTCCTGTTAGGAAAAGGATTTTTTCAGGCATTCTTTCCTCCTAAAAATTTCACTTTTAAGTTCCTCAAAACTCATTGTAACTTTGATATCTTTAAATTTTTCTAACCTTTTTACATTTTCTAAATCAATATCTCTTGGATAAACATCGACAAAGCCACTTGGTGATAAGGTTTTTAGCTCAGGTGCGGTGTCGCAGGGAAAATAAATGCAAAAAACTTTACATTTACCTGATTGAGCAAAAATATTAGTGGCTAGTGTATCTGAAATACCTAAAACACATTTGGCTACAGTGTTACTTGAAGTGGGAGCCATTATTAAGGTATGATAAGTGCCCTTATAAAATTTTCCAACAGANACGGAACTGGCAGAATTGTCTTTATAAATTGTGATATTTTTGGATAGCTTATCTTTTTTCTTATACATCACAAGGACCTCTTCAGCTGCTTTTGAAACAAATAAGTCTACATTACCAAGAGAATTTATAATTTCAATTGACTCGCTAAAAAAGTGTCCTGAACCTGTTAAAACCCANGCCCATTTTTNCTNATTATNGACCATTATTTACTNACAACCNCGCAACATTTTGATGCTATTTTTTCCCAACAATTNTACCTNGATAAATGTTTCAAAATNTCTGGGCCNGCAATTTTAAGAATAATTTTTTTTTTCAAATATTTATGAATATTTTTATCAAGAATATTTTTGTTTTGTAATTTCTTAAGTGTACATTCTTTTTTAAACTCAAAAGATATTGATTTTAAAAATATAATTCCTCTTGAATCAATTTTATTCCCTAACCACATGGCAACTGAATCGGAGGTTGAGTTCCAGTTTTTTTCAAAAGTAGATTCTCTTTGTAGTTTTTTTGAAGGGGACCAAATTACCAATTTGTTGCTGACGATTGATGTGCTTTCTGAAACTTTGAATGACGAATTCTTTTGAGAAATCATGTGACCAAATATTTCTGTTGCTTTCAGAGCGAGAAAATTAGCGGCANATTCCTCCATTTTATTAATTTTAAATATTTCTCTTATCGAATCAGCTATGCATCCACCACCAGTCACAATTAAAATTTTTTCTCTTTTAAAATTAGCTAATTTGGAGATAAGTTCATCCAAATGGTTGCTTTTTATCCAACTCCCACCTATTTTTATAATCCACATAAGATGTGTTCTATATTTTGTTGAATTTTTTTTTCCTTGAATGAATACCCTTTTTAAATTCTATATCCTTTTTTCTAAAAATTTCAATTCCTACNCTTTTTGTTTCTTTAAAAACTTCCATCTTTTGTAAGTTAATTTTTGCATTGAGTACTCGCGAGTCTTTGAAACATACCCCTGAAATTTTTTCTCCTAAGGTTTCGAGCAAGCCGGTATGCCCAATTTTAAGAAGTTTTTTTATATCGCCCACGATAAACTCATAAGATACCACGTTGTCAATATCATCATCTAAGTCTTTAAAATTGTCATGTGCCTCAATTTCTATATTTATTCTAATTTTCTGTTTTTTCTTTTTTTCATATTCATGAATACCAATAAATGCTTCAAGATCTAAATCATTAATAAAAATTTTGTAAATTTTGGCTAAATCAGTTTTGTTATCTAAATCTGATGGAACCCAAGACCCAGTAGAAATTACAGTGAAATTTTCTTTTTTTTGATTCATTATATGATATATATCTTTATTGAAATTAATATCAATATTCACTATAAAAGTATTTTAGTAATATTGACAAGTATATTATGAATGTAAAACGAATTANAAACTTTTTTTTAATAATCCTCTTCTTTGGTACATCGTCAATTTCACAAGAGAAAATAAATATAGATGAGGATGATTTTTCGAATGCTGTTAATGCTGAAGAGAAAAGAGCTAAGTGGGGCACAGAAGAATANAAATTGGAGCTAATAAAAGAAATGTCAACTGCTAATGTAAGCCTATTTGTTGATGAACATTTAGAAACAATTAANGAACCATCACGTATNTATTATAAGTTTGAAAAGAAATCTACAAGGGAAGATAATTTTGTNGGAAATGTTGTTTTGAATATTGTAAAGGTTAACAACGANGCTACAAAGCATATTACATTTAGATATTTAAAAGGGAGAAATAAAGTTAGATTCCCACCTCAAATCGGTGCTAAGGGCAATCCCGTTTTCATGCTTTTTTTTGAGAGAGATACAAGGGATATGCAAAGACTTACAGGGGGGAATGCGTTATTTTTTCGAAATAGGATTCGTCATACTATTGCAGCAACTGATATTTATGACACAAAAATTAACTATAATGGNAAATCATTGTTGGGTAAGGAAATGATATTTCAACCATTTCTGGAAACTAAATTGAAAAATAGGGTGTCTAGGTATAAAACCAAAGAGTTTAAAGTTACTCTATCTAAGGAAATTCCTGGATATATTTATAAAATGGAGACATATATCAAAGATTTAGAAAATCCTGATGATATGGTTAAAGAAACACTTACTTTCCAGGGTATTAGGACAAACAAAGAACTCAGAGATGAATATAAAAAAAGAAAGGATAACAACACATGAAAAATAAAATTAAAATGACACTATTATTATTAGCTTTATCGATATTAATTCCCAACAAGAATGTNATTTCAAATGATTTTCCTACTTTAGCCAGATCAGAATTTGTGTTTGCGTGTATGAGCTCGAATGCTAACAATCGTGATTTTATGGCAAAGTGTTCTTGTGCAGTCGATGAAATTGCCAAGAGAATTAATTATGAAGAATATGCACAAGCTGAAGCTATTGCTAGATTATGGGAAGGTGCTAGTCCAAGAGAAGAAGCATTTAAGAGCGTTGGTCTTTCAAAAGAAAGAATGGATAAACTNTTCAAAGCTCAAGCAGCGTCTGAATTAGAATGTTTTTAATCCTTTGAGGTAAACTTTTTTTTTGTTGAGCTATATTTATTGGAAAAATTAAGACCCTCGCTATCGACAACATTAACCTGGATTAAACCTCCAGAATCAAGATAATTAAAGATTATTGCCGGATCTTCGGATAATGANATGTCTGGAGAGGCACTAAAAATAAGTTCATCATCCTGATGAATTTCTATCATATTAACGAAATGGGAAGGAATCTCAGAACGGGTAAGTTGATTGAATTGAAGACCTGAATAATTAGGATGACTGATTAATAGTTTCGCTTTATTTATACTTCCAATAGGACCTGTTTTTATGAAGTTCATTTTCATTTTTCCTAATCTAGCCATCACTGAATCCATATCAGCCAAACTAGGTGCTGAACAACCACCAGCAGCTTTTACGTAGTTTGAGTTCATGTATAGATTACCGTCGTTCATTTCAACTATAGCTCTTACATAGGTATATCTGTCAACCCTAATCCTTGTTGAGAAACTTGCATTTCCAGTTTTAAGTGTAAAATTAAATTTTCCAACTATAGGAGCCGGATTTTCATCAACTACAAGTACAACAGATTTTACATACTTATCTTCTTTTTGAAAAAAATTAAAGTTAATTTCAATAGGAACTACCGCCGCGTCCATAGCTCTGTATGGAGTTACCAAATTAAACAAGTTACTTCCATCAAGGATTTTACGATCTTCGTCAAAAACTAGACCCTTAATTTCATTTGACCATTTATTTGTTATATTTTGTTCCTCAGAAGCATATATTGCATTAGCCATAAGAAAGAAAGTAAGAAAAAAAAAATTGAAATATTTGGTAATCATACAAATAAAATATTAACTNAGTTAGGGTTTGTAAAGTTTTTTACCNAATAAACATAGTTATTTANTATAAAAATATACTTATTTTGAGTTATCCACAACTTTTTTTTAGTCAACACAACTATTTAAGTAGTTGATTAGATTGATATTTTTTTCTAACATGAACAAATTGACAATTTTTTGTTCATCTTACATTCATTTTTTACTTGAAATCTTGATATCATTTATAATATAAATAGTAACTATAAGGATATTTAATATCCTTGTGGGAGGAAAATTTATCTAAGCAAATTTTTGTTACGATAGCTTTTCATCAGAGTTGGGACATTTGTCCTGAATATTAACTAAATAAAAAGGAGAAATACTTTATGAGTATTTTGAAAAATAGCTTAATCGCTTCTGCTGCATTAGCTCTTCCATTCGCTGTAAGTGCTAATTCAAAGTTAGAAAAAATGATGGGCGATCCTAATCAGTGGGTTCAACAGTCTGGTAACTATGCCGGCGAACGTTACACTGAGTTGGATCAAATCAATAAAAGTAATGTTGGTAGCTTGAAAGTTGCTTGGACTTTCTCTACTGGTGTTCTTAGAGGTCACGAAGGTGGTCCACTTGTTGTTGGAGATGTAATGTATGTTCACACTGCAATTCCAAATATTGTGTACGCCTTAGACTTAAATGACAACCAAAAAATTATCTGGAAATATAACCCTGTTAAAGGTGGTAAATATCCAGGTGGTGAAACAATGGATAGAGTTATCTCTGTCATGTGTTGTGATAACGTTAACCGTGGTGTGAATTATCACCCTAACGGCACTATCGTATTACACGCAGCTGATACTTCAGTAATTGCTTTAGACGCTAAAACTGGTAAAGAAAAGTGGATTACAACTAATCTACACGCTGGTACTGGTAAATATGGTGTTTCAGCATCTACTGGTTCAGGTCAACCATTCATAATCAAAGATATGGTTGGTGTTGGTTGTTCTGGTGCTGAGTTCGGTGTGAGATGTAACTGGACACAGTATGACATCAACTCTGGTAAAAGACTTTGGAGAGCTTACAGCATGGGTCCTGATAAGGATATGTTAGTTGATCCAAATAAAACTACTTCTATGGGTAAACCAGTTGGTAAGGACTCAAGCTTGAGTACTTGGCCTGGTGACGCATGGAAAATTGGTGGCGGTTCAATCTGGGGTTTCTACGGTTATGACTCTAGCTTAAACACATTGTACTACGGTACAGGTAACCCATCAACATGGAACCCAGTTGTTCGTCCAGGTGACAACAAATGGTCTATGACAATAAACGCTCGTAACCCTGATAATGGTATGGCTAAATGGTTATATCAAATGACTCCATATGACGAGTGGGATTACGACGGAGTTAACGAGATGATTCTTGTTGACATGAAAGTAAAAGGTAAAAATCGTAAAACGTTAGTTCACTTTGACAGAAACGGTTTTGCTTACACTATGGACAGAGCTTCAGGTGAATTACTTGTTGCTGAAAAATACGATCCAGCTGTTAACTGGGCTACTCATGTTGACATGAAAACTGGTCGTCCACAAGTAGTTGATAGATATTCAACTGCTCACCAAGGTGAAGATGTAAATACTACTAACATCTGCCCAGCAGCTCTTGGTACTAAAGACCAACAGCCTGCTTCTTACGATAGACTATCTGGGTTATTCATGGTTCCAACAAACCACGTTTGTATGGATTATGAGCCATTCAAGGTAGACTACGTAGCTGGTAACGCTTATGTTGGTGCTACATTATCTATGTACCCAGCTCCAGGCGGAAATCATCTAGGTAACTTCATTGCATGGGATGCTGATAAAGGTAAGATTGTATGGTCTAACCCTGAGCCTTTCTCTGTATGGAGTGGTGCTATGTCTACAGCTGGTGGAATTACTTTCTATGGTACATTAGAAGGTTTTGCTAAAGCTGTTGAAAGTAAAACTGGTAAGGAACTGTTCAAGTTCAAAACACCATCTGGAATTATTGGTAACTTCATGTCTTACTCACATAAAGGTAAGCAATATGTAGGTATCCTATCAGGTGTTGGTGGTTGGGCTGGTATTGGTCTAGCTGCTGGTCTTACTGATCCAACTGCAGGTTTAGGTGCTGTTGGTGCATACTCTGCACTAGCTGATCACACTGCACTTGGTGGTGTATTAACTGTCTTCGCTCTACCGTAGTAGCGTAAAACAGTTTAACATTAAAAAAGCCCAGAAAATCTGGGCTTTTTTTTTGCAAAAAAAATTCTTATTAAACTATTGAGTTTTTGTTAATATATACAATATAAATAATATATATTTATTAAACTTATGGATGGATTGAATATGACTTTTTTAAAACACTTTATTTTTACTACCTTGACTTTTTTCTCATTTTCAATTGTCAGTTCTATGCCAAAGCCTGATGCAATTGAGCCCCAATTTGACGAAAATGACGACCCAACTTATTATATAACCTATGGTGAAGGAGATAGAAAAGATCCTGCAACTGACAAGCCTCTGAACTTAATACAGATATATTGTCAAGATAAAGCGGTTGATTTCGTTTCAGATGAAGAACTGGAAAAGTGTCGTGCCGATGACTCTCTGGTTGAAATGAAGTATGGCTGGATGGATTTTGCTACCTACAAAGGTTGGAGAGCCTATCACGCTGAATGTCATGTATGTCACGGACCTGATGCAATGGGTAGTACATATGCTCCCTCATTAATGGAATCAGTTCAAAATGGTCTTGATTACATTGATTTTTTTACAGTTATTGCGAATGGTCGTTATGAAGCAGATGGTGCACAAGCAGGTAATGTTATGCCTGCATTTGGTGAAAATACAAATGTTGAACCACACATTAATGACATTTATAGATATGTTAGAGCTAGAGCTGAAGGTAAAATAAGAAGAGGCGTTAGATTACCTAAGTTGCCAAAATTCAAAGAATAATTTTAATTACTTTGAAAAAACTTACTTCTTCATTTTGTTTGATTATTACACTCTTTCTTGCTGAAAAATCGATCGCTAGAGAGAGCGCAATTGAAGCTATAGATAAGAATAATCTTCGTGTTTGTGCAGATCCTTCTAATTTACCATTTTCAAATGAAAATGGTGACGGTTTTGAGAATGATATTGCAGAACTTTTAGGAAAAAAACTTGATATTCCTGTTGTTTATGAGTTCTTTCCGCAAGTCATCGGCTATGTGAGAAATACATTAGATAAGAAAAAATGTGATGTTATCATTGGAATAACTGCCAATCACGAACTTGTTCTCAATACTGTTCCGTATATGCGTTGGTCATATGGCATGATTTTTTTGAATGACAACGGTATAGATGTTAACAGACCAGATCATCCACAACTTGCTGAACTCAGTATAGGTGCTCAAGCGGGCACTCCTCCTACTTTTGTTCTTCAAAGATACAATCTTATGTCTCGTGTCAGGCCCTATAATCTAACCTTTGACCCTCGAATTGCAGTTATTGGAGAAACAATGATTGACGATTTAATTGATGGACTGACAGACATTGTTTTTATGTCTGGCCCAATAGGTACGTATTACCTTAATAAAAAGGGATATGACAATACTAAATATACATTTATCCCTCTTGAAACTACAGATCAAGGTTGGGGTAGAATGGATTATTATACCACAATGGGTGTTAGAGACGGTGAAACCGATTGGAAAAAAAAACTTAACAAGTTTATAAAATCTAATCAAAAAGAAATTGATGCTATTTTAACAAAGCACAATGTCCCAATATTGAGTTTACGTCCGGGAAAAAGAAAAAAAGCTGAAGATTCTACTACCGATGCTTTAATTAGGGGTAGAGCTCCTATTAAATAGGAGAATTAAATCTTACCCCATATCTTCTATATATGAATTCTGGGGGAGCTCTTCTAGCCTCGTCATTAGCCATATCGAAGATTTGGTTGTGAAGGGGTGAAATAGAACAGGCAGGATCGGTGTTCTTTGCATCTCCAGTTAGAGCCATTGCTTGACATCTACACCCTCCCCAATCAATTTCTTTTCTATCGCAAGATTTACAAGGTTCTGGCATCCAGTCGGTACCTCTGTATAAATTAAAAGCTTCTGAGTTTTCCCATATCCATTTCAAACTCTTTTCTCTAACATTATCAAATTTTAGATGAGGGATTGTTTCTGCGGCGTGACAAGGTAGTACCTCGCCTTTTGGGTTCATATTTAAAAATCTTCTACCCCATCCACCCATGCAATTCTTCGGGTGTTTAGCATAATAATCTGGTATAACATAGTCTATTACAAGCTTTCCCTTGAGATCAATCCTTGCTTTTTCGACGATTTCAGTAGCATGATCTAATTGTTCAGGTGTGGGAATAAAAGCAGCCCGATTTTTTAACGCCCAACCATAATATTGCACCTGAGCAATTTCCACCCTTTCTGCATCTAATTCCAGAGCCATGTTTATAAAATTCTCTAAATTATCTATATTTTGCCTATGTACAACGCAATTACATGTTAGAGGCAAATCTACATCTCTTACCCAACCTGCAACCTCCAATTTCTTTGCATGGCCTCCTTTGTATCCACCAATCCTGTCAGCATTCTCTTTATCAGTATCCTGAAAAGATAATTGCACATGTTCCAGTCCAAGTGACTCTAACTTTCTTAATCTGTCTGGGTTTAATAGAACTCCGGATGTTATCAAGTTTGTATACAATCCTTTTTTTGAACAATGTTCCACAATATCCTCTAAATCGTGCCTTACAGTTGGTTCCCCTCCAGACAGATGTATTTGGTGCATACCCATCTCTACAGCTTGGTCGACCACTGATTTCCATTCATCAGTGGATAGTTCACCAGTTTTTTTTTCTAATTGAACAGGATTAGAACAATAAGGGCACTGCAATGGGCATCTGTGCGATAATTCTGCTAAAAGGGCTAGAGGAGCTTGAATGCCGTGCTCAGAAGCTGTCCTTAATTTTGTTTCTTTTACATCATCCATTTTCTTCTATAAATCCTTTATCTGACAAATCTTGCAACATTTCTTTAACATCTTTAAGAATGACATCCTCAGGTGCACTAAACTTTTTACTAAGCTCTTTCGAGATAATCCTAACAGATTTTTCTCCGTCAACCAACTTGAGAATTTCAACAGCAATATCATCAAGTTTAACAAGTCTTTCTGGAGCAAGAATAACCCATTCGTCCCTCGGCTTATTATATCTAAATTTAACATGCTTTGGGAACTTTGGTAAAACATCATCAGTTATTTTCAGTGTATCTATCATTAAAATCCTCTGGAATAAAAGCTCCTGGTGGAATGTGTCCATTTATGTATGAATGATACAGAGCATCCTGCATAACCCATAAGACATCAGTTTTAAATTTAAGGGCATGACAAACGTTTTCTTGCTCCTGTCTAGTTTTAGCGTTTTCAAGAGCGTAATTCAATACAAAGTCAGCATCATCAGTAGCTTGGTCAACCCTTTTTTTGAAATATGCCATCGTTATGTCGTTTATAAAATCGTAATTTTCAAGCATGCCGATTATTCTCTCTTTGTGTATTTTAGGAGCAAATAATTCTGTTAATGAAGATGTCACACCTTCCAAAAGAGTTTTTTCTTTTACAAAAGAAACATAAGCATCGACCGCAAATTTGGTTGCCGGTAAAATACCGTTGGTTGACTTTACATATTCTTTATCAAGACCTAAACCGTCTGTAAGCTTATACCATCTCTCAATACCACCCTCGTCGTCTTTTCTTCCATCATGATCTAATATTCTTTTAATCCAAACACGTCTTAAGGCAGGATCTGTAATTCTTGACATCAAAGCGGAATCTTTGATTGAAATATTAATTTGATAGTAATATCTNTTTATAGCCCAGGCCTGAACTTGTCCTTTATTTAATTTTCCACTGTGAAGAAGATGGTGAAATCTGCAATTGTCGTGATATCTTTCATTGCCGATATTCCTCAATTTTGACTCGAATTCTTCTTTTGTAAGCAATTCTCCATCTCTTAATTCTGTATTAATAGCTAAATTTTTCATAAATTAATCTCCATTCCGTCGTAGCTAACCTCCCAACCATTGGATTCAACAAATTTTCTTTCCTCGGAAGTTCCCAAAAGGATGGGATTAGTAGTATTAATATGGATAAATATTTTTCTTTTTACATCAATTTTTTTAAAAACTTCGACTGTTCCGTTAGGTCCTGAATTATTCATATGACCCATTCTTTGACCAGTTTTTTGTCCAACATTACTAGACTCCATCTCATCATTTTTCCATAAAGTACCATCAAAAAGTACCATTTCTGAACCTTTTAATTTGTCTGACAAACTGGAAGTCATTCTAGCACAGGCTGGAATGTAAAAAAAACACTTGCCGTCTTCTTTTGACATAATTTTTAATCCGATTGTGTCTCCCTCCTCTGAACCATAATCCTCACCTTTAGTTTCATCCTCAAGCCAAAGAGCAATTTTACCTGGAACCTCAAACGCTTCAACAAATATTCCAACTCCTTTAGAATTTTTGTTTTGAAGTTCAAATTCTACATTCATTCTTAATTCTCTTCTATCAACATAGTCAGGATTTAGTACATTGAATATTGAGTTCTCCTTAAGGACACTGTGAACTCTAGGATGTGCATAAACTGCTAGATTTTGTCTTTCACGCAAAGAAAGTAGACCTGCTACATGATCTACATCTCCATTAGTAACAACTACTCCACTAATTGGACTATGTCTAGGTTCTTTTTTAGGGTGCATCTGTGGATTGTTCAAAATCTGGGAACCAAGATCTGGGGAAGCATTAAATAAAAACCATTCTACGCCATCAGTTGTAACCGCGATTGAAGACTGAGTTCTTGGGGAAGTTCCAACTTCTTTATTTCTTATGGCCTTACTCACAGAACTATTACAGTTCCATTGTGGTGATCCACCACCTGCACCGGATCCTAGAACTAAAACTTTTAACATATTTCATAAGTGCTCCTTGAGGCTAATTAGCCTCAAGGAACTTTTTCTTAGCTATAACTGAATTACTTCTCAGCGCAAGCGTAAGAGTTGATTTCTAGACCTACAGAGATCTCAGAAATCGTTGGTTTTGTCCAAGCCATAATTTTCTCCTTTGTTATAGTTTGGATAAACTCACCATGTGAGCTTGATAACTTTATACAATAATAATCTTAAGGAAAACTGATTTAGATATTCATGTAAAATTCATCTTAAGAATTAAGTGTATTCACCAACTAAATGTGAAATTATTTCAAATATGAANGAATTTTTCTAGATTGATACCCCAGCCTCTGGGTGTTATAAACTGGCTCTTCACAAATATACTCTGTTAATCTTGCCCTTTGGTCAAATACTCTGGTGTTCCATTTAAGCTGGGCATCCGCATTGACATATTTTTTGTCCTTTTTGTCAATTTTGTCTTTTCTGTATTTTCTTAACAACTTTGAAGCTTGNCCAATCTCTTTTCTTATAGACTCTTGACGATCTACAAACTTAATTATGCCGACATACTGTCGTCTTCTTTTGTCTACAGCTTTTTGGTACAACCCAGCAAATAAATAAACAAGTTTTTCGTTTTTCTCTTTTTTATTAATTAACCCAAAATACGTAAATTTCTTTGCAAAGTCCTCTATAATTTTTGTTCCATCGGCTTCGCTAAGAACAGGATCTGACAATAAATTTACAATTTCAATAACATCGTCGTTCTTCCACCAAGTTTTGATAGCTTCCTCTATTGATGGTCCTTGCCATATAGATTGTAAATTTAATTTTGGATTGTATACTTGATCACATGGCCATTTTTTTGGTGACTTTTCCGGGGGGTTAGCTGTGGCAATTGTGCCGAATGTTAATGTATATATCAATACATAAAAAAATGATCTAAAAATAAACATAATTANTCTCCCTTATTTAATAATGAAATTTCCAACCATACCTTTATTTTGAAGACCCTCAATCTCAAACTCAAAATTTCCAGGTCTAATAGGAACAAACTTTATTTCAATTTCTCCTTCTCTCTCAAACTCTATTTCTTGAAGAACAGGTGCTTGNAATTCAACTCCCTCAATTTCAATTGACCTAATCCAAATGTTTTTAAAAAAATCTTCCGCTTCAAATTCATATTCCTTGAACCCCATACTAGAAATTTCAAGTCTATAACTTTTACCTGTTTCCAAATTAAAAGTTTTTTGAGACATTTCATAATCACTTTTATCGGAACCTAATTTTAGTTCTAATTTTTTGGACCTTATTGTCAAATCTCCTTCAGCGTGTAAAAAAGAAAATGACAAAAAAAATAAAATAAAAAATTTCATAAATCAACCTTTTTTTTGTAAAGAACCTCTGCCTGGATCATATCCTAATATTGATAAAATCAAAAATAAAACTGTAAAAACAAAAATACCTAAAGAATATTCTATATTTATCTGTGAATGTAAAGCAAATCTTATTGTTTCAACTGCATAAGTGAATGGATTATAAAAGCAAACATAGTACAACCACTCACTTGTTTCTTCAATTTTCCAGAGCGGATAAAGAGCTGATGATGCAAAAAACATAGGAAATATAACAAAGTTCATAACCCCTGCAAAATTCTCTAATTGCTTAATGGCAGAAGATAAAAACATTCCNAGCGAACCTAACATCAATCCAGAGATTATAAGTGCTGGCAGTATCGTAATGTAGCCAGACAAAGGTGGAACAATATCCCAAAAGCTAGCTATTATAAGAAATGCATAAACTTGAAGAATTGAGACGAAGACACCTGCTAAAAGCTTTGATACCAAGAGAAACCATCTAGGAACGGGACTAACCAGCATTGTTTTCATACTACCCATTTCTCGATCATAAACCATGGATAAAGAACTCTGCATACCATTAAATAATTGAATCATAGCAATCAGGCCTGGAGCGATATAAACTTCATATGTGATGTACGTTTCATAAGGAGGGATTATTGAAACTCCTAGAACAGATCTGAATCCAGCTGCAAATATACCAAGCCAAACAAGAGGTCTAACCAAGGCTGAGAAAAAGCGTTCTTTTTGGTGAACAAAACGCAGGGCTTCCCTAAGAACAATTCCTGAGAAACATATGATGAATTTAGATAAAGTCATTTATCTATTTATTTTAACTAATTTATTAAAAGATTGCCTAATATTTTTAGATTTTGTATTTTTTAAAATGTCATCAACCTTTCCTGTCTTAACAACTTTACCTTTGTCAATAATTATGACCTTTTCTCCTTTATCAATTTCGTCAACTAGATGAGTTGCCCATAAAACAGCAAGATTCTCTTTTTTGCAAAGATTTTTTACGTGGCTAAGTATCATTTGTCTTGAATCTATATCTAATCCAACCGTTGGTTCATCGAGTAAAAGTAATTTTGGTGAATGCAAAAGCGATCTGGCTATTTCAATTCTTCTTCTTTGACCTCCTGAAAGTGACCTAATTTTTTTATTAATACAATCAATAAGGCCTATTCTTTGGACTTCTTGTTTTATTTTTTCTTGTGCTTGATTCCGAGGCATTCCATGTAAAGCAGAGTGATAATTAAGATTTTCTATAACACTTAAATCCAAGTCTAGAGTTGGTTGCTGAAACACAACACCTATATTTTTTAATGCATCGGAGGACTCTTCTCTTACATTGAAACCATATATTTTTATAGACCCAGATTTGTTGTTGTATAATCTGGTAATAAGAGAATATAGTGTAGTTTTACCAGCACCATTCAGACCCAATAAAACGGTGAAGTCTCCTGGACTTATTTTTAAACTAACTTCACTTAGTGCTGTAAAAGTACCAAATCTATGGGTAACATTTTTGACATCTAATGCTTCCATTTGATAAATTAAGGTATCATGAATCTGGACTGATAACAACTCCCCATGGAAATCGTCCAACTTTAATCGATTTCATGACTTTTAGTTTCTTTACATCAATTAAAGAAACATCATTGCTGACCCCATTCGTACTAAGTAAAGTCTTTTGATCAGGCGTAAATGCCATTTGCCAAACACGTTGACCTACCAAAAGGTATTTGACAACATTTTTTGTTTGTTGATCAATAACTGCTAGTCTATTTGCTGGACCCANGGCTACGAAGGTATATTTCCCNTCGTTTGTNTGTCTAATTCCAACTGGTTGAATACTTTCTTCGTTTACCCCAGGAATTTCAAACGTGATTGTATGAGTAACTTCCTTTGAATTAGGGTTGATAACTTTCACTGTACCACCNATTTCCGCAGAAACCCAAACCTCTGTATCGCCGGGAGTAAACACAGCAACTCTAGGTCGTTGATCAACAAGTACATTTTCTACGATTTCTAGGTTGTCAGTGTTAATAAAGTGAGCCATGTTAGTAGTTTCTGAGGTATTTACTAAAACAGCTCCATCGTTAGTGAGACCCATGCCCTCGGGTTCTACTCCAACTGGTATGTCATCAATTATCATCTTGTCNATCATATCAACAACAGTAACCATNGCATCGTCTTCATTAGCTATATANAGAGTTGATCCATCTGGTGACAAAATAAATAATTCAGGATCTGGCCCTGAAGGTAAATGATATTTCAATTTAAGGGTTTCTGCTTCTCTAACTTCAACTCTATCGTCGTCGGAAGCACAAATCAAAACTAGTTTGCCGTCCTTGGACATAATAATTCCTCTAGGTCTTTGGCCAACTTCGACAGTTTTGATGACTTTTTGTTTATTTATATCAATTATGCTTACAGTATTGTCTTTTTCGTTAGTAATATATGCCAGATTTGCATTGGTTATAAAGGGCACCAAGGACAAGANAAATGAAAGTATTATTGTGTAAATAATCATAATTAATATTTACATCAAAATTTAAAAATTACAAGTAGATTCCGGCTTGTCTTTTCCTAGTGTATCTAGTTCACTTTTCGGATGAAGGTATCCTTCTTGCGGTGATACTGAAATCATAGATCTGGGAGCAGCTAATAATACTGGTTGTCGAAGCTGACCATTCCATGAGCGAAAAGAAACTTTAACTCCTTTGTAAGCACCTAAACCAAACTTTTCACCTAACAGATATGATTTTACTTTTGAGACATCGTTTGACATGACCCTCGTAACTGCCTCACCAATAGACCTCACAGCTGTCCATGATGCGTAGTCAACTGTTGTCATCCATCTTCCACTTTTTCTTCTGAACCTATTCTGCATTTGTGTTGCACCCCATTGCTCGTGAGTTCTATGCCATGAAGTTGGAGTGAGGCCCTGTGTACCCACCACTGGCCTAGGATCCCATGTTCTGTAGGGTAAATATTCTCCAAATGACCCTTCCTCATCAGCAACAACAAGAACGTCGTAACTAGGTCCCTTTGTAAAAATTGGTACTTCTTTTTGAGCAGTTCTTCTTAAATCGGCTGCAAAATCCCAAACTTTATTTTCTTTAATTTTAATATTAAATTTTTCAGCAGAATTAACTAAAGCATCAGCAAATTTTTTATCATTTTTTTTATCTCCAACTACTAAAAACCATTTTTTCCATTTTTTTTTAACAAGATACTGTGTTAAAGAATCCGCAAGCATTGAATAACTCGGTGGTATGTGAAATAGATTATCCCTACAATTTTCATTTCTCAATGAATCGTCTTTAGATCTAACGTTAAAAATCAAAGAGTTCTTTGACTCTACCAAATTAACTAATTTTTTTAATTCTTCCGCATTCAAATCAACTACAAAATATTTCTCCCCATTTTTGATTAATTTTTTATACTCTTCTATAAGATTTTCCTCTAATAAAACTTTATGAAACTCAACTAGATAATTGTGACCTAAAAATCTTCCAGTTGTAAGGTTATCCTCAATAGCAATGTCTACACCATAATACCCTTCATCGTCCAATATAGGATCCAAATTTGATAAAACAGGAGGAATTTTTCTTTCTTTGGTTAAAAAAATTATTTTTGTTTCTAAGTTTATCTCTTTGCTAAATGCTTTTTTACCTCGTTTTTCTCTTTCTTTTAATCTCTCCAAATCTTCTTTTTTTCTTTCCTCAAGTTGTTTGATGGATAATTCCCTTGAATCGATACTACTATACAAAAAAATCAAAAAAGACATAAACAAGAATTTAAAAAATGTTGTTGCTC
The DNA here is from genome assembly GCA_002711625.1 of Rickettsiales bacterium. Taxonomy (GTDB): domain Bacteria; phylum Pseudomonadota; class Alphaproteobacteria; order Methylaequorales; family Methylaequoraceae. The sequence continues at coordinate 14,676 of PARR01000022.1, read as the reverse complement.
TCATAAAATTCGCGACTAAAGTTAAATTTTAATAAACTAGGATTAGTTTAACATGGTTAAAAAAAAAATTTCAACTATTCTGGTAAGAAGTGGTCTGAAAAGAACAATGTACGACGAAACCTCAGAAGCTTTATTTTTAACTTCAGGTTATGTTTACAGAAACGCTCAAGAAGCAGAAAAGGCGTTTAAAGACGACTCGAAAAGATACCTTTATTCACGGTTTGGTAATCCAACTGTAAATTCTCTTCAACATAAACTTTCAGAACTAGAGGAAACAGAGTCTTGTTGGATCACAGCAACAGGTATGTCCGCCGTATTTACTATCTTTATGTCATATTTAAAAACTGGAGACAGAGTTGTTGCAGGTAGAGCATTGTTTGGAAGTTGCCATTTTATTTTAACAAAAATTTTGCCTAATTTTGGGATTGATGTTGAGTTAGTTGATGGAAAAAATATTGAAGAGTGGGAAATCGCTTTAAAAAAAAAAACAAAAATTGTTTTTTTTGAATCCCCTTCAAATCCTTGTCTCGAGATTGTCGATATAGAAAAAGTTTCAAAACTAGCTCACAATTCTGGGGCATTGGTGGTTGTTGATAATGTTTTTGCTACTCCACTTCTTCAAAAACCTATAAAATTGGGTGCCGATATTGTTATGTATTCTGCAACTAAGCACCTTGACGGTCAGGGAAGAGTTCTTGGTGGTGCAATTTTAGGTTCTAAAAATTTCTGCGAAAACTTTCTCAAACCTTTTATAAGAAATACTGGCCCTTCAATTAGTCCATTTAATGCTTGGATCTTAGTAAAAAGTTTAGATACACTTGAATTAAGAATTAATAGACAATGTGATAACACAAAAAGAATTGTAAAGTTTTTAGATGAAAGTAAGTTTGTAGACTCTATCTGTTATCCATTTCATCAAGCATTTCCTCAGTTAAAATTAGCAAAAAAACAAATGAAAAAAGGAGGTACAATAGTCTCATTTAGGCTGAAAGCCCAAAAGAATGAAAAAAAAAAAATCGCATTTAATTTTCTTAACAATCTAAGCTTAATCGATATTTCTAATAACTTAGGTGATTCAAAATCTCTTATCACACACCCAGACACCACCACACACAGTAAATTATCTAGCAAAGAAAAAAATGAATTAGGAATTTCTCAGAATTTGGTTAGACTATCAGTAGGATTAGAGGATGTAGAAGATATTATAGAAGATATAGAAACCAGTTTTAAAAAATCATATATTTAATTCAATGAAAAATCCAAAGGTAATAGTAGATGTTGAACCAACTTATTTAGAGGATCACTCCGATCCATCGGAAAATACCTATCTTTGGGCATACAAAGTAAAGATAACCAATAACAGTCAGTCCTCAGTCAAATTGATTAGTAGGCACTGGAAAATTTTTGATTCGAATGGAAATCATAGAGAAGTCAAAGGAGAGGGGGTTGTTGGAGAACAACCGGTGTTAGAGCCCGGAGATGAATTTGAATACACTAGCGGAACTCCATTGAAAACTAATTCAGGAATCATGTCTGGAAGTTACCAAATGCAGGATTTAAAAGGCAAAATTTTTGATGTAAATATTCCACCTTTTTCTTTAGACATACCTGATCAAAAAAGAAACTTAAACTAGATGTACAATTTAAAATCATCTCTATTTGTGATAGGAAATCTTCTTATCTTTTTTTCTTTTTACCTATTGATACCTGGAATATATGATTTAATTTTAGATGGGACAGACTGGATAGTTTTTTTTGTTATTTCAGTTTTGTGTTTGTTTTCAGGTTTCAATATCTCATTTATTTTTAAAAATAAAAATAAAGATGTGGATATTCTGTCTGCTTTTATTTTAACTTTGATTTCATGGATTCTTCTCACAGTTATTGGTTCAATACCCTTTTTTTTAGGTACACCAAATTTATCTTTTGTAAATTCTTTTTTTGAATCAATGTCTGGTTTAACAACCACAGGTGCCACCGTGATCCAAAATCTTGATAACACCAATAAGTCAATTCTTTTGTGGAGAGCGATGCTCCAATGGTTGGGTGGAATCGGAATAATTGTNATAGCTATTGCTATTTTTCCAATATTAAAAATTGGAGGTATGCAACTTTTTCAAACTGAATTTAGTTCGAANGATGATAAAGTTTTACCGAGAACAGCTTCAATTGCATCAGGAATTGGAATAGTTTATTTTTCGTTAACATTATTATGTTCAATTACACTTTTTTTAACAGGCATGAATTTATTTGATAGCATTGCTCATGCAATGACTATCATTGCGACAGGTGGATTTTCGACTAAAGATTTCTCAATAGGGCATTATGACTCTGTCGCGATTGAAATTGTAACGATTTTTTTTATGGTTCTATCTTCGTTACCTTTGATTCTTTTTTTTCAAGCAGTACGAGGAAAATTTACAGACTTAATTACTAATTCCCAGGTTCACTTTTTTTTAATACTTATTTTTTTTGTAACTTTCGTTGTAACTTTATGGTTACAAACAAATTACGAGGTTGCTTTTTTCGAATCGTTAAGAATTTCTGCATTTTCAGTTGCGTCAATTACTACAGGAAGTGGATTTAGTACCTATGATTTTAGCGTTTGGGGTTCATTTACAACGCTTCTATTTCTCTTTTTAATGCTTGTTGGCGGTTGTTCTGGTTCATCTAGTTGTGGCTTAAAAATATTTAGAATTCAAATTCTTTTAAAAACTTCTTACAACATTGTAAAAAAAATAATTCAACCCAGAGGAGTCTTCATTCCCACGTTTAATTCTAAAGAAATTAGTGAAGATGTTCTTAATTCAGTAACAGGGTTTTTTTTTCTATACATGACAATCTTTGGAATGTTAACCCTTATTCTAGCTTTTGACGGACAAAATATGCTAACAGCTTTATCTGGTTCGGCAGCGGCCTTAGCAAATGTTGGNCCCGGTCTGAATGATATTATTGGACCAAGTGGAAATTATTATCAGCTTAAAGATTCATCCAAAATTTTTTTGAGTTTTGGNATGTTAATTGGAAGGCTTGAGTTATTTCCTATACTGATACTTTTATCACCGCTATTGTGGAGAAGGTAAAATTAAATTCTATTGAGACACCACAAAATTATAGCTTGATGAACATATAATCTATTTTCTGCTTCATCCCAAACTAAGGATTTATCGCCATCAATTATGTCAGATGTAACTTCTATTTCTCTATGAGCTGGCAAACAATGTAAAAAAAATGGTTTTTTAAAAGCTGATTCATATAAACATTTATTGACTTGAAATTCTTTGAAAATATTAGCCTTAGCTTTGTTTTTTTTCGTGCCCATTGAAAACCAAGTGTCCGTTACAATTACATCTGATTTTTCTACAGCTTTTTTTGGATTGTGAAATATTTTTATATTATTTTTATTATTATGCTTATCGATTAAGTTTTTTTTGGGAAAATAACCTTTTGGACANCTTATGTTTAGATTAAAATCAAAATGAGAACATGCATGAACCCATGAATTGCAAACATTATTTCCGTCTCCAACCCAACAAATTTCAATTCCGTCTGTAGAATTAAATCTCTCTTCCAAAGTCATAATATCAGCTAATATTTGACATGGATGGCTTTTGTCGGTGAGCCCATTAATTATTGGAATAGATGAATGGNCAGCCATCTCGTATAATGTGTTTTCATTTGAGCCTCTATACATTATCAAATCAACGTATCTACTTAAAACTTGAATCGTATCTTGTAGTGATTCTCCTCTACCAAGCTGAGTTTCTCCTTGATCTAAAACAACAACATCCCCACCCAGTTGTTTCATACCAACCTCGAAAGCAACACGTGTTCTCGTTGAGGGCTTTTCAAAGATCATGGCAAGGATCATTTTTTTTTTTAATTTCGTNTCACCATAATAAGATTTTAAATCATGACTTTTTTTAATGATTTTAAAAATGTCACTTCTTTTTAATTCGTTTATATTTAAAAAATGTTTGATTTTATTTTTCATTTTTCAAATTAGAAAACGCTTTGTCAATTTTTTCAATCGCCTCTTCGACATGTTTCTTTTCAAGAGTTAATGGTGGCAACATCCTAATCACATTGAGACCTGCCTTAACAGTTAAAAGCCTTTGTTTTTTGAGAGATTCAATTAATTTCGTATTTGTAACATTTGCCTGAAGACCAATCATTAGACCAATCCCCCTTACTTCGGAAACCAAATGAGGGAATTTTGGTAAAATGTCTTTTTTAATACTTTGTCTCAAATTATAGCCAATGTATCTTACATGATCTAGAAAATCTTCCCTTAAAACATGATTTAAAACCTCGTCCGCTACAGCCATTCCCAAAGGATTGCCTCCGAAGGTGGAACCATGGGAACCAGGCTTCATAGCATCTGATGTTTTTTTATCTAGTAACAATGCCCCCAGAGGAAATCCACCACCTATTCCCTTTGCTATGGCGACAAGATTGGGTTGCAATTCGTCAACCCATTCAGTTGCAAGGAACTTTCCAGTTCTTCCAACCCCGCATTGTACCTCATCAAAAAATAAAAGAATATCATTGTCTGCAGCAAATTTATTTAGATCTTTTAGATACTCTTTTTTAGCCGGAGTAATTCCNCCTTCACCCTGAACTGTTTCTATCAATATCGCAGCTGTAGTATGATCAACCACCTTTCTTATTTGCTTGAAATCATTAAAATCAACTTGAATAAATCCTTGAAGTATTGGCTCAAATCCATTTGTCATGGAAGATTTACCACTTGCAGAAATAGCTCCGAAAGTTCTTCCATGAAATGAATTATTGGTACAGATAATTTTAAATTTCTGTTCATTCTTTTCATAATAATATTTTCTTACGGCTTTTATGCCCGATTCAACAGCTTCTGCGCCTGAGTTACAGAAAAAAACAGAATTAGCAAATGAATTTTTAACAATTTTATTTGCCACAGTTTTTTGACCATTGATAGTAAATAAATTTGAGCAGTGCCAAATTTTGTCAGCTTGATTTTTTAACGCATTGATAAGACCAGGATGACTATAACCTAGACTCATTACACCTATACCGCTGGTGAAATCAAGATATCGAGTTCCATCATTTGTGTAAAGATAAACACCATCCCCATGATCAAATTCTAGATTATAGGGGCTATAGACACCTAAAACGCTCATTTAACTCCTCAAACCATAACCTTTCTTAAAAATATAAATTGTAATCAACAAAAATATTAGGTTTAAAANNGCCAAGATTAAAATACCTAACCTAATATCACTATCATTGTATCCTATAAAACCATATCTAAATCCATCAATCATGTAAAAGAAGGGATTCCAATTAGCTATAAAATGCCAAAATTCAGGGAGTCTATCAACAGAATAAAANGTACCTGAAAGAAAAGTAAGGGGNAGTATTATAAANTTAGTAATAGATGCCATNTGATCAAATTTTTTTGACCATATNCCACATAATATACCAAGCAAAGAAAGTAATAATGCTGAAAAGAAAGCAAAATATAGTGCAACATATAAATTATGAATTTTTATGGGTACCCAGACAAATATCATTAACAAAATTGCTCCACCCACAAGAATTCCCCGCGTAACACCTCCAAGGGCGTAAGAAAAGGTTAATTCTAATTCAGATAGTGGTGGCATTAAAATATCAACAATATTCCCCTGAACTTTCGAAATTAAAATTGATGAGGATGTATTTGCAAAAGCGTTTTGCATGATAGCCATGCATGTAAGACCTGGTATCAAAAATTCTGAAAAAGAATAGTTTTCTGTGTTTAGATATTCTCTATCAATCGATAAAGAAAAAATTATATAAAAAAGCAACGTCGTGATTCCAGGTGCGATAATAGTCTGAGCAAATACATTAAAAAAACGCTTAACTTCTTTTAAATATAGAGTAGCAAAACCTATTTTATTGAAACCTTTAAAAACTTTAAATTTACTCATATTTTTATATAATATTTGGTAACTTATAATAAGAATGGTATCGAATTATTTATCTAATTATTGTGCATATTATCTATCAAGATATTCTGTATCCAAAAAAAAATTTGAGAATATCCTAAAAAAAAAAATAAAAAAAGATTTTTTTTATAAGAAAATTAACAAAATTGAATATGACAAATTGTCTCAAGAAATCAAAATAGTTTTAAAAAAATATGATAAACTAGGAATTTTTAATGAAGAGGAATTGATAAAATCGAAAATAAGTTATTTTATTAAAAAAGGGTTCTCNAAAAAAAAAATTATAAGTTATCTTGAAAAGGAATACTTTGAGAGAGAAATTGTGAAAAAAGAAACAAATTTTATTAATTGTGACATGGAATTTGATACTAAACAGATAGAGAAGTTTGTAAGCAAACAAAATTCTAGTAAATTTGGTAACATAGAAAAAATAAGCAAACAGAATTTTGATAAAATTTTAAAGAAATTATTACGTGAAGGTTTTAAATATAGTGACTGCTATAATTATCTAAAGAAAGATAAAATATGAANAATATTTTTTTATATAAATTTGATTTTGAAGAATACTTTTTAAGATTAATACAGAATATTGATTTCATAAATATTGTTATGTCAGTTACTCTTTTTCTATGTGTTCTCCTACTAAGAAATCTTATTACAAAATTCATTAAAAAAAAATTAATGTATTTTCTTTTTTCAAAGAAAGAAGACAAAAAAAATTTAGGACTAGACTCGTTTGATAATCTAATAAAATTTTTTGTAATTAGNATAGCTTTTTTTGTTTTTACTATTTCGTTAGACACCAATGATAATATTGAAAAAACTTTTGAGAAGATNAATTTNTCATTTTTTACAATTCTATTATTTTGGTTCTTACAAAAAGTAATACTTCCACTAATCCAAGGTATAAAAAACATAGAAAAAGTACTCTCAAAGGATTTAGTTGAGTGGATAGTAAAGGCTATGAGAGTACTGGTATTTATTCTTGGGTTTTCTGCGGTTTTAGAACTTTGGGGAATAAAAGTTGGCGCAATTATCGCTGGGCTCGGATTATTTGGTGTCGCTGTTGCTCTTGGTGCTCAAGACTTATTCAAAAACTTGATATCTGGCATACTTGTTTTAGTTGAAAAACGATTTAAAAAAGGAGATGTAATTGTTATTAAAAATATAATTGAAGGTAGCGTTGAAAAAATTGGATTTAGATCAACATCAATAAGAAAATTTGACAAATCAATTTGTTATATTCCCAATTTTCAGTTTGCAGAAAATGCAGTTATAAACATTTCTGAGATAACATTTAGAAGAATAAATTGGATAATTGGTTTAGAATATAGTAGCAGTGTAGCCCAACTAAAAAATATTTGTAAGGATATTGAGGTACACATTCATAATAATACAAAAGACTTTGTTGTCTCTGAATCAACCGCTGTTATTGTAAAAATTGACGAATTTGCTGATAGCTCTATCAATATTCTTGTAAGATGTTTTACTAACACAAAAGATTATAATAATTTTATGAATATAAAGGATAAGTTTGCAATTGAACTAAAAAAAATTGTTGAGAAAAGGAAATGTTCATTTGCATTTCCCTCTCAGTCACTTTACATTGAAAAAAATTAAGTTTATTTTTTAAAACTTTTAACTTTTACATCAAAGTTGTTCCAAACTCCCTTCTTTCCTTCCCAGCTTCCTTTCGTAGCAACTTTTGAATACTCAGTGGCTCTAGCTTCAAAAAAATTTGCGTGTTCAACACCATTTAGGATTTCAGTTAGCCAAGGTAATGGATGTTCTTTTATTCCAAAAATTGTTTTTAGATTGAGTTGCTTAAGCCTCCAATCAGCAATGTATCTAATATAATTTTTTATATCCTTGGGTTGCATTCCTTCTACCGGTCCCATCTCGAAAGCTAAATCTATAAATCTATCTTCAAGGGCAACAACGTACTCACAACAATCAATNATTTCAGATTCTAGNTTAGGTGACATACATTTTGTCTCTTTTATAAATTCGTGNTAAAGTTTTATNACACCTTCACAATGAAGTGATTCATCTCTTACAGACCATGAGACAATCTGTCCCATTCCTTTCATTTTATTATGTCTTGGAAAATTTAAAAGCATTGCAAAGCTAGCAAATAACTGAAGACCCTCTGTAAAGCCACCAAACATTGCCAATGTTTTAGCTATTTCTTCATATGAGTCGACTGTGAATGTTTGCATATAATCATGTTTGTCTGCCATCTCTTTATAATCCAAGAATGCTGTAAACTCTGAATCAGGCATACCAATAGTTTCGAGCAACAAAGCATATGCAGCTATATGGACTGTTTCGATATTCGAGAAGGCCGCTAGCATCATCTTCACTTCAGTTGGTTTAAATACTTGTGAATATTTTTCGATATAGTTGTCATTAACCTCAACATCAGATTGAGTAAAAAACCTAAAGATTTGTGTAAGTAAATTTCTTTCACCGTCATTAAGTTTTACAGCCCAATCTTTGCAATCCTCTCCCATAGGAACCTCTTCAGGCATCCAATGAACCTGTTGTTGTCTTTTCCAAAATTCAAAGGCCCATGGGTATCGAAAGGGCTTATAGGCATAGGACGGTTGAAGTAATCCTGGTTTTAAATCTACTATTTTATTTTTCATTGTTTTTCTCCTATTGACATGATAAACACTCATCGTAATCAGTTTTGTCCTTGTTAATTTCTTTAGAAGGCCACTGCTTTGTATTATCTGCTTCAACACCAGCGTAACTGGCTCTTTGAATTGACTTTGACCTACAATAATACAAACTCTTAATCCCAAGCTCCCAAGATTTCCAGTGCAACATCATTAAATCCCACTTGTCTACATCTGCTGACAAATAGAGATTAATTGACTGTCCCTGACAGATAAAAGGAGTTCTATCTGCTGCCATTTCTACAATCCACCTTTGGTCAATTTCAAAGGCAGTTCTAAAAAGAGCTTTTTCCTCTTGATTTAACTGGGCAATGTGGGAAACCGAGCCATCATTTTCAATTATACTCTGCCAAGTTTCTTTGTTATTGATTGATTTTGCTTCGAGAAGTTTCTCTAAATATTTGTTTTTGACAGTAAATGAGCCTGATAAAGTCTTGTGGGTATAAATATTTGCTGGTATTGGTTCAATACATGCACTTGTACCACCGCAGATAATACTAATTGATGCTGTCGGTGCTATCGCTAATTTATGACTAAACCTTGCTTTCACATTTTTTTCCTTGGCATCAGGGCAGGCTCCCTTCTCAACGGCCAATACTAGAGACGCTTGGTCTGCTTCTTTCTTTAAGTGCTTAAAAAATTTAATGTTCCAACTTTTAGCCAACGGACTTTCAAATGGAATACCTTTCTTTTGTAAGAAACTGTGAAAACCCATCGCTCCAAGACCAACTGATCTTTCCATTTTAGCTGAATAAACAGCATTTTTCATTGACTCAGGAGCGGTTTCTATGAAATCATCCAATACATTGTCCAAAAACCTCATAATATCTTCAATAAATTGTTTATCATCTGACCATTCATCCCACTTTTCAAGATTTACTGACGACAGGCAACACACAGCAGTTCTTTCTTTACCATGTTGATCGAGTCCTGTATGCAACATAATTTCGCTACAAAGATTAGACGTCTTAACTTTCAATCCGCTGTCTCTTTGATGCTTTGCGAGTGTTTTATTCACAGTATCAACAAAAACAAGGTAGGGCTCACCTGTTGCCATTCTCGTTTCCAAAATTTTCTGCCAAAGCTCTCTTGCGTTGATTGTTTTTAGTACATCATTTGTTTTAGGGCTTTTAAGTGAAAATTGTTTATTATGTTTTACACAATCCATGAATTCATCAGTTATGTTGATTCCATGATGAAGATTTAAGCTTTTCCTGTTAAAATCTCCAGATGGTTTTCTTATTTCTAAGAATTCTTCTATTTCTGGGTGATGAACGTCTAGGTAGCATGCTGCCGAACCTCTACGCAGAGAGCCTTGAGAAATTGCTAAAGTTAATGAATCCATTACCCTTACGAAAGGAATAATACCTGATGTTTGACCAGATTTCTTGACAGTTTCACCTATTGATCTAACCTCTCCCCAATAAGTGCCAATTCCCCCTCCATTTGAGGCTAACCAAACATTTTCTCCCCAGGTTGATAAGATCCCATCAAGACTATCATGGACGGTGTTTAAAAAACATGAAATCGGAAGACCTCTTTTTGCTCCTCCGTTTGATAAGACAGGGGTTGCAGGCATGAACCATAAATTTGATATATAATTGTAGATCCTTTTCGCGTGTTCAATATCATCTGAATACGCCCTGGCCACTCTAATAAACATGTCCTGAAAATTTTCTCCAGGAAGAAGATATCTATCGATTAAAGTTGCTTTTCCAAAATCAGTGAGGTTTTTATCCCTAGAGGGATCAGGTTGAATGATACTTTTCTGTATTTGTTGATTTTTAATTTCTCCTTGCTGATTTTGCTCAAGAGACAATAAGTTTGCTGATGTTTGTGAGTTCATAAGTTAATTTCCTACCAATTTTAGAGATTTACACAATATATAGTAATAAATCACTAAATTATGTCAACAGGTTGTGTTAAAGAATTTTTTTTTTTTCATNTTTTTTGGCGTGCCCGGAGAGAGTCGAACTCCCAACCTTCTGATTCGTAGTCAGATGCTCTATCCAATTAAGCTACGGGCACAAAATTCTTTTATAAAAAATAATAGTATAAATTTAAAAAAAGATGATAGTTGATTTATTTTTTTTTGTTTATTTTAGATCATTAATAAGTTATATGTAATTATTAACCTTTTTTGAACCAAATGTATATTTTACAATGAACAACATAATAAAAAACAACCTAACATTACTTATATTAACTCTAGGGCTAATCTCTTGTTCCGGTGTTCAAGAGTATGTCTTCCCTTCACTTTCAGATGAAGAAGTTTCTATACCCCCCGCTTTAGAAGAAGTTCCTCAATCAATTGAAACTGTTCAAGAGGCACCTATTCCACAACAGATTCCTCCATCTCAATTTGCTCCACCACCTCAACAAATGCAACAAGTTGAATATGACACAGGCCCAACTGGAACTTTCGTTGGTGGCAAGATAACACAATTTAGAAGTGATTTAACAAGTATTCAAAATGCTGTATCCTCGCACAATAATGATTATTTAAGATTTAAAGATTTAGTTGATGAACAGACTTCGGTTTACCAAGGATTATCAAGTGCAATAAGATCAAGACTTCAAATTGGAACTACCCCAGGAAACCCAATTCTAGTTGGTCAATGGAATGATGCCCAAAGAGCTCTNGAGGATATTCAAAACAATGTTAATAANCTTCAAATTGTTAATAATAGAGTAACTGCTGATGCAGCCTTNATTGATCATCTAAAAAATGCCATTGATTCAAGTTTTTTCATATCTGGTGCTATTGACGAAGATCATAATCAACTCAAAGTTCTAAAGGATGATGTTCAAAGGACAGCAGTATTATACGATAGATTGATGAATGAATTAGAATCTAAGATTTCGCGTGAAATTCAAGTTCTTAATGATGAAAGACAATACATGAAAAATTTAGCGGAGGATGTAGAGGTAGGGAAGTTTGGTATAAGCGTCTCTCCCCCACCTACAAAAAAACAATCCTCTACAGCCAGTTCGGATTCTACCAAACTTAAAGTTGCCCCTTTAAATTACGATAATGCGATACTTATCATAAAGTTTGACGATAGTTCTTTTGACTACTCATCAGCTTTATTTGAATCAGTATCTGCCGCCCTTGAGCAAATGCCCTCTGCTGGATTTGAAGTCGTAGCAGTTAGTCCAACAGGTGGTGCTAGCTTTGCAGACAGTGCTAGAAATAAAGCATCAGAAGTATTTAACAAAATTATTGAGATGGGAGTTCCATCAGAAAGAATATCTCTTACCTCGTCGAATAGTACTACNGCACAAGCAGAAGAAGTGCACATATACCTTAAAAACTAATTATCAAATTTTTTTTTTTCTTAACTTTATTTCTCAATTCAACATTATCTATTAGCCTAATACCATCAACGGTAAGCGATACAAAAACAACTGCTTTACAAGGCGTGTCAGAAATTGGAACAAGATTAGAGCTATTCAAGATTTCTAAGTAATTTATTTTATCAAAGCCCTTANTTAACAATTCCTTTTTCAAAGAATTAATTCTTGAATAAGTGATACCTTGGTTCTCTATTTCGTTAGATATCAATTGTAAAGTTTTATAAATTTCTTTCATCAAATGATTATTTTCGGAAGAGATAAGGGTATTTCTGGAGGAGATGGCAGTACCGTCTTTCTGTCTAACTGTTGAAACCAATTTAATTTTTGTTTCCAAATTAAACTCTTCAATAATTTCTTTGATCAATAATGTTTGTTGGTAATCTTTTTTTCCCAAAAAAATGTNATTNGGTTTTATTAACAATAAGAATTTCAATATAATGTAAGCCACTCCGTTGAAATGGTNAGGTCTNTCAATTGCACACAATTTATTATTAATATTTTTTGAAATTAATGAAAATTTTGAAAAACTAAAACTTTTTTCNGGAGTAAAAACAATATCTACTGACAATTTTTTTAGTAATTCAATATCTTCTTTTAANGTTCTNGGATAATTTACAAAATCTTTCTTTTCACCNAATTGCAAAGGATTAACAAAAATACTAACTAAAACGCGACTTTTTTGAAATTTTGCTTTTTTAATTAAGCTAATGTGTCCTTTATGTAAGTTTCCCATTGTTGGAACAAAATTAAGAATCTTAGAATTATTTTTTTTCAACTCAATCTTCAGTTTAGCCAAACTTTTTATAATTAATGTCATGAATATAAGTTTTTCTTTTTTGGAAATTTTTTGGATTTCACATCGTCGGTAAATTTCTTTACGGATTTTTCTATTATGTCTGAAATTCTAGCATAACGTTTTAAAAATTTTGATTCAAAATCTGTAAGTCCTAATAAATCTTCAGTAACTANAATCTGGCCATCACATCTATCTGANGCTCCTATTCCTATTATAGGAATNCTCAAATTTGAGATAACTTCGTCAACTATTTTTTTTACCGTACACTCAATTACNATTGAAAAAACTCCACATTCTTCAAGTAATANNGCATNCTTTTTTAATTGTTGTTTTTCATTTNTGCNACTTCCNTATACTTTATAATTACCATTCATATGTTGTGGNAGCATNCCGAGATGNCCCATTACNTAAANTTTATTTTTACNNAAATATTTNATGGTATCAGCTACTTCCTGNCCNCCCTCTAATTTNACTGCATCAGCACCNGAAAGTTCTAAAATTTTNTNNGCATTTTTCAAAGCTGTTATTTTGGATTTCTCATAAGTTCCAAAGGGCATATCAACAACAACAATTGCTTTTTTTGTGTTGTCAACAACCGCTTTAGCATGTCTTACCATCATATCAACTGTAACATGCCGAGTACTTTTGAAACCATATAATACAGGTCCTAGAGAATCGCCAACTAGGATTAGATCGACATACTTGTCAACAATCTTTGCTACTTGTACAGTGTAAGCAGTTAAACAAACTATTGGTTTTTTTTTCTTTAATTTCGCCTCCAAAAACCTTTTTTTTTTATTTAAATTCAATTGCACTCCATTTATGATAAATTTAATTATACTTTTTAAATGAAAAAAAAAATAAATCTTTTTCTTTTTCTCATCACGCTTTTTTTTTATATAAAAGTTTCATCAGAGCCTTTAAACCCAGAAATTCAACCAGAGCCTACATCTAAGTTTCAAAAAAATAAATTTTCGTCAATTTACAATAATTTTGTGGTTGTAACAGCTAATAAACTTGCGACTGAAGCTGGTTACAAGATATTGAAGAAGGGTGGCAATGCAGTTGATGCAGCAGTTACAATTCAATTTGTTCTCGGACTTGTAGAACCCCAATCATCAGGAATAGGAGGGGGATCATTTATCACGTATTATGACAAAAAAACAAGAAAAATAATTAGTTATGAAGGAAGAGAAAAAGCTCCTAGAGAAATTGAGGAATCAATTTTCTTGAACGACAACAACAAACCCAAAAAATTTTGGGAAGCGGCTATTGGTGGCTCTTCTGTGGGTGTGCCAGGAACATTAAAAGCATTTTTTCAACTACATAAAAAGTTTGGTAAACTTTCTTGGAATGAGGTTTTAAAACCTGTCTATGAGTTAGCTGAGGATGGATTTATCCCTCCTCCACGTCTTTTAAATGCTATAAAAAAAGAGAGGTTTCTTTTTAAGACTAATGAGAATTCAATTTTTAAGAAAATACTCAAGGAACCAGAAAAAAAGTTTTACAATTATGCTTATGCAAATTTAATTAAAAAAATTTCAAAGCAGCCAAATGATTTTTATACAGGTGAAATTGCTAAAAATATTGTTAGTGTTATTAAAAACGCACCCAATCCTGGTAAGCTATCATTAAATGACATGAATTCTTACAAGCCAGTTATTCAAGGGGCATTTTGTCACGTTCTTGACAGTGGTTATAAAATTTGTGGGCCAAACCTCCCTTCGTCAGGAACAATTTGTGTTATTCAGGCATTAATTTTATTTGAAGAGTTAATTGAAAAAAACCCAAAGATAAAGAAAACCAATGAATTTCCTTTGGAAGAAGTTTTAGAGATTTTAGATTTTATTTATTACTTAAGGTCTATTTATCTTGG
>PARR01000021.1 GCA_002711625.1 Rickettsiales bacterium | reverse complement strand
GAAGAAAATGTATTTTTCCTAGCAGAACCAGAAATTGTAAATATACCAAAATGTGAAATTGCGTTGGATATAATCTTTCCGTCAGGATGCGAAGAAATTAACATTTTAAATTGAACTTTATCTGATTCCCAGCAATATGGTGCCATAAGTAAACGGCTGTGCCAGAAAAAAACAAGAAAATTTTTTTTCTGATAAAGAAGCTCATTTATAATGTTACTGTCTTTTACTAACCACGATGAAGTGTGGTAACACATTTTTATATAACAAGAAATTATCCATCCAAGTACGTTTTGAATAGTTGAGGATTTAATGATTTTCTTTATCATTTTGTTTTCTAAATTGAATCTCGTAAAGATTTTTATATAAACTTGATTTTCCAAGCAAATTTTTATGATTATCAAATCCCTCAATTTTACCTTTATTTAGTAAGATTATTTTATCCGCATCTATAATAGTTGATAATCTATGGGCAATGACAATAGAGGTTTTTTTCTCCATTAGTTTTTTTAATGAATTATAAATTTTTTTTTCGGAATTGGAATCTTGTGCTGATGTAGCTTCATCTAGTAGAAGAATAGGAGCATTTTTTAAGAATGCTCTTGCAATTGCAATTCTTTGTTTTTGTCCTCCCGATAATCTTATACCCATTTCACCTACCGTTTCATAAAATTTTTTTGGGAATTTCTCTATAAACTCGGTGCAGTTTGCCTTTTCAGCAGCATGAAAAATATTCTTTTTAGAAATCTGATTGTTACCATAACTGATATTGAACATTATTGATTCATCAAATAAAACAATGTCTTGACTTACAAGTGAAAAATTATCTCTAAGAAATTTAAGACTTAAATTTTTAATATTTTCACTTCCCAAAAAAATTGCTCCATTGGTAGGGTCATAAAATCTAGGAAGTAAATTTAGCAATGTTGTTTTTCCAGAACCCGAAGGTCCCACCAAAGCTACTTTCTTACCTTTTTGTATTTCGAAATTAATATTGTTAAGAGCAAATTCTTTTGAATTTTCATATTTAAAATTTACTTTAGAAAATTTAATTTTATTCACCTTTTCTAGATCAAGTTTTGCATCATTGTTGTTCTTAAGTTCTTTAATCAAAGGTCTTTTATCAACAATTTCAAAGACTCTCTCAGCAGACGCCATTGTCATTTGTAATGTAGCGTTAAGACTAGCAAGTGACTTTACTGGTTGATAGGCCATTATTAAGGCAGTTAAAAATGAAAAAAATGTTCCTGGGGTTGTGTTACCAGACAATACTTCTTGCCCGCCAATGTAAATAATTAATGCTATTGCAAGCCCCCCTAAAGTTTCCATCAAAGGCCTTGCAATGGAGTTAACTTTTGTCGATTTTAAAGTAAGCCCGAATAGACTTTCAATTTCTTTGTTAATTTTTGATTGTTCAAAATTCTCTGTATTAAAGGACTTAATTGTTTTTATCCCAATAAGTGATTCTGAAAGTTTGGAAGTAAATAAGCCAAAACCAATTTGAGTATTCTTGGAAATTTTTCTAAGTCTTTTCCCAATTCTAGAAATTGGATATATTGCCACAGGAAAAACAAAAATTGCAAAGAATGCTAAAACCGGATCGTGATAAAACATTACTCCTATCAAAAAAATAAATGTTAAAGTATCTTTTAAGATGTTTATTATAACATTATGGACGCCTCGAGAGAGATTTCCAACATCCGCGAGAAATCTTGAGATTAGCGTTCCTGAGTTAGTTGTATTTAGATATGAGATATCGCATCTAATCAGTGAACTAAACATATTCTTTTGAATTTCAGCAACAATTCTGTACCCAATGAAACTCATTAGGACTGATTGAAAGTACGATGCCACTCCTTTGAAGATGGCTACTACAAGAACGACAATAGGAATAACAAACATAAGTTTTTCATTTTTCTCTATAAAAATATCGTCAAGAACAGGTTGCATCATCCAAGCATTTATTGCTGTGGTAGCAGAAACAATNACCATACAAAACAAAGCAATCAAAAGTATAGATAAATGTTTTTTAACGTATTCCTTAATTATTCTTGAAACTAAAACTTTTGTTTTTTTCATTATTTTTATTCAACTGTTATATGAAAAAATTTTATTCATTTCATTTTGAAGATATGGGTTTGAGGCTACTACTGACGGAATTTTTAAGTTTGTAGAATTATAAACAAGTTTTCCCCCCTTTAAATCTCTTAGCTCACCTCCCGCTTCATTTAGAATTAAATCTGCAGCCGCAACATCCCAATCATTTTTTTTTGTAAAACTTAATGCTATATCAAAATCACCTTTGGCAACTAGTGCAATTTTGTAGGCGATTGAACCCATTTTTACAATATTATTTTTTTCAAAAACACTAAAATTAGAAAGTTTTTTTTCTTCTGAGCTACTTATTGCATATTTGCATAGTTGAATTTTATTTTTCTTGCCCACATTTAATTTTATTTCATTACAAAACGCTCCACCTCCCTTTTTTGCAAAAAAGAACTCGTTTGTTTCTGGGTTCACGATAAATCCCAAAACAGGAATATTTTTTTTTATCAAGGCTAAAGATATTGTATACTCAGGCTTGTCGTTTATGAATGACCTTGTGCCGTCGATTGGGTCTAAACACCAAAAAAAATCACGTTTATATCTTGAACCGTCATCCTTTGATTCTTCAGAAATCCATCCATAGTTGGGTGTTTTTATTTTAAAATAATCTTTAAGAAAATTATCAATTTCTAAGTCTGCTTGTGTTACTGGTTGAGATTCCGATTTATAACATACTTTTTTTTTTTGGTTTTTATATTTTAAAGCTATATTTGCTGCATCAATCAGCGCTTTTTTTGACAATTTTTCAACTTCAGATTCTATAATTGAATTATTCAATCAGACCCCTCCGACCATCATGTTTTCAACCAAACAAGATGGTGCGTTGACGCTGTAATTAAATTCTAAATCGTTTGCTGGAATTAATGAACCAAACATATTATTTAAATTTCCTGCAATCGTAATTTCAGAAACAGGAAATTGTATGTCTCCATTCCCTATCCAAAACCCAGATGCCCCTCTACTGTAATCACCGTTAGAATAATTAATTGAGGTCCCCATGAGTTCTGTGACTAGAAGACCGTCACCAACTGACTTTATTAACTGTTTAATAGACTGATCACCATTTTCTAAATACAAATTTGTATATGATGGACTAGGAAGAGATGAAACACCTCTGGATGCATGACCAGTTGGTAGATTTTTAAGTTCTCTGGCTGAAGACAGAGAATTAAAAAAAAACGTGAGTTCACCATTTTTAACTAAGCTCCTTTTTGAACACTTTATGCCCTCACAATCAGCAACACGGGATCTTAATCTTCTTTTCATGGTAGGATTGTCTAAAATGTTTATATTCTTTTTAAACAGATTATTTCCAATTTTATTTTTTAAAAAACTTGTTCCTCTTATCACTCTAGAGGAGTTACATGCGTTGAATAAATTGCTTAAAAGACTTGATGAAACGCGGGAATCAAAAATCACTCCAGTCCTACAAGTCTTAATTTTTCTTGAATCTAATTTTTTAATTGCCTTTTCAGCTACATTTTTTCCAATTTGCTCAAAATCACCTAAATCATTGTAGAATACNTTNGATTTATAGTCATATTCTCGTTCCATNGAATTGGAATCACCAGCTAACACNGCAACTATATAGTCACTATGAGATTTTGAAAACTCTTGNGAGAGACCATTGGTNCCCAATAAACAAAATTTATTTTTTGTTGAAGCAATCTCTGCTCCTTCAGAATTTATTATTTTTTTATTTTCAAGTGCACTATTTTCAAGCTTTTGTACGTTGTCGATTAATAAATTAGCTTCAATTTCAGTATTGTCAAAAAGATTAAGTTTTTCAAATTCCGACAAATCGTAATTNTAGAGTTGCTCCTCACTTGCCAATCCACAAAATTTATCCTCTGGAACAATTTTAGCCATATCAAAGGCTTGTTCAATTAAATAGTCAATATTATCGCTCTCCAAGTTGGTTGTTGATACTATTGATTGCCTATTATTAATAATTGTTCTAATTCCGATTTCTTTAATTTCAGATCTTTCTGTTTTTTCGATTTTTCCAAGTCTGCATGAAGCTGACACGGATTCTGATTCAAAATAAATTGCATCAGACTCGGAAGCACCCTTTTTTTTTAATTTTTTNATAATATCTTCAAGGAAATTTTTATTCATAACATGTTAATTTATATTTAAATTTGATATAATTACAACAAACAAAACTATTTTTATTATGGCNTATTGGATTGTTGGAGGAAAATATAAAAATACAGAATTCAAAGAATTACAACCAGGATATAATCTTGAAAGATATGGCCCTTTTACCAGCTATGAATTAGCAAAAAAAGATTGGGATTTGCTGTCATGGAGAAATGTCGATGATTGTTTTGTCAGGTACGAAATTATTCCTCACAAGTAATTCCCCAAAAAAATCACTACCCAAATTATNCCTCCAGAAAAAGAATTTAAATCAAAAATTTTCTTCAAATCGAATTTTCTATACAANAGATGTATTTGAACTGTAAAAAGAAAAAAAATAGTTAATAACGAAAAGAATCGGATTAATGGGTCAGTATTTAAAGATAGAAAATAAAAACAAAAAAAGGTAAAACTTCCACCGTAAATACATGACAACCCTGCAACCGGCTTGGTCATTATTTTAATTGAAAAGGATTTGATATTATTTTTAATATCATATCNTACATCTTGAAGTCCATATACTGTATCATAGCCTATTGTCATAAGTGTTCCTGCAAAATATAAACATAATACCCCAAAATTAATTGATAGATTTTCTACCAAGTAACCCAGTATTATTCCCCAATTAAAAACGATTCCAAGAATTATTTGAGGGAAATAAGTTACTCTTTTAAATAAGGGGTATAAAATTACGAGAGGCATAATTAGAAGTCCGAAAATAATAATCTTTAAATTAAATTGAATTAAGATCAATAAGCCGATTATTAANTGTAAGGCAGTAAATATTATTGCTTCTACTACTGTTACACTCCCTGTTACTAAAGGTCGGCTTTTGGTCCTTTTAACTTTAGAATCTATTTTTCTGTCGATTATGTCATTAATACAACAACCTGCACCACGCATTACTAATGATCCAGAAGCAAATAAAAAAGCATACTTAAAGAAATCAGTCAGTTGATTGATTTCAATCGACAGCCCCCATAAACATGGCCAAAAAAGAAGAAAAATTCCTGTGGGATAATTGTATCTACCTAAAATTAATAAAGACTTGCATTTTGGAATTAATCTNTTAATCATAGTAAAATTTTTCTTTATAAAAAATGTCAAAAGTAAGATTATATCTCACCAATAAAATAATTCTTAATAAAGACATTAATTTATCTTTAACCCAAAAACACCATTTGAAAAATGTAATGAGATTAAAAAAAGGTCAGCATATATTGATTTTTGACGATAATAAAGAATATTTAGCAAAAGTAATCAATGATAACTGNTTGGTTGTAAATCCACAAANAGTTGTTCGNAAAAAAATAAGTGATTTNGATATTTGGTTATTTTTTTCTGTNGTTAAAAAAAAACAAGTTGAATANATTATCGANAAAGCTACCGAGATAGGTGTTAGAAAAATAATTCCATTGCTGACTGATTACTCTGAGTTAAATCANNTAAAAATTAAGAGACTTGAAAAAATTATAATCGAATCAACTGAACAATCAGGTTTGTTTCAACCACCNNAATTAGAGAATTGTAAAAATTTAAATNAGGTTTTCACTANTTGGGATAAACAGAGAATTATATTCTTCTGCGATGAAAAGCTTAAAGAGGAAAAATCTATAACACTAAATAAAACGAAAAAAAAAGTCGCTATTTTTATTGGGCCTATTGGNGGATGGTCAGAAAATGAGAGAAAATTTTTTAATAAAATTGACTGTTTTAGAATTAGTTTAGGTACTACAATTCTAAAGGCTGATACAGCAGCTATATATGCTTTATCAAAAGTTAGGACATTATTTCTGTGAAACATAATTTGACAAAGTCCAAGCTTATATCCCTGTTTAGAAAAGGGTGTAAAAAAAAGAAACACTGGAAAATCGGTACTGAACACGAGAAGTTTGGATTTAAAAAAAGGAATCTCAGGCCAATAACTTATGAAGATATAAATAGAATTTTTCTTAGACTTTCTTCTAAATATTCATGGGTAGAGAAAAAAGAAAATGATAAGGTTATATCCTTATCCAAAGATAATTGTTCAATAACACTTGAGCCTGGAGGACAAATTGAACTTTCAGGTGCCCCTCTTGATAATTTATTTGAAACATGTAAAGAAGTTGATGTTCATCAAAATGAACTTACAGATGTTTGCACGGACCTTGATATTGATTTTATGGGGATGGGATTTATCCCAAAATGGAAATTAGAAGACATGCCAATAATGCCTAAAGCAAGATATAAAATAATGAAGAACTTCATGGTAAATGTAGGAACTCTTGGCAGAGATATGATGTTCAGGACAGCCACAATTCAGGCTAATTTCGATTATTCTTCAGAAGAAGATATGGTTAGGAAATTCAGAGTTTCTCAATCACTACAACCCATAATAGTAGCGCTGTATGCAAATTCACCTTTCCAGAATGGACAATTAACAAAATTCTTGAGTTATCGTTCTTTTGTATGGACTAAAACAGATAAAAAAAGGTGTGGGATTTTAGATTTTGTTTATGATCCAAGTTTTTCATTTGAAAGATATGTAGAATATCTTCTTGATATACCAATGTATTTTGTGATCAGAGATAATAAATATGTAGATGCTGAGAGAAAAACATTTAAAGAATTTATGAATAACACAATAATTTCACTAAAAGAAGAAAACCCAAATTTGAATGACTGGGCTGTGCATTTGTCTACAGTTTTTCCAGAGGTAAGATTAAAATCTTACATTGAACTTCGTGGTGCAGATGGAGGTCCTTGGTCTAGGGTATGTGCCTTGCCAGCCTTTTGGACAGGAATTCTATACGACGAAGAAATTCTTGAAGACTGCACATATATAACAAAAAAATGGGATGTGAATGATATTAAAAATTTTTATGATAGTGTTAGAAAAAATGGGTTAAAGGCGACTGATCCTGATGGAAACTCAATTTTGAATATTACTAAAAGAATTTTAGAACTATCTTCAAACGGCCTTAGAAAAAGAAATATTGTTATTGACGGAATTAATGAGGAACATTTTTTAGACCCACTATTCCAAATAACAAATTCTGGCCGTTCTCCTGCAGAAACTTGGAAAAAATTATTTCTTGATGAATGGAATGAGAATGTTGATAAAATATATCAATCAAATTATTTTAAAATTTTAAATTTAAATGAAAAAAAATAATCCCAAAGAACACATAAGAAAAGAGATTGACGAACTTGATCTTNAAATTTTAGATCTTTTGAGTAAAAGAAAAGTACTTGTATCAGAAATTGTTAAATACAAAACAAGAGACCAGATTATTGATAACAAAAGAATAAAAGTTATCATGGANAGATTGAAAGAGGAATCAAAGAAAAAGCAAATACCATACGAAATAGTTAGAGGTGTTTGGGACTCAATGATAAAAAGTTTTATTGCTTTTGAGCAAAAAATCTTTGATAAAAAGAAATAATATTATTTTGTTCCGCCAACAGTAAGTTTATTGATCTTTAGGCTTGGTTGGCCTACGCCAACTGGGACCATTTGCCCATCTTTACCACATGTTCCTATTCCGTCATCAAGTTGGAGATCGTTTCCCACCATTGTAACCTCTTTAAGTGCTTCAGGCCCGTTACCAATCAAAGTAGCACCTTTAAGTGGTTTCCCGATTTTACCATTTATAATTTCATACGCTTCAGACGCACTAAATACAAACTTACCTGAAGTAATGTCTACCTGACCTCCACTGAACTGAGAAGCAAAAATGCCTTTCTTTGTTGACCTTATTATCTCTTCGTGATCATACTTTCCGTTNAGCATGTATGTATTAGTCATTCGAGGCATCGGAATATTTGAATAACTTTGTCTTCGGCCGTTTCCAGTGAGTGGTTTATTCATAAGTCTAGCATTTAATCTATCTTGCATGAATCCCTTTAGCTTTCCATTTTCAATCAANATGGTATTTTGGGTTGGTGTTCCTTCGTCATCAATTGTTAAGGAACCTCTTCTGTTCGGTATCGTACCGTCATCAACNATTGTTATTTGTTCTGAAGCAACTTTACTATTTACCAGCCCATGAAATGCAGATGTTTTTTTTCTGTTAAAGTCACCTTCAAGACCATGTCCAACTGCCTCATGAAGTAGTATACCTGGCCATCCTGGACCTAATACAACAGTTTGTTCACCTGCCGGGGTTTCGACAGCCTCGTGTTTAACAAGTGCTTGATTGTATGCTTTGTTTACTGCAAGTTTCCAACGGTCTTCCTCAAATAAGTTTGCATACATAAATCTTCCACCCATTCCAAAAGAACCGCTTTCCAATAGTCCCTTTTTTTCAACCGAGATGTTAAAATTCATTCTAACTAAAGGTCTGCTATCAGAAACAAATATTCCGCCCGACCTAGTTACTTCTACTTTTTGATAGTTACCTGAAATTGATACAGAAAATTGTTTAACTTGACTATNCAAAGATCTTGCATANCTNTTNATTTCNTCCAGTAGCTNAATTTTTTNTTNAAGAGAAACAGAATTAATAGGGTTTTTATCCTCATACAANCTNATNTTNGTGCGAGGNGGTGTTTGAGNNTTTANAGAAGNAGATTTAGNATNAAATTTNTTTAAATANTCTAAAGCTTTATNAAANGTTTTTTGTTCNAAGTTNTTACTATGNAAAAATCTAAGCTCTTCATCACGAACNGCNCTTAANCCNAAACCTTTATCCTGATCAAANCTNGCATTTTTAATTTTATTATCATCGTATACNATATTCTCTGAAAAAACNTCTTCTGCAAATAATTCTCCGTCATCAAAAGGTTGAAGAANCTCNTCNATTTTTTGAGAAACTTTCTCATCACTCCAATTTTTTTTAATTCTATTCATNNCANATTTNATCCTNTTTTTTATGATTAAGCTAAATTANCATNAATGTAAACTAACGATTGTTTTTTTTTTAACTGAAACTATATTTATATTATGTATTACTTAATCGCTATTCAATTATTTTTTTCTTCATTTGTTTTGGCAAAAGGTCAACCAACAGATTGGCAGTTAAGCTTTCAAGAACCAGCATCTCCTCTGATGGCTCAGTTGGTAAGTCTTCACGACTTTATTTTTTGGATCATTACTGCAATAACCTTATTTGTATTTTTTTTACTTCTCTACGTTTGTGTAAGATTCAGTGCTAAGCGAAACAAAACTCCATCGCAGACAACTCATAATTCTTTGTTAGAAATTGCATGGACTATGATACCAGTTCTTATACTCGTTGTTATAGCAATCCCCTCATTTAGACTTCTATATGACCAAAATGATTTTAGTAAAATTGACATGACTATTAAAGCTACGGGTTACACTTGGTTTTGGAACTATGAATATCCTGATCATGACAGTATTACATTTGATGCATTAATGTTGACTGATGAAGAGCTAGAAGATGGTCAACCAAGGCTTCTTTCTACTGATAATTTTCTAGTTGTTCCTGTTAAACAAAATGTAAAAATGCAAATTACAAGCGATCCTGCTGGCGTAATTCACTCATGGGCAGTACCGTCGCTTGGAGTTAAAATGGATGCTATCCCTGGAAGGTTAAATGAAACGTATTTCCGAATCGAAGAGCCAGGACTGTATTATGGTCAATGCTCCGAATTATGTGGGCCAGGACATGGATTTATGCCAATCTCAGTTAAAGCAGTTTCAAATGAAGAATTTTCACTATGGATAGACGAAGCTAAAGAACTCTTTGCTAATAACGAGTCAACCATACTTGCAGATATTCAATAATACGGAGGTTAAAACTATGTCAGATCACGCACCATCATTCTTTAAACGATACTTTTTTTCAACAAATCATAAAGATATCGGTGTTCTTTATCTTATATTTGCAATAATTGCTGGTTTAATAGGCGGTATTTTTTCTCTACTAATCAGAATGGAGTTAGCCGAGCCTGGCATGCAGATCCTTGGTGATAACTACCAACAATATAATGTTTGGATAACTGCTCACGGTCTCTTGATGATATTCTTTATGATAATGCCTGCAATGGTTGGAGGTTTTGGTAATTACTTTGTACCGTTACTAATTGGTGCACCCGACATGGCATTTCCGAGAATGAATAATCTTAGTTTCTGGCTTCTAGTCCCCTCCATAGCTTTGTTGATAGGATCTGCTTTTGTCGGTGAAGGCGCTGGTCCTGGTTGGACCTTGTATGCACCTTTGTCCACATCAGGTCATGCGGGAATGTCAGTTGATATGGCGATATTGTCTATGCATTTAGCCGGAGCATCGTCAATTTTGGGTGCTATAAATTTTATTACAACAATTTTTAATATGAGAGCTCCTGGAATGACCTTACACAAAATGCCTCTATTTGTTTGGTCAATGCTAATAACCGCTTTTTTATTGCTGTTGTCTTTACCAGTTCTTGCTGGTGCTATTACTATGATGTTAACAGATAGAAATTTTGGCACTGCTTTCTTTAATCCTGAGGCTGGTGGGGATCCTGTTCTGTTTCAGCATCTATTTTGGTTCTTTGGTCATCCAGAAGTTTATATTCTAATACTGCCTGGTTTTGGTATAATTAGTCACGTTGTGTCTACATTCTCGAAAAAACCTATATTTGGATATCTGGGTATGGCTTACGCTATGGCAGCTATTGGTGTTGTTGGTTTTGTAGTTTGGGCTCATCATATGTATACAACAGGTTTAGACGTTGACACTCGGGCGTATTTTTTAGCTGCCACGATGGTAATTGCAGTACCAACTGGAATAAAAATTTTCAGTTGGATAGCAACCATGTGGGGCGGATCTATAGAGTTTAAAACGCCAATGCTTTTTGCTGTTGCAATGATTTTTTTATTTACTTTAGGAGGAGTTACTGGTGTTGTCTTAGCAAATACCGGTGTTGATGTGGCTTTGCACGACACTTATTATGTGGTTGCACATTTTCACTATGTAATGTCAATGGGAGCTCTTTTCTCAATTTACGCTGGTTTTTACTATTGGTTTAGCAAAATGTCTGGTATTGACTATAGTGAACTACTAGGAAAAATCCATTTTTGGTTAACATTTATTGGTGTCAATATAACGTTCTTCCCCATGCATTTTTCTGGATTAGCTGGAATGCCGAGAAGAATTCCTGACTATCCAAATGCTTTTGCTGGCTGGAATGCTGTTTCAAGTATTGGTGCCTATATATCAGTATTTGCAGCATTTTTCTTTGTTTTTGTTATTATTGAAGCATTTATGAGGTCACGGAAAGCAGCTAGTAATCCATGGGGTAAAGGAGCTACAACTTTTGAATGGAAATTAAGTTCCCCACCACCGTTTCATTCGTTCAATGATTTGCCCAAGGTTTAAATATCAATTAAATTTTTACAAATTTGTAATTTTTTAGTAGTTTAATTCGATGCTTAAAACAGATGCAAACAATGTTTATGAAGAAAATAAAGTTGTAGGTAGCAATAGCTCAGTTAGTGATTATTTTAAATTGTTAAAACCAAGGGTTATGTTATTAGCTGTTTTTACTTCTGTTTGCGGCTTAATCCTATCACCTAGTTCAATACACCCTTTTTTCTTTATTATCTCAGTTATTTGCATTTCACTTGGGGCTGGAGCATCTGGAGCAATTAATATGTGGTATGACCAAGATATTGATGCTTTGATGGATAGAACTAAGCAAAGACCAATACCAATGGGAAGAATAGATGGTTTTGATGCTTTGGGTTTTGGTGTTATTCTAAGTATAATTTCTGTTGTATTGTTGGGGTTGGCAGTGAATTACTTTGCGGCTTTTTTATTGGCGTGCTCTATCTCATTTTACATATTTATTTATACAATGTGGTTAAAAAGAAAAACACCACATAATATAGTTATAGGCGGTGCAGCCGGTGCTTTTCCACCTATAATAGGATGGGCATGTGTGAGTGGTGATGTAAGCTTGTATCCAATTCTACTTTTCACTCTAATTTTCTTTTGGACACCACCACATTTCTGGGCATTATCTTTGTACAAAGATATTGAATATTCAAAAGCAAATGTACCTATGCTACCCGTAGTTAGCGGAAGAAGATATACAAAAAACCAAATTTTCATTTACTCTATTATTTTGTGCATAGTGTCGTTACTTCCTTTTTTATTAGATTTCACTGGGCCAACTTTTCTGTTTGTTGCTCTTTTTTTGAACTGTTATTTCCTAATTTTGTCATACAAACTATTAACATCCCAAAAAAAGCAAACATTACTTTATGCTTCAAAGCTATTTAGGTATTCTATTTTTTATCTTTATTTTATTTTCCTAGCCCTAGTTTTAGATTCAGTCGTACATTGATGAATAATAAGAAAAAGAAAAATTTAGTTTTAGGATTGGCACTTTTAGTCCTAGCNCTTATATTTTATTGTGTAACTATATTGAAATTCTAATGAGAAAAAAAATTAAACTACAAGTCTTTTATTTGGCAAGCTTTTCCATTTTTATGCTTTTCTTAAGCTATGCTTCAGTCCCTCTATACAAGCTTTTTTGTCAGGTAACTGGATATGGAGGAACACCNAAGATTAACAGTGTAAATACTGTATCAGGGGTAGATTCTGGAAAAATAACTATAAGATTTGACTCGACTATTGAAAAAGATTCTGGAATCTATTTTGAACCTGCGAATATAACAACTCAAGTGCAGATTGGTGAAAATAATCTGGCATTTTTTTTGGCAGAAAACAAAACCAATAAAACTTTAAAAACTATGTCAACTTTTAATGTCACGCCATTGCAAGCCGGCAAGTATTTTAATAAAATTGAGTGTTTTTGTTTTGAAGAACAATATTTTTCCCCTGGTGAAAGTTTAGAAATGCCAGTGTCATATTTTATTGACCCATCAATAAAAGATGATAAATTTATAGGTAATTTGCAGGAATTAACATTATCATATACTATGTTTGTTGAGAAAGAAAATGAGTGAAAATCAGAAGCATCCCTATCATTTAGTCGATCCCAGTCCTTGGCCTTTAGTAACAGCAATTTCTGCTTTGATCATGGCTTGGGGCTTCATTCAGTACATGCATGAGGAAAAAATTGTAATATTCACTATAGGAAGCTTGGCAGTTGTAACATCATGTGTGTTGTGGTGGCGAGATGTCATATCAGAGTCTGAAACAGGTGGGTTCCATAATAAGGTAGTGGTCATAGGTCTTCGATATGGTATGATCTTTTTCATAGCATCCGAAGTTATGTTTTTCGCGGCNTGGTTTTGGGCATTTTTTGATGTTGCGTTTTATCCTGGTCTGAGAAGTCCTGAATTAGTTGGGAGACAAGAATCTATTGGAGGCGTTTTTCCCCCCGAAGATGTCGAATTAATTCAGCCTTTTGGTATACCTTTGTTGAATACATTTATCTTACTAGCATCAGGTGGAACAGTGACTTGGGCTCATCATGCTTTACGTTCAAACGATAGAAAAAAATTTTTAATTTTTCTNTTTCTTACAATTATATTGGGGGTTATTTTCACCGCTCTTCAAGCTTATGAATATAAAGTTGCAACATTTTCAATAGATGAGGGGATATATCAATCAACATTCTATATGGCAACTGGCTTTCATGGTGTACACGTTGTTATTGGGACCATATTTCTTTTGGTTTGTTTTATAAGAGGTTTAAAAGGCCACTTCAAACCGAATAAGCATCTTGGATTTGAATTTGCCGCTTGGTATTGGCATTTCGTGGATGTTGTATGGCTATTCTTATTTACCTTCATTTATTGGTGGGCATCTCTTTAAACCATTAAATGAAAATAAAGTTTTTTAATCGTTATTATACATTTTTAAGGCCTAAAACAGTTCCTTTGTTGTCATTTTTTGTAGCTTTAACTATACTAATTTCCTTGTCTACTTGGCAATTTAAAAGACTAAAATGGAAAAATGATCTTATAAACGAAAGAATAAGTAGATTTGAGTCTAACTCTGTTGGACTTGAAAAGTTAAACAATCCTTCCGAACATGAGTTTCAAAGAGTAAATATTTTTGGTAAATTGCTCAACAAACATGAGCTATTTATGCCAGCTTTGAGTAAAAGAGGCAATAATGGATATCATATCTTGACAATTCTAGAAACAAATAACAATAACATAATATATGATACAGGTTGGGTCCCACTAATAAAAAAAAAACAAGAGGATAGAATACAAAATCTATTTGACGAGCAAAAAAATTTTAATGCAGTAATTCGACTACCCGGTAGAAAAGGAAAATTTCAACCAGACAATGATATAGATGACAACTTCTGGTTTTTTGTAGATACCGATGCGATCGAAAATTTTACGAAGATTAAAATAGAAAAAAGCTACTATTTAGAGACTGTAGAAAACGGACCCAATGGTTCCCCCTTAGGAAATCAAACACGAATTTATCTTAGAAATAATCATCTACAATATGCGTTAACTTGGATGATGATTGCTTTCGGTCTAATAGGGGTATTTTTGGCTGCACATCTAAAAAAAGTCAAAAAATAATGATTTATAAATCAACAAGGGGCGGCGATACCAACACGAGTTTTATTGATGTCCTTTTAAATGGTCTTGCGAGTGACGGTGGCTTATATATTCCAAAAAAAATACCTTCATTTTCTAAGAAAAAAATAAAAAGTTTTAAAAACCTTAAATATCATGAACTTGTATTTCATGTAACAAAGGAATTTATTAAATCTGATGAAATCTCTGAATCTGAATATGAGGAGATATGTAAAAAAACCTATCTTAATTTTTCTAAAGAGGAAATACTTTCATTAACCAAGTTAAGCTCTCATGAAGCTATTTTGAATTTATTTAATGGCC
Organism: Rickettsiales bacterium; assembly: GCA_002711625.1. GTDB lineage: Bacteria > Pseudomonadota > Alphaproteobacteria > Methylaequorales > Methylaequoraceae. Next base: position 2,644 of record PARR01000021.1, on the reverse strand, counting down.
CTACTTTTGCTTTTAAAGATTTTGCATTGCAATTACTAGGAAATATTTACATGCATGTTCTAAAAAAAAACTCAAAGCAACTTATAATTTTGGGTGCAACCTCCGGAGATACAGGTTCTGCGGCAATTTATGGTTGTTCAGGTTCCAGTCAGGTAAAGTTATTTGTTTTATTCCCAAAAGGAAAGGTAAGTGAAATACAAAGAAAACAAATGACAACGTATGAAAAAGAAAATGTGTTTGTTATTGAGGTTGACGGAAATTTTGATGATTGTCAAAAACTTGTCAAAAAATTCTTTTTAATTAACAGAAAATACTACCTAGCAGCAATCAATTCCATTAACTGGGTAAGAATAATGGGGCAAATAGTTTATTATTTTTGGAGTTATCTTAAAATGCAAACCAATATGGATATAGTTAATTTTGTAGTCCCGACAGGAAATTTTGGGAACGTTTATGCAGGATTTTATGCAAAGAAAATGGGATTACCTATTGGTAAACTAGTAGTGGCGTCTAATAAAAATGACATTTTAACTAGATTTTTTGAGTCAGGGAAAATGGAAGTCCTTAAATCACAAGAGTCTCTCAGCCCTAGTATGGATATCCAAGTTTCAAGCAATTTTGAAAGACTTCTTTATTATTATACAAAGGATTCAAAAAAAGTAAGAAATTTCTACTTAGACTTAGATAAAAAAGGTTCTTTTGCTGTACAACCTGAAGTTTTGAAGGAAATGCTTAAGGTTTTTTCCTCTGGCAAGTTAAGTGATATAGATACGATAAAGACAATTGAGAAAATTTACAAAAAATTTAAGATAATTATTGATCCGCACACAGCTGTTGGATATTCAGTGGGAAAAAAATTATTAAAAGATGACAATAAAATAATCTATTTAGCAACTGCTCACTATTCAAAGTTTCTCGATACAGTAGAAAAAGGTNTAAAAAATAAAATAGAGTATCCACAGAAATTAAAAGAAATCTTAAACAAAAAGGANAATNTTATTAAGATGGAAAATGACCTCANAGAGCTNGGAAAGTTAATTGATAAATTTTCGTCCCTAAGCGTTGCCGGATAGATGCGAGAACTTTGTAAAATCTATTCCAGTTTTTTTTATAGCACTCGCCCATTTTTCATTGGATTCTAAATTAAAAAGAAGGTCCATTTCTTCATTTAGGTTAATCCAGCTATTTTGTTTTATTTCGTCCTCCAACTGTCCTGGCCCCCAACCCGAATACCCTAGGGATATAAAATGCTTTTTTGGTCCTTTATCTTGAGCAATATCATTTAANATTTCTGTAGAACATGTAAGCTTTACATTTTTTGAAACTTTTATTGTGTTAACAGTTGAATAGTCACTTGAGTGCAAGATGAAGCCGTTATTTTGATTAAGCGGGCCACCAAGATGAAAAGAAAAATTAATATCTGATACATTCTTATAATCAGAAATTTTTAGTCTTTTAAAAAGCTCACTTCCGGTTATATTGAGAATCTTAAAATTTAGAATTATACCAACGGCTCCTTGTTTATTATGATGAGTTATATAAATTATACTTTTAGAAAAAAAAACATCTCTTAGTTGAGGTAAGGCACAAAGTATATTTCCCTTTAAATATCTATTTTTCATAGTTAAATTATTACAAATATTTTTTTTTATTTCAAATGGAACATTTTAAATTATGAAATTACTTTTTTTNCTACTGTTTTTTTTTAAAATAGGTCATTCACTAGAACAAAANAATAATGTATCAAGTGTTCAAATTCTACCTAAAAANGGTATTTATTTNTTTGACAACAACTATTTTNTTGGATTAAAAATAAATTTACGTNATGAATGGAAGACTTATTGGAAGAATCCAGGAGATGCAGGACTTCCATTGAATATAGAATTTATTTCTCCAAATAAAATAGAGGACTATGAAGTCTTATTTCCTTTCCCAAATAAATATGATGATCATGGACTTAAAACTATAGGTTATGAAAAGGAGGTAATTTTTCCAGTAAAGATAAATTTTAAAGATAATACAAACTTAGTGACCACAAAANTTAAAATAAGCTATTTAGTATGCGAAAAGATTTGTATTCCAGAAAATAAAACAGTGTCAATTAACGTAGATTTAGGAAAAGCTTCAAATAATTTTGAATCTTCAGAAACCTTCCAATATTTCAATAATGTTCCAATTCTGAAAAAAGAACCGCTAATATTAGAGTTTCATAAATCTATTGATGACCGTGTGAGTTATGCAGTAAAGAATAGTTTGACAGAAGATATTTTTGAAGGTTATATTTCTAAAAGTAATAATGAAAATATTGATTACCAATATTCTCTAGATGACAATAAACTTTATTTTAGCTTTTTCTCCCAAGATATCATTGATGACAATTATGATAACATTTTCCTAAGTTATAAGAACGGGACTAATTACGAAGAAGTTAGACTAAATTTTATTAACACGTCTAATAAAAGTATCATATTTTATATTATTTTTGCATTAATTGGCGGATTAATTTTAAACTTTATGCCCTGCGTTTTACCAGTCTTGTCATTAAAACTATACTCTCTTTCCAGATTTCGAGAAGTTTTGAATACAAAAAAATTTTCCTTTTACACAACTATCAATATACTGGGAATTTTTTCTTCATTTTTAT
>PARR01000020.1 GCA_002711625.1 Rickettsiales bacterium | reverse complement strand
TGTTTATTCCAACTTTGACGAGCAATTTTTTTTCTTTCTATAATAGCTAGGTACTTATTGACATACAACTCAACCTTTTTTGAGAACTCAATATTATCAGTAACTAAAATAGATTGAGCGAGTGGATCATGTTCAGCCTGAGACAAAAGGTCGATTGCTATATGTTCCGGATTATTATTTTTATCTGCTAATACAAGGATTTCTGAAGGACCAGCAATCATATCTACACCAACATCGCCAAAAACCTGTTTTTTTGCAGCTGCAACATAGGCATTACCTGGACCAAAAATTTTATCGACTTTTTTAATGGTTTCTGTTCCATAGGTGAGTGCGGCTATTGCCTGAGCACCTCCAATTTTATAAATTTCATTAATATTTAAAATCTTTAAGCAACCTAATACCAAAGGATTTATCCTTCCATTGTTGACTGGTACAGTAACGGCTATCCTTTCAACACCAGCAACGATTGCAGGAATAGCATTCATGAGGACTGTTGATGGATATGCAGCCTTCCCTCCTGGAACATATAAACCAACTGATTCGATTGGATTCCAAATGCCTCCAAGAATAATACCTTTTTTATCTCTATAAATTAGATTTTTGGGAAACTGCTTTTTATGGTAAGATTTTATTCTATCTGCAGCATGTTCCATTGATTTAATAAGAGTTTTATCAATACTCTTCATGCCACTTTCAATCTCATGTTTGCTAACAAGAATTTCACTGATTTCTTTTATCCTAAAATTATCTAATTTTTGGGTATATTTTAATACCGCTGAATCTCTTTTTTTTTTTACATCATTTAAAATTTTTGAAACGCTTTTTTCAATTATTTTATTGTCTTTCTCTCTCTTTTGTAAAAGCACATCGAAATCTGTTTCAAAGGAGGCTTCTGATTGATTTAATATTTTAACCATTTATTATAGTAGAAAATTTTTCTATTAATTTTGATATTTGAGTATTCATTAATTTATATGCGATTTTATTAATTACAAGCTTTGATGTGATTTTAAACAAAACCTCCGTTTCTGTGAGGTTATTCTCTTTAAGTGTTTTGCCAGTCGAAACTAAGTCGACGATTGTTGAACATATTCCTAATTTAGGAGCTAATTCGATTGCTCCATTTAATTTTATACATTCTGCTCTTATTCCTTTTTTTGCATAATAGTTTATAACAGTATTTTTATATTTAGTAGCTACAATTATGTTGCTTAAAGAATTATTGTTATCACTATCAATAGTATCTTGAGTTTTAGCCACCGACAGTCTGCATTTACCAATTTTCAAATCTAATACATTGTAGATCTCTTCATAGTTAAATTCTCTTAAAACATCATCACCAGCTATTCCTATTTGAGCTGCTCCAAACGCTACAAAAGTAGCAACATCAAAAGCTCTTACCTTAATTAATTCAAGATTTTTTTCGCTTGTTTTAAATTTTAATTTTCTTGATTTCGAATCATAAAAATCTTTTTCAATCTCTAGTCCAATTTTCTTCAAAATAGGATCCAACTCATTCAAAATTCTTCCTTTAGGTACAGCCAATATAATTTTTTTCATGTTTTTATTCTCTGAATTTGTGCACCACATTGTTGTAATTTTTTTTCGAGATTTTCATAACCTCTATCCAAATGATAAATCCTATTAATTATTGTTTCACCCTCTGCCATTAAGCCAGCAATCACCAGACTTGATGATGCCCTTAAATCAGTAGCCATAACTTCGGCCCCATATATTTTCTTTTTCCCTACAATGTTTACCTTAGATTTACTAAGTTCTAAATCTGCACCCATTCTTTTTAATTCACTTACATGCATAAATCTATTCTCAAAAATATTTTCTTTAACAGATGACCTTCCATCAGATTTTAGTACTGAGGCAATAAGTTGAGCTTGGAGATCTGTCGGAAAACCTGGATATGGTTGAGTTTCGACATCTAATGAAGATAATAAGATAGATTCTCTTGAAACTTGAAGCTGATTATTGTTTTTTTTTTTCGAATTTTAGTTCTTTAATAAAAGAGAATGTCTTTTTTGTATTTTCTATCACAGAAACTGTTAAATTATCAAATAAAATTTTACCTTTACAGCCAAGAATACATAGCACATAAGTTCCAATTTCAATCCTGTCTGGCATAACTGAATATATACATCCAGAAAGATTTTTTTTTCCTAATATTTGAATTTTGTCAGTTCCATGTCCTTTAATATCAGCACCCATCTTATTTAGAAAATTAGCTAGATCCTCTATTTCTGGTTCTCTAGCTGCGTTTTCAATTATTGTTTTTCCGTTTGCTAGGCTAGCTGCAATCATAAGATTTTCTGTTGCTCCGACAGATTTTTGTGAAAGTTTAATTTTTGCTCCTTTCAATCTACCTTTAACTTTTGCTCTAATATAGCCTTCCTTAATTATAAATTCAGCACCCATTTGTTTGAAACCTTCAATGTGGAAATTGATAGGTCTTTCACCAATTGCACAACCACCAGGCAAAGATACCTCTGCATAACCATACTTAGCTAATAATGGACCTAAAATTAAAAACGAGGCTCTCATTTTTCTTACATGCTCATACGGTGCTTTTAAACTCTTTGGTGGAAATGATCTTGTGACTATCATATTAGAATCAAATGAAATTTTCACATTTAATGATTTCAATAGTTCAATCATTGAAAAAACGTCAGACAACCGCGGTATATTTGAAATCTTAAATTTGTTTTCTGTCAATAATGTTGCAGCAAGAATTGGCAAAGAAGCATTTTTGGAACCACTAATTTTAATAATTCCATTTAGAGAACGCCCACCTATAATTTTAATTCTGTCCATATCATAGTTTGGGAAGTGTTATTCCTTTTTGAAACATATATTTTCCTTTTCTATCAAGATATGATTTTTTGCAAATTTCTTTTCCATGAAAAAATAAAAATTGTGCAGCACCCTCATTCGCATAAATCTTTGCTGGAAGCGGAGTAGTATTTGAAAATTCAAGCGTGACATGTCCTTCCCATTCTGGTTCCAAAGGAGTAACATTGACAATAATACCGCATCTCGCATAGGTTGATTTTCCAACACAAATAACCAAAGTTTGTCTTGGTATTTTAAAATATTCAACGGTTCTAGCTAAAACAAAACTATTTGGAGGAATTATGCAATATTCTCCAGTCCTATCAACAAAGCTTCTATCCGAAAATTTTTTTGGATCTACAGTAGCAGAGTCTACATTAGTAAAAATTTTAAATTTTTCTGAAACTCTTGCATCATAACCATAAGAAGAAAGTCCGTACGAAAGAACATTTGACTTTACTAAATTTTCCACAAATGGATTTATCATATCTTCTTGTTGAGCCATCTCCTTAATCCAAAAATCTGGCATTATTCCCATTTTATTTTTTTTTCCTTTTCAATAAATTCTCGCGTAAGGATTTAGCCCTCCTATTGAAAGAAGTACTCTGCTTATTTAGATTAATATATTTAGTTGAGTTCCCCTTAGCTAATTCTATAGGATACTTCTTTGCATTGATTGAAATTTTTTTTAAGCAGATTGCCTCTAAATCTAGTTTCGCTATATCAGCGAACCTCAAAAGATATAGAAGAATATCGGCCACCTCCTCAGAGATTTTGTCTTTAACATTTTGTTTAAGTTGGTTACTCTCTAGATTATGCCATTGAAATATTTCAAGGAGTTCAGATGATTCTAAATTAACCGAAACAGCTAAATTTTTTAACGTATGATATTTCTCCCAATCCCTTTCTCTAGCAAATTTTCTAAGTAAAGATTGTATTTTTTTTTCGTTCATAAAATTGGCAGATTAATATTATTGATAAAGTAAACTATTTTGTTTCAAATTCAAGGCTATTTGATTCTTACTTTTTTTTTAGGAAAATTTTTGATATTATACCCTTATGAACGAAATTATTTGGGGAAGATATTCATTACTTTTTTATTCTGGAATAATTACCCTCCTTTTTAGCATCGCTACATTTCAGTCTCTTTTTTTTCTTCCATTTTTATTAGGTTTTTCATTTCTATTTATAGTTGCCATTAAAGATTTTTCTCAAAAGAAAAGGTCTGTTCTCTCCAATTTCCCACTCTTGGGACGATTTAGATTTTTTTTAGAGAGTATAAGACCAGAGCTACGTCAATACTACTGGGAATCGGATGATGATGAATTACCTTATTCAAGAAACCAAAGAACTATGGTNTATCAACGTTCCAAGGACGANGGAGGTGTGAGGCCATTTGGTTCATTAGAAAAAATGTATGANAATGATTTTGTGTGGCTAAATCATTCAATCTCACCATCTGAAATCAAAGAGTGGAATTTTAAAACNTCGGTTGGGACTGGNAAAAAAAAGTATAGTATGTCTGTATTAAACATTTCNGGAACTTCATTTGGTGCTATTTCACCTCCTGCNATNACAGCNCTNAATCATGCGGCNCAACTTGGTGGATTTTCTCATAATACTGGAGAGGGTTCCTTATCTCGTTATCACGAAGAAGGNGGAGGTGATACAGTATGGCAAATATCAACTGGATATTTTGGTTGTAGAGATCAAGATGGTAATTTTTGTTCGAAAAAATTTAAAAAAAAGTCTCGACTTGATCAGGTGAAAATGATCGAAATCAAACTAAGTCAAGGGGCAAAACCTGGGCATGGTGGAATGCTTCTAGCACCAAAAGTTACCGCCGAGATTGCAAAAACTCGTGGCATTGAGGTTAATAAAGATTGTATATCTCCCCCAAAACATAAAAAGTTCAGTAATCCCTCTGAACTTCTAAACTTTGTAAGCGAACTTAGAGAATTATCTGGAGGGAAGCCAGTTGGAATAAAATTATGTGTTGGGCATCCTTGGGAATTAATATCAATTGTAAAAGCAATGGTGGTAGAAAATAAACTAATTGATTTTATAACAGTTGACGGTGCTGAAGGAGGCACAGGTGCGGCACCAGCAGAATTCACTGACCACATGGGATGCCCATTAAAAGATGCTGTTGTCTTTGTTGATAACATTCTTACAGGTTCAAACTTAAGAGAAAAAGTAAAAATTGGAGTTTCTGGAAAAATAGTTTCTGCTTTTGATATTGCTCATGTTTGTGCTCTGGGTGCAGACTGGGTCAACATGGCTAGACCTTTTATGTTTTCAATAGGTTGTATTCAGTGCAGATCATGTCATACTGGAGAGTGCCCAACTGGTATCGCTACTATGGATCCATTTAGATATAGGGCTATTGATATAAAGGACAGAGCGAATAGGGCATCTAACTTTCATAAAAATACTTTGATTGTTTTGAAAGAACTTTTGGAAGCAGTGGGTGTAAATCATCCATCTGAGTTAAATAGACGTCATATTGTAAGAAGATTATCTGAAAGCGAAATAAGATTGGCCGACCAAATATATCCCAAAGCAGAAAGTGGAGAACTTATTGGAAAGATTAGACAAAATATTGAAGATCCTAGAATAAATGTTTACTGGAATAAGGTGACATCTAAAAGTTTTGATTTTATAAGAAATTAAATTATTAATTATGTTTATTTNTTTTTTANNAAAAAACNTTACAATNNANTAAGTGGATANTNTNAGAAAAAATCTTTCAANTTTGCANTATGCTAATTTTTGTTANAAAAAAAAGAATTATAATGATGCAATAATTTTTTTTTTNAAAAGCCCAATATCTNNTTTTGATAATATTTCNTTNGANANACTTGCAGATTGTTATCTTCGAATTAAAGATATAGACAANGCCATATTNATTTACAAAAGATTAGANGACCGGAATTATCAAACAGATAATTTTTATAACTCCTATGGTGTAGCTCTTAAAGAAAAAAAAAAATATATATCAGCAATTGAAAAATTTGAGCTCGGACTGCAAATAAATGCAAAGAATTATTTTATTTTATTTAATCTGGCAAACTTATATTTGGAAAATACAGATTTAACAAAAGCTAAATCCTATTACATAAAATGTATTAGAATAAAAAAAGAGTTTTATCAAGCCAGTGTAAATATTGCAACCATCGCACTTAAGGAAGGAAAAGTAAATAATGCTTTAGTAATTCTTTGTAAAGTTCTTAAAAAAAGAAAAAAAGATGTTGTTCTTCTAGAAAATATTGCAAAAATTTACTTGCAAAAACAAAATTATTTCAAGGCAGAATTTTATTTTAAAAAACTTATAAAAATTGAAAGAAAAAATCTAAAAAAGATTATTCCTGTCCTTCAAGGTTATACTTATCAAGGTAAAAATAAGAGCTATAAAAGACTTGCCAAATTTTNTACAAGAAATTTAACTAATAAAAATCAAATCTTTGAATTCATAAAAGATTCTAAAAAAAAAATCAAAGTTGGTTTTCTATCNCCTGATATCAGATCACACCCCATCGGTTATTTCCTTAAAGATGCGATGCCATATTTGAGTCAGTCATTTGATATAAATTTTTTTGAGACCAGTGGACATTACGACGAAATATCCGNATTTATAAAAAAATTCTCACGATGGTTTGATTGTTCAAATCTTGAGANTCCGNATATTGCAGAANTAATATTTAAAGAAAAAATTAGCATATTATTTGACCTTTCTGGATTTACCNATGGAAATAGGATGGAAGTACTTAAGCTTAAACCATCACCCGTTCAGATTTCTTGGGCTGGTTGGTTGTCATCAACGCATTTAAAACAAATTGATTATATTGTTGGAGATCATTTTTCAGTTAGAAAAACAGATGAAAAAAATTTTACTGAAAAGATTTTAAGATTGAAAGATATTTGGTGTGTTTATTCAAAATCGGTACTTAACAATCTAAGAATCCGTAACAATAATTCTGATAATGTAATTTATGGATGTTGTCAGAGACCTGAGAAAATTAATCAATTAGTATTAAAAACNTTTTCAAGGATTTTAAGAAGAAAGGTTGATAGTTTTCTCTTNTTTAATAATGGAATATTTCAAAATTATGACAAGATTAGAATTTTGTCATTCTTAAAAAAAAATGGTGTTGATGAATCTCGAATAAAGTTTGCTTCCTCTCGGAATAGAATCGAATATTTAAAATCATTTAATCAAGTTGATATTAATCTTGATACTTTTCCATATAATGGAGGTACAACAAATTTTGAGTCTGCGTTTATGGGAGTACCCCTCATAACAATGGAAAATGACTCTGTCATGTTTAGATGCGGAGAAAGTATAAATCAAAACCTAAAAATGGCTAATTGGATTTCGATTAATACCCAAGATTATGTTGAAAAAGCGGTTGAATTTGGAAATTTAAAAAAATTAAAAAATGAAAAAAAAGAATTATTACTTAAATGTCACAAAAGCCCATTATTTGATGTTAAAAGATTTTGTCAAAATTTTGAAGACCAACTTGTTAAATTGTAGTTTAGTTAATAATTTTGTTTTTAATCCTATCTATCTTTAATATAATAAACTTAATGAGAAAAATTTTACTCTCCCCTATTTAATTAGTCGTGTTTACACATTGCCCTCTTAGTTTAATAGTAAAACAGGGTCTTGGTAAGACTCAGCCACTGGAGCGTAACCAGTAGAGGGCACCAGATGNCAGATAATCTTACAAAAAAAATATTTTATTCATTTATTCTTGGNGTTTTATCAGGAATTCTTTTAAATAGCTTAGATTTTAATTTTAATTCAAGTTTCATTCAAATTTTTGAGTTTGGAGGAAATATTTTTCTTAAAACACTAAAAATGATGGTTGTACCAATTGTTTTTTTTTCATTAATAAGTGGAATTTGTAACTTAAATAATCTTAATACTCTTGGGAGAATTGGAATTAAATCATTCAGTTTTTATTTATTCACAACTTTTATTGCAATAACCATTTCTTTAACCGTAGCTAGCCTTTTCCAACCAGGAAAAAGTTCTTCAATAACTAGAAATGATTTATCAGTTTCTTTAAACACTCCACCAACAATTATTGAAACTCTATTGAATATTATTCCTGATAACCCATTTACAGCTTTATCTCAAGGAAACATGTTGCAAGTTATTTTTTTTTCTATTTTATTAGGTTCAGCAATTTCTTTTTTACCAAAAGATTCAATTATAAAATCTTTTTTTACTCAAATAAATGACGTAATGATGAAANTATTGGAAATAATTCTTAAGATTGCGCCACTAGGTATTTTTTGTTTAATAGCTAAAACTTTTGCTACGCAGGGTGTAGANACGATAATTGAATTATTAAAATATTTTTTAGTCATTATACTTGTGTTAGCATTACAAGTNTTGCTAGTTTANGTGCCGATGATTAAAGCACTNGGGAATATTAAAATAAGGAGTTTTTTCTTTGGAATTAAAGACGCAATCTTATTCGCATTTTCGACATCAAGCAGTAGCGCAACAATACCAATTACACTTCGTGTGTTAGAGAACAATCTAAATGTAAAAAAACGTATTGCATCCTTTACCGTCCCATTAGGTGCAACCATTAATATGGACGGCACAGCTATAATGCAGGGAGTAGCATCTGTTTTTATCGCAAATTTATACGGTATTGATTTACAACTTTCTGATTTCATAACTATAATATTAACAGCTACTCTTGCATCAGTTGGAACCGCAGGAGTACCAGGTGTAGGGATTATAATGCTAAGCATGGTTCTTAACCAAGTTGGTTTACCCTTAGAAGGGGTGGCGATTATAATGGGTGTTGATAGATTTTTAGATATGCTTAGAACTAGTGTAAACATAACCGGAGATTCAGCAATCAGTGTTATAATAAATAATACTGAGAAATGATGTTTTGGTATCGTGTAGANATAGAAATNTTTTTGTTTGGAAAAGAGTCNGAAATCATTGAGGCTGATAGTGCTGAAACAGCTGAAGTTATTGCAACNAAAAAAGTTGTCTCAAAATTTGGAATAACANAANAGGATATTATTAATATTAGTTCTGCGAAAATGAATTATTAAACTTTACTACCTTGCCATTAATACTTTTAACAATTTTATTATTTTTCATAGCTATTTTTCCACTTACAATTGTGTGGATAGGCATACCTTTAACAATATAGTCATTATATGGGGTCCATTTACATTTACTAGCTATCCATCTATTAGTAATTTTAAAGTTTTTGTTTAAGTCTATAATTGTAATATCTGCATCATATCCTTTTTTAATAAAACCTTTGTTTGATACATTATATATTTTACAGGGATTTTCACTGACCAATTCTGAGAGATGAGAAATGGTTAATTTTTTTTTATTAACAAAATCAAGCATTATAGGAAGAAGCGTTTGAACCCCAGACATTCCCGAGGGCGAATTTGGATAAGGTTTATTTTTTTCTTTAATAGTATGGGGTGCATGATCAGAACCAATTACATCAACAACTCTGTCTTTTAGGCCTTTCCACAAACCTTTTCTGTGATTGGTGTTCCTTATTGGAGGATTCATCTGAGCCAAAGTACCCAATTTTTTATAACAAGAAGGAGAAGAAAAAAACAGATGCTGTGGTGTAACTTCACAAGTAGCGTGATTTTTAAATCTCTTAATAATTTCTATTTCATCAGCTGTCGAGATATGTAATATATGAATTCTCCTTTTTAGTTTTTTTGCAATTTTTAGGAGTCTATTCGTACTGTTTATTGCAACTAACTCATCTCGTATTTTTGGATGATCAAAAACAGAAATGTTTTTTTTAGCAAAAATTTCCTTTCTTATATCTAATCTATATTCATCTTCACTATGAATAGCAACTGGTCTCTTTGCAACTCTCAGGATTTTTTCAATATTAGTATCATCTTTAACCAATAGATCACCAGTTGACGAGCCAACAAATATTTTTACTCCACAACAACCTTCAAGATTTTCTAATTTTCTGAGACTTGAAATTTTTTTTGTTGAAGCACCAATAAAAAATGAATAATTGCAATGAGAAGATTGTTTGGCCACACTTAATTTGAAGTTTAACGACTTCTTGTCAATTGTGGGTGGTAACGTGTTGGGCATTTCAAAAATAGTAGTCACCCCTCCCAAAACAGCACCCATTGTTCCATGTAAAATATCTTCTTTGTGAGTTAATCCGGGTTCCCTAAAGTGAACTTGAGTATCAATAACTCCTGGGATAGCGATCAGATTATCAATATTTAGTATAATTTTTCCCATTTTTTTAGAAATTGATCCTATCTGCAAAATTTTATTTCTTTTTATTCCAATATCTACCTTTTCAATTGATTTGTTGGGTAATAAAACATTTCCATTTTTTAAAACAAGATCATACATATTTTTATGACTGTAAATTTTCCATTAAATTAAAAAAATCACCATCGGGATTGATTTTTTCTACATGAACAGCATACCATGATGCGAAAAAAATCAAATGCCAAACAGGTCTTAGTGCTTTTTTTTTATATCTTGCAGCATAGCATAAATCCTTTACGTAATTTTTTGGTAATAAACTTTTGAAAATTTCAATGTTGGGTAAATATTCTTCTAAAATCTTAATTTTTTTTGGAATCCATATGTTAAGTGGAACTGAGAATCCCTTTTTTTTTAAGAAAGGATTATAGTCAGTAATTTTTTCAGAAATAAATTTTTTAACATAAAATTTGGTATGAGCCCTGTGTATCTTTAACCCGTCATTGATAAAGAATAAGGATTTAAATACTTCTTTATCAATTAACGGAGTTCTTCCTTCAAGGCCGAAAGCCATTAAACATCTATCTAGTTTTATCAAAAGGTCATTGGGCAACCACGTTTGAAAATCAAACCATTGGTACTTCTGAATCTGTGAAAGTGTTAAATTGTTAATATTTTCATTAATTTGATTGAGTGTTAAATTCCAATTTGAGAAATAATAATTACTCATTTGAAAAAGATTTAATGGTGATTTAAAAAATCTTTGTGGATTTTTTTTATATCTACCATATCCTGCAAAAATTTCATCACCACCCTCGCCAGTCAATACAACTTTAAATTTATCCTTTGATACCTTTTTAGCTAGTTTTATTGTTGGAAGAATTGCATAATCAGCGACAGGATCATCAACTATTTTAGCAGCTTCTGGTAATAAATTCCAAAAATCTTTATCTGTAAACTCAACCTCTTCAAATTCTGTGTCAAATTTTCTTGATAGGAACGAGAGAGAGTTTTGGTTAACATCATTTACCGTATCTTTTATTTTTACGTGAAAGGATTTGATTTTTGAATTGGAAAATTTTCTTATATAATATAGTAATAACATAGAATCAATCCCTCCTGAAAAGAAAAGACAAGATGGAACATCGCTTCTTAAATGAAGTTTTACAGACTCGGATAAAATTGCATCAAATGATGAAAAATGAAAATTTTTTTTTTCGTTATCCACTAATAACTTATTTTTATTTAGAAAACTTTTTATAATTTTTCCTTCAGAAATTATCAATGTTTCTCCTGGTCTAAGCCTATTAATGCCACTATAAATTGTTGAATTTCCAGAACAATATTGCATTTGAAGAAATTCAATGAATTTATCATTTCTAATCTTAAAAAATTGCTTTGTAATATTTAATATTGCTTGTATCTCAGAACTAAACATAAAGCCCTTGTCAGTGTCACAGAAATATAGGGGTTTGATACCAAAATCATCTCTCGAGAGGATCAGTAGCTTTTTCTTTTTGTCATAAATAGCAAAAGAATACATACCCCTAAGTTTTTCGAAACCTTCTATGCCGTTTTTTTCATAAACTGCTAGAATAGACTCACAATCAGATTTTGTAATAAATTTGTAATTTTTGTTTTGTTTTCTAATTTCAACATCATTGTATATTTCTCCATTCGCTATTAAGACATAATCACCGCTATTGATAGGCTGTCTGCCATTTTCTATATCAATAATAGATAACCTCGTATGAACTAGAGACAAATTATTGTTTAAAAAAAACCCAGTATCATCTGGTCCTCTATGTCTTAGAAATGTATGAATTTTTTGGAAATCAAGAGCATCTTTTCTATTTAAAGTAGAATTTGTTAAACCTGCAATACCACACATTAAATTAATATCTTTCTAAAAAACGATACATACTTATGAACAATAATATCTTCAGAATATTTTTTTTTAAACAAGTTTAAACCATTCTTTGTAATTTTTATCTTTAAAGATTCATTCTTGATTAGTTCTTTTATTTTTAAACTCAATTGTTCATGATTCTTTGATTCAAATTTTAAACCATTTATTTTGTCTTGTATCAAGATTGATGGACCATCAACATTAGAAGCTATTACTGGAATCTGATGAGCCCATGCATCAATTATTATGTTTCCAAAGGGTTCATGAATTGAAGGACACACCAAAATATCGGCTTGATTTAAATATTTTGAAATATCATCGGTCCAATCGAAAAAGGAAATTTTATCTCCTAATTTAAGATTTTTGACTAATTTTTTATAGTTTGGTAATTCGTTTCCACGTCCAACAATATTTAAATCTGTATTCTCAAGGAATTTCATAGATTTAATCAGCACATCTATTCCTTTATTTTTGTGAAATCTACCTAAGCAAATGATAAGTGGTCTATCAGTTTTCACTTTTTTTTTAAAAATATTTTTGTCTACAAAGTTTGGTATAACCTCAACTTTATTAGGGTCCCAACCCTTTTCACAGACATATCTTTTCAAATCATCTGTATTTGTAATGAGATAATCGCACTTGGCATAGTTCTTTAATTTGTAATATCCTCCGAGACGTCCAATTTTGAGTTCTTGATTATATCGTTTGACAGGCAGTAAACTAGAAGCCCTATTCATCCATGAAAGAACTATATTGGGTTTAAATTCTAAAAATATTTTTTTAAGCTTTTGTTGAAGCATTGGATTGAAGAAATTAAAAAAACGAATTGTTTCAATCTGAGAAATATTTTCTTGTAAAAAATTTTTTCTATTTGAATAATTTCTGATCAAAACTCTTTGCTCAAGCAAATTATTTTTACTAAAGGATATTGAAAGCCTCTCAAAAAATCTTTCTGCTCCGCCAGTTTCACTTCCAGAAATAATGTTCAAAATTTTTATTCTATTATCTTTTTCCATTTTTCAGCTATTTTTGGCCAACTAAAGTAATAATTATTTTTTATTAAATTTTTGTGGAAATTTAACCAGGTGCTATCATTTTTGAGTAGTGTAATTGTTCCTTTACAAAATTCCTTATCATCTCGGCACACTAATCCAGTTTTATTGTGTATAATCCTTTCTTCAATACAACCATATTTTTTAACTACTCCTGGAATACATAACATTTGAGATTCGGCAGCTGCCATACAAAAAGTCTCATCATCTGTACTTCTGTAAATGAAAATTCGAGACTTTAGTATTTCTTTAAAAAGTTTATTCCGTTCTAAGGGTTTGAAGATATTGACACCAAATTTCCTATAATTTTTAGCCTTTTTTAAAATTACTTTTATTCTTACTTTATGCTTGCTTCCGTATTTCCCATAAGTTGAGAAACCAGAAAAGATATTAAGTTTTGCATTAGGAATATTTGGAAAAATTTCAGTTTTCCATAATTCTAATAACCAATCGAGTCCTCTCAAAGGACTCGACGTAAATATAGCATTGGGGTAAGGAGGTTTCATTTTATGTTTCTTTCTCAATAATAATTTATTGTCAACGCCATATGGAATTATAATTCTATTACCTGACGGGGCCCACCACGGATAAGTTTTAAGATGATATATACTTGAAAAAACAATAGTAAAATTACTGAATAAAAGCTTATATATATATCGAAATTTTAAAAGATATTTCGCAGGATTGTGGATCCAAAATATTTTTTTTCTGCAATTAATTTTTATATTTAAATACTTGTCACCTCTATTAACAATCAATGTATCACAAAACTCATTTTCAATATNTTCTTTTNTTAGTCGTTTCCACTCNACACCGTTATGTTTTCCNTCGTTNAAACAATTATTGTATACAACAATTTTATATTTAAGTTTTGCAAGTGCCTCTGCAAGTGAAACAAAAGCGATTTCTGCACCACCATAAGGTTTTTGTTTTATTTGAATTGAGTCAAATTGAATGCCATCATCAATAAAAATAATTTTTTTCATGCTTTATAATTTTTAAATTTTAAATATGATACCAATGGATANAGAGCAGCTATCACAGCAATAATTACTCCATAATTTTTTTCCTTATAACCTTTCCTCAGGAAATAGGACTTCCAGAATCTTGAAAATAATCTCGAAATATTTTTGGGAAGAGTTTCATTAACATTGTTATCTTTCAAGTCAAGTGCTCTTAATGATGAATAGGTATTTAATTTAAAAAATAAATCTTCAATATTTTGACAATAGTAATGATCTAAATGATTTTTAAGGGCGATTCCTTTTTCTCCTTTTAAAATAATTTTTGGGTGAACTCTTTGCGAACCCCATTCTTTTTTTCCATTCCTAAAAAGGCCAGCATAAGCGGATTTACCTATGTATGCTCCCCATCCATGACTGACGATTTTTTTTCCAACAAAATTGTTAAGTTTAATATGAAACCAGTCTTTTTTATTTATTTTAATTGTTTTTATAATCTCTTTCCTCAGTAATATNGGAACTCGTTCGTCAGCATCAATTTCAAAAATCCATTCCTTTGAACATTTTTTTAAACCAAAGTTTCTTCTTTCTCCTTCAATATCCCATTTTCCAGAATAGATATTTTTAGTAAATTTACTGGCAATTTCCTTTGACTTATCATTACATTTATCAAGAATCACAACTATTTCATCTGCAAAGGAAATAGTCCTTAAACAGTCTTTTAGTTGTTTTTCTTCATTATGAACTACCACTAATACGGAAAGCGAACTCATTTTAGACTTTCATAAAAATTTACAGTTTCCTTAAAAACTTTTTCAACGCTCAAACTGCGCATTAAAGTTTCCGTATTTTTTGGATCAAAGTTAGTTTTTCCCATAAGCTCTTCTGGGGTGTTTTGTGATAATATTGATAGAGTTTTTCCTCCCCAAGGTCCATATCTTTTAAAATCACTTGGACCAAATAGGCCTACCGTGGGTATGCCAGCAGCGGCGGCAAGATGCATTAAGCCTGAGTCATTTCCGATGAAAAGATCACACTCTTTCATAATCAAATATATTTCTGCTAAATTAGCCTTGCCCACCAGGTTTAATTTTTTTTTATCATTATTTATAAAATTATCTGAAATCACCGATTCATTTTTCTTGCCAACTATTATAAAAATAGGATTTTGCCATAGCTTACAATTTTCTAGTTTTGACATGAGATTAACAAAATTTTCTTGTGGCCAAATCTTTCCAATCCAATTAGCACTGGGTGAAATCATAATAAATTGATTGATGAGTTTTTTTTTCTTAACAGATTCCAGTACAGATTTATTAGTTTTTTTTTTATCAAGACTAACATATGGATGGAGAAGTTTTTTTCCGAATGCTTCTGAAATTTCGTGAACAATATGTTCTCTTTTTTTTTTTTNTTTGTGATTGAATCTTTTTTTTGTCAACAAAAAAAAACTTAATAACGTTCCTCTACAATCTACAACTTCGTCCCAATAAATAAGACAAGTTTTTAACCAAACATTTAGCCAGTGCATAGAAAATTTTTTTTTTTTTATAATTATAAGTTTATCAATTTTATCGCTGTATCTAAACAACTCCCCCGGAACTGGTCCGCAAATCATTGTNAGATTTGTATCTTTTAAAGTGTTTTTATAATAATCAATCAAGCCCGAGTACAGAATGCAATCTCCTAATCTATTAGAAGAAACTAATAATATTTTTTTTTGCAATCCAAAATACCTTGTTTAAATTTTAAAAATAAATAGATTATTAATCATGATTCCTTATAAAAGATATTATAATTTGACTNAAAATGAAATAATAAAAATATCAGGGAAAGATAAATGTANTTTTTTGCAAGGCATAATATCCAACGACATTAAAAATGTCGAAAATGGCAAACCGATCTATTCTTCTATATTAAGTCCTCAGGGAAGGTTTTTATATGACTTTTTTGTTATAAAGAATCAAGATTNTTTTTTATTGGAATGCAGAAAAGTTCATTCTTTTGAGATTTTAAAAAAATTTAATATGCATAAACTTCGTTCAGATGTAAATTTTGAACTTCAAAATAACTTTGAAATATTACTACTTAATATTGAGGATATTGACATTGTCCTTGAAAGTTTAAAAAATAAGATGCATTTTTCAGATCCTAGGTTCCCAAAGTTATTGTCTAGAATTTATATTAAAGGAAGCGACNTTGAAAAAATTATAAATTCATCCCGGCTGAAAGAAATATCTAATCAAGATTATAAAAACTTTAGATTAAAATACTTTATTCCAGATTTTACTGAGGATGCGGAGANAGGAAAATCATTACTTATGGAAATGCGATTTGATAAATTAAACGGTATCTCTTGGGATAAAGGTTGCTATATGGGGCAAGAAGTAACAGCTAGAATGAAATATAGAAATATTGTAAAGAAACAATTATTTGGAGTAAAAATTAATTTTAATAGTTTCACTGATAATGATATTAAAGTTGAAGGAGAATCTATTGGAAAACTAATGAGTCACAACAAAGAGTATGGAATTTCATTTATTAATCTAAAAAAACTAGACGAATTTTNTTTTAGAAAGATTTATTCTGGAGATTCAACTATAAATTTAGAGATACCATGGTGGGCTAAAAATTCTAACTAAAATTCTTTTTTAAGACATTAAGTGTTTTAAATGGACTAGATTTGTAATTAAGTTTGAATTGAATTTTTTTTAAGCCATATTTTCCAAACTCAGATTCTATTTTTTTCTTAATCCATTCTTGAGCCTGATTTATTCTATTCTTTCTTAATTCATCAGTTTCGTTTAAGAAATCCCATCTTTGTTTGATAGTTTGAAAAAGTTTATCTAGACCCATATTTTTGTGAGATGAAATTTTTATAATAGTTGGATAATTATCATTTTCTTTTTTAATNTAATCTAAACTTCCAGATAATTCAGAAAATGTTATATCAGGAAGTTTTTCTAAATCACTCTTGGTGATCAAAACCACATTCGGAATTTCAAAAATACCTGACTTCATAAATTGGATTGTATCTCCACTTCCTGGCTGAACNCACAAAATAACTGAGTCNACAATATCCTTNATGCCTATTTCTGACTGGCCTACTCCNACAGTTTCAACTATNAGATAGTCAAAGATTGACCTCATTACAGTTATTGTTGGAAAAGTCATTTCAGATACACCACCAAGATAATTTTTGGTAGCCAAAGATCTTACATAAACACTTTCATCTGAATCAAAGGTAAATCGAGTGCGATCACCAAGCAAAGCACCTTTTGAATTAGACGATGATGGGTCAACTGCTACAATTCCAACTGTTTTTTTTTTTTTTTGAATTAAAGAAACCATTTTATTNATTAGCGAAGATTTTCCAACACCTGGTGGACCAGTTATTCCGATGACATGGGCTTTGGGGTTTTCATGATATTGGTCTAAAAGAGATATTACTAATTTACTATCATATGCAACTTCAACCCTCTCGAGGATTTGTGATAATTCAATTTTTTGTTTAAGACTAAGTTTCATTTTTTTCGATTTCATGAAATTTAAAGAATAAATTTAAAGTTTTTATACATTTTATTAATAAACATATTCTATTTTCCTTTAATTGTGCATTTTCAACATTCACTTTCAACGTATCCAAAAATTTATTAATAGGTTTTGTGAAAGAAATTATATTATTTATTTGAAGGTATACCTTCCATGGTTGTGTGGAAAATAATTTTTCTGTATTCTTACATAACTCAAATAACACAACTTCTTCTTTTTTCATAAAAAGATTTTCTTTTATCTGGCAACTTCTATCTTCTTTCTGAATAATTGAAAAAAGTCTTTTGTGAGCAGATAAAAATTCTTTGCCGTTAGGAGAACTTATAAACTTGCTTAAAAAATCTAATTTTATTTTCATCAAAAAAGGATTTAATTTATCAGAGTCACAACAAGCTTCAATCAAATCATACTTATAATCAAGTTCAAGAAAAAATACTTTTATTCTTTTATTGAAATACTTAACTANATATTCTTCATCTATTGATTCATCAACTCCTTGTTGCAAATAAATTTCCCTACATTCGTGGAATAATTCCATAAAGTTAATATCTATATTTTTGTCCGTTGCGATTTTTATAAGTCCTAATAATGCACGTCTCACACCAAATGGATCACCTGAACCAGATATCTTTTTTTTAGTTAGGAAAAAACCATAAATAGAATCAATTTTTTGAGCAATTGAAACAATAAAAGAAAGTGTATTATTATTAGTTTTTTTAAAAGTTGTTAAATATTGTTCTGAAAAAGCCTGCGATAATCTTTTGTTGTTNCAAATAAGNGANAGATAATAGCCGCCAACCTTACCTTGNAAAGACGGAAATTCTTTTACAACTTCTGTAACGAGATCTGAATTTGAATATTGAAGAAAATTTTCTTCATATTTATTAATTTTGAATACTAANAATTTAGAAATTANTAGTATCAGTTTTTTNATTCTGTGTGCNCTATCNAAAAGNGTACCAACGTTTTCGTAAAAAATAATTTTTTTAAGATTANTTAGNCTTGCTTCAAATGTTNCTTTTTTATCTTCTTCCAAGAAGAATAATGCGTCGCTAAATCTTGCCTTTAAAACTTTTTCATTTCCACGTATAAGCAAGTTGTGGTTATCATGATTTCTATTAGTAACAAAAGAGAAGAAGTTTGTTAAATTTCCTGATAAATCTTTAAAGTGAAAAAAATCTTGTTTTTCAGAAACAATACATTTTATCAAAAAATCTGGTATTTCAAAAAAACTTTTTTCAAATCTGCCGAAGAATACGTTAGGATATTCAACTGAATTAGCAATTTTCTCTAGTTGCATACAATCAGATTGGAATTCTAAATTGTTTTTTTTNCAAAATTTTTGAATCTGNTTTTTAATAGATTCAATTCTGTCATATCNGGAAATTATNACATTATTATTTCCTAATAAACNCAAATATTGTTTAATATTTTCAAACTTAATTTTTTTTTTGGAATAGAAGTAGTTTCCCTCTGAANACTTTCCTGACTTTATACCAGCAAAACANAACGGAATTATTCTATTTTCCATCATACATATTATACTCTTAATCGGTCTTATCCATTTCTCTTGATGATCACCCCATCGCATAGATTTTTTCCAATTCATGTCTAAAAGAATTTGAGGTAATCCTTCTTTTAGCACATCAAATGTTTTCTTCTTTGGTGTAGTTTTTTTATATAAATAATACTCTTTATCCTTAAGAGTAAAAATCGATAAAGTTTCAACGTTACTCAAGTTATTAGATTTTAGGAAACCNGAAATTGCTTTTTTGGGAGCTGAAGTTTGAGGTCCTCTCAGNTNAATTTCATNTGTNTCTGAAAATTCGTNNACTTTATTTANTTGAATAATTACTCTTCTNGGAGTTGAAAAAGTTNTGAATTNNGAAAANTTGATTTTTTTNTCATTTAATAAGTTTTCTATTTGTTCTTTAAGNCTTNCCTCTAGCCAGGATTGATAATCAGAGGGTATTTCTTCTCCATAAATTTCTAAAAAAAAGTTGCTCATATTCTTTTCAAATATCTTTCACAACATTTTTGGACCAAATTTCTAATTCTTAAAATATACGCTTGTCTTTCTGAAGCAGAAATAAGACCGCGTGAATCAAGAAGGTTAAAGGAATGGCTAGCCTTGATACANAATTCGTACGCAGGTAAATAAAGTTCTTGTTCAAGCAGTTCTGTTGCATTGCTCTCTAAATGATTGAACGAATCGAATAGGTATTTTTCAGAAGCTAATTTAAAATTATAATTTGAAAACTGTTTTTCATTTTCTTTAAAAAGTTCTCCATATGTAATTCCTGACTTATCCCAAACAATATCAAAAACGCTTTCAATATCTTGAACATAAGTTGCTATTCTTTCTAAACCNTATGTTAATTCAAGGGTAACTGGTTTGCATTCAAATCCTCCTATTTGTTGAAAATAAGTAAATTGACTTATTTCCATTCCGTTGCATTGAACCTCCCAACCTAATCCGGATGCTCCTAATGTTGGACTTTCCCAATCATCTTCAATAAACTTAATATCATTTTTGTTGGGATCTATTTTAATTTTTTCTAGGCTTTCAAGATATAATTCTTGTGAGTTATTTGGGCTTGGTTTAATTAAAACTTGGAGNTGGAAGTATGATTGAAGCCGNTTNGGGTTCTTTCCNTATCTTCCGTCNGTTGGTCTTCTACATGGTTGAATAAAAACTGCTTTCCACGAANTCTTTCCNATTGATCTAAAAACTGTTTCTGGATGAAAAGTTGCTGCTCCCATTTCTAAATCATACGGCTGTATTATTGTACAATTTTTTTTTGCCCAAAAATCTTGAAGCGATATTATTATGTTTTGAAATGAAAGCATTTGTTCATAATTTACTAATAATTTTATTTAAAAATACTATATTTTAATTTAAAACTAATAAAATTAAAATAAGAACTTTTGATGAATTTAATTCAATTTAATAAAAAAAAAAAAACGACGTCATTTCGTGAAGCAGTTGAATGGTTATCTCCAGAAATAAATAATTTAAATAAAATAATCTTCAAACTTGTAGATCACAAGCTTCCTTTGATATCTGAACTGACTAATTATATNATATCATCTGGTGGAAAAAGAATAAGACCACTGCTGACTTTAGCGTGTGCAAAGTTGTGCAATTATTCCGGAGATCGCCACATTGCGCTATCAGCAGTAATTGAATTCATTCACACAGCTACCTTGTTGCATGATGATGTTATTGATAATAGTAAAAAAAGGAGGGGGAAAAAAACCGCTAATTTCGTTTGGGACAATAAATCTAGCATTTTGGTTGGGGATTATCTTTTGAGTTATGCTTTTAGAATTCTTGTAAAAGATGGCTCACTGAAATGCATTGACAGAATAACGAACGCATCAAAAAAAATTACTGAAGGAGAAGTTAAACAATTATTGGCTATTAATAAAATAGAATTATCGGAGGCTGATTATCTAGATATAATTGATTACAAAACTGCAGAATTATTTTCAGCTGCTTGTGAAATAAGTGGTGAANTAAGTGAGGTTAGTGAACAGAAAAAACAAGCTCTNTCTGACTTTGGGCGGTATTTAGGAACATCCTTCCAAATCATAGACGATTTGATGGATTATTTTTCTAATGAAAAATCTATAGGAAAGGAAATTGGAAATGATTTTAGGGAAGGAAATATTTCCCTGCCTCTAATTCTATGTTTTAAAAGATGTAATAATAAGGAAAAAAGTTTCATAAAAATTCTTAATAAAAAAGTTTGTATTAATAACAAAGCGATAAAAGAGATAATCTTCCTTATGGAAAAGTATAATGTAAAGTCAGACTGTGTAAATAANGCNAGGCATTTNGCACTTATGGGAAAGGATTGTCTAGGNANTTTTCCAGAGTCTGAAAATAAAAATAAAATAATTNGTTTGGTTGATATTTTNTTAGAACGNACNGCTTAANTTGGAATAAATNTTGCTGTAGATTNGAATGANTAAACAAANGGTTNNTNGNGCTAAAAGATATTTTCTGGTAAAAATATTAGAATTCTTTTCAAAAAATTATTTATTAATATCGATAATTTCGATAGTTTTATTATTTTTTATTTAAATTTTATTTTTTTCTATTAATTTTAAAGAATGGACGAAATAAATAGATTTTCAAAAAGAATAAAAAGGTACAGTGATTTAGGTAGTTCAGCTAGCTCTCTTGCTTTCAAGTTTCTTGGTTCAAAAATTTTTAAAGAAACTAATCCCACAAAAAACGCTGAAAGCTTATCAAAAATGTTAGGTGGGCTTAAAGGGCCAATAATGAAAATTGCACAATTAATTTCAACTGTACCAGATATATTACCACAAGAATATGTCCAAGAATTAACTAAGTTACAGTCTAACGCTCCTCCAATGGGGTGGAATTTTGTAAAAAGAAGAATGAAAAATGAGTTGGGTACGGACTGGTTTAAAAAATTTTGTTCATTTGAGAAGGAACCTTTTGCAGCGGCATCTCTTGGACAAGTTCATAAAGCTTCATACTTAAACAAAGAAATAGTATGTAAACTTCAATATCCTGACATGCTTTCGATTGTTGAAGCGGATATTAATCAATTAAAACTAATATTTGCATTATATAAAAAAATTGACAGAAGTATTGATACCTCAGAGATCCAGGAGGAAATATCTAACAGGGTCAGAGAGGAGTTAGATTATGAAAGAGAAATTAAACATATCATGATGTTTGATCAAATATTTAGTAAAAATAAAAACGTTATTGTCCCAAAAGTGGTCAAGAAAATTTCAACAAAACGACTTTTAAGTATGAAATATTTACGTGGGAAAAAACTTCTTGATTTTAAACAAAATTCTCACATCGATAGAAAAACAATAGCAAAAAACATGTTTATTGCTTGGTATTATCCATTTTATAATTTTGGTTTTATACATGGAGATCCACATTTAGGAAATTACTCTATAGATAAAGATTTAAATATTAATCTACTTGATTTTGGTTGTATAAGAATCTTTAAACCTTCATTTGTTAAAGGAGTTATCGATCTTTATTATGCTATATTAAAAAACAATGAAGAGCTTGCTGTAAAGGCTTATGAAAGTTGGGGGTTTGAAAATATTTCCAAGAAATTAATTAAAACTCTTAATATTTGGGCCAAATTTCTTTATTCACCGTTGCTTGAAGATAAGGTTAGAAAAATGCAGGAAACGAATTCAACCATTTACGGAGCACAAACCGCATCAAAAGTTCACGCGGAATTAAAAAAAATTGGTGGAGTAAAGCCTCCAAGGGAATTTGTGTTTATGGATAGGGCTGCGATCGGCCTTGGTTCTGTTTTTCTGCATCTCAATGCAGAAATGAATTGGTATGAGATATTTCATGAACTCATTGAAGACTTTGATGAAAAGAAAATTAATAAAAACCAAATCAGTTTATTCAAAAAGTTTAAATTACAAAAACCGAGCTAATTTTATCTTTCAATTCACGTGAAAATTCTAAAGATCTATCTAGGTTCGACATTGTTTTAGATAAATCTTCAGAATTGTCATTCAGCCATTCTCTACACGCATAAATATAGATTAAGAAAATTGTATATTTTTTTAAGAAATCAACTCTTTCGTTAAAATATGATCCTGAAATTTCAAGATAGTAATCAAGAGATTCGAGTATATTTTGAGAAATTATCTTTATAGTTAGAGGGTTAATTTTTTTTGACGATAAAATTAGTTTTAATGCTTTTCTGTAAGGTAACATTGTTTCTAATCGTAGCATTATTAATTCAAATAAATTGTCTTTAACTGTTGATTCTTTTAGTTCCTCCAAATTAATTAACAAGTCAACATTTTCATCAATCATTTTTGAAAATTCAATTAATATCAAATCTTTATTTTTAAAAACTTTGTTTAGACTACTCTCTGGAATTTTCAAATTTTTTGATAGTAGTGACAATGAAAATTTATCCCAACCTACTTTTTCAATTATTGCAAAAGCTTCAATAATGATTATGTTTTTTTCCATATAATGTTTTGTTAGTTGTATTTGTAATATATATATATATTGTTTAAAATATATAAATATGAAAGATTAGTATACTTTTATTCAGTTATATATTTTTAAAATCTTTGATTATGGAAATTAAACAGATAGAAACCTTTATTTCAAAAATTCCAGATTTTCCAAAAAAGGGAATACTCTATTATGATATATCTACAGTTATTTTAGACAGTGAAGCGTTTAAATATACAATTCAACATTTATCATTTTTAATAGCTAAATATAGTTTTGATAAATTTGCTGCAATAGACGCTCGTGGTTTTATCTTTGCATCAGCTTTAGCAATTAAACTTAATAAAGGAATAGTAATGGTGCGAAAAAAGAATAAGTTGCCAGGTAAAACAAAAAGTATAAACTACGATCTTGAATATGGCCAAGATACATTAGAAATAAATCAAAATGTTAATAACATGAGTATAGTTTTAGTTGATGATTTGCTAGCAACCGGCGGAACTGGCTTGGCAGCTTTTANACTTATTGAGGATTCTGGTGGCGATGTCAAATGTTTCTTAACATTTGTTGAATTGGAGTTTTTAAAAGGTAAAGATAAGTTTAATATTCCGGTTAAAACCTTAATTAAGTACTAAATTATGACTAGGGATCACAAACTTTTTCTTAAATGGATGTTACAATACAGTCTNATCTTCTTTTTTCTTTATTTTATTTTCGATCAGGGTTTGATTTTNAAAATTTTATCTTCGGATAAAAGTTACATAACAAGTTTAATTATATTTTTATTTGTTATTGTAAGTATACATTGTTCATACTTTACTTATAAAATATCATCTGAATTGAATAAAGCTCACGTCATAAAAAAAAATCTTCTTAAAGAAAATGTTAAATTACGAATAGTTGACGAAAGTCTAATATTAACATCAAAAGGTGAAATATCTTCAGGAATCGTTCGTGATTATTTTGTAGACCTCATTGGTTTAAAAAANAATGGAGCGNCTAGTCATGCACAAATTTTAGAATCATATATAAAAAAAACGGTTACNTTTTATGAGTTTGGTTGGTTTTGTTCGGATGTAATGCTTAAATTAGGCCTAATAGGTACTGTAATTGGTTTTATAATAATGTTAGGGTCCTTGTCAGATATTACCACTTTCGATGTTTCTTTATTACAGGGTGTATTAACAACTATGGGTAGTGGGATGGGTGTCGCACTGTATACAACTCTTTCTGCACTAGTAGCCGGGGTTTTCATAGCCATTCAATATTTTAATTTAGAGAGTGGATGCGAGGAACTTTTTTCTGTTTTAAATCAGATTTCAGAAGTTAGTATTGATAGTAGTTTATAATGTCATATTCTGGTAGAAAATTAAGAGCAGATCCCTTTACTGATTTACTT
This sequence comes from Rickettsiales bacterium, assembly GCA_002711625.1. Lineage (GTDB taxonomy): Bacteria > Pseudomonadota > Alphaproteobacteria > Methylaequorales > Methylaequoraceae. Next base: position 4,089 of record PARR01000020.1, on the reverse strand, counting down.
TTTAATATTCTTCTGGCATTCACACTTTTAATGTTTTTAGCAATNATTTTCATGAATCCAATACCNAAAACAGGNGTAATTAACCCAAAAGCAGAATANATAATAACAGTTAGTTGGAAGGATAATAGTCCAGANGATGTCGACACGTATGTACAAAGTCCAACTGGAGAATTAGTCTGGTTTAGGGGAACTGAATCAGGATTTGTTCATCTTGACAGAGATGATAGAGGACTACTTAATGATACAATTGTAATTAACGGAGAAAAGATAGCAAACCCACTTAATCAAGAAGTTGTCACTTTAAGAGCAGTTGTGCCTGGAGAATACATTGTAAATGTACATTACTACGCAAGTGAAACCGGAGAACCTGTTGACGTAAATGTTAAAGTTGAAAAGGTCAATCCACAGCTAGAAGTTATATATTATGGTACAATAAATTTAGAAAAAAAAGGGGTAGAAAAAACTGCAACAAGATTTAATATTAGCCAAGATGGACTAGTTACTGTAGGTGGGAATTTATTTAAGAAGCTAGTCCCAGAAAGTTAGGTCAAAGGAGAGAGATATGAATACTGAGATTTTTTTTATTATAATTTGTTATGTGGCACTTGGGTTCTTATTATTATTATTTAACTTAAGAACTAACTTTCATTGGTTTTTTAAATCCTCAATGATAGTNGTTGTTACCTTCTTTTATATACTAACTTTTAACTCTTTCAAAGAAATTATAGGATGGCCTACAAAAGAAATACTGCCNGAAAGATTTAGATTAATTGCTGCTCAAATCTANGAACCAAATGCAATTNTTNATTCCGAGGGATCAATTTATCTTTGGTTAACAAGTATGGATTCTTTAGCAGGTCTAGGAATTCCAAGATCATACGAGGTTCCATATAGTAAAGAAATTCATGAAAAAGTTGCCAAAGCGCTTGTTGATATTAAGAATGGAATTCCACAAATGGGAGAAAATGGAGAGGAGGAAGAAAGTGGGGTTATAAGTAAAATATTAGAAAAAAAAAAAAGTTTCTACAACAAGTGAAAACTTAAATTTTTTTGATATGCCAAATCAATTATTACCAGAAAAGTAATGAAACCCTTTATACTTTGTCTTTCCATTCTTATAATAAGTAGCTGTTCAAATGAGAGTTCAAGTTACTTTCCTGTAGATAAAATAAAGAGCTGGAATTATACCGTTAAAATTCTTCCTGAAGTCGACGAATCCATNATTTATAAAANAACAAATGAATCTCTGGGNAAAAAAACCATAAAAGATAATGATGTTGATCATGAAGTTTTTCCTATNTTAAAAGAAAATGGAACCCTACTTTATTATCAAATATCAGATAANGGAATTTATAGNAATGGNATAAAGTTCGTTAAAGATATTGGCGTTAAATTCGAANAGAAAAAAAGAATGGTCATTCCCGCNAATTTAAAAGTTGGAGAAGGATGGGAAGTTGAAAGTAAAACATATCTAATTTTAAAGAGATATCCTTACTATGATTATAGAGCAACCACAAATTTTAAATTAAATTACAAAATTGTTTCTTTGAATGAGGATATTAAAACGCCAAGTGGGAAATTTAAAAATTGTTTAAAATTAGAAGGTACTGGAAAAACNTCTTTCATTGGCGATAGTGAAATCGGTTCAATAGAAATTGATATTTTTTCAGAAGAATGGTATGCCAAAGGTGTTGGACTGGTAAAAACTGTAAGGACTGAAAAAACGGACACCGAATTGTTTGGTACAACAAAGATGGTTCAACTTCTTGACAATTATAAAAAAAAATAGGTATGTTATTAAATCCAATTATATTTTTTATTCCGTTACTTTTTTTCATACTTTATTACGGTAAGTTCTTTTTACTACCTTTATCGCTTTCTCTTTTTATTTTTTTAATTGTTAAATCGTTATCNTTAAAACTAATCTTTTTTTTTCAGAAATATCTCCAAATAAAAATTGGTAATTTTATTTCTTTTTTGACTGTTTTCCTAATATTGTTCTTATCTGTCTTCTTTATTTGGAAATTATTAAAATTTCATATTATGCTTGTTAATATTAAGTCAAGTATTTATCAAGAAAATTTTATGACAATTTTGGATAAACTTTCTCAAAATAATTTTCAAAACTTTATAAACCCAATTTTTAAGAATTTAGAAGATATTAATATAGGAAATATTTTAGGAAATATTTTGTCTTTCTTTACTAATTTTGCNGGGATATCGTCACTTGTAATNGTTTATTTAATTTTCATAATAGCTGAAGAAAAATTTTTTAAAGCCAAAATTAAAATCATTTCACAACGGAAAAAAACACAAAATATTATTAAAAAAATAAACACAGATATTTTTAATTATTTTCAGATAAAATTTTTAACTAGTTTTTTGACAGGCTTACTAACACTTTTAGTTTTAATGTTATTCCAAAGTGACTTAACAATATTGTTTGCATTTCTTGCCTTCTTCTTTAATTTTATTCCATTTCTTGGTTCCATAATGTCAATAATAATACCTACNATTTTNTCTTTNNTACAATTTGTGANTCCTTCAGACCCANTATTCATTTTCATNTCACTGACATTNGTTCAAATAATAGTAGGAAACTTTCTNGAACCAAAATTAATCGGTAAGTCGCTTAATATTAGNCCTCTTATAATGTTAATTGTTCTCTCAGTTATGGGAAAANTCTGGGGTNTTGTTGGAATGTTTTTGAGTGTCCCATTTTTAGTAACTTTATTGATAATCTTTAGTAATTTTGATAAGACCAGAATACTTGCACTTTTAATTTCTGAGAAAGGTATAAAGTAACTAGGACCTAAACTGAGAACTTCGTTGAATTGACAAAATAATCCCAAAACCTATAAAATATGCCAACATTGATGAACCGCCGTATGATACCATTGGGAAGGGCAATCCTACAACAGGAAGTAAACCAATCACCATCGACATATTTATAAATGCTGCAAAGAAAAAATTTGAAATTATACCCAATCCTAGCAATCTGTTAAAGTCACTTTGATTATTAGAATTAGAAATCTTAAATCCCAAAAATGTAATTATAACGATTAGGCCTATTACAGAGATTGTTCCTAAAAAACCAAATTCCTCTCCGAGCATTGAGAAAATAAANTCTGTATGTTTTTCAGGTAAAAAGTCGAGATGTGACTGCGTTCCTTTTAACCAACCTTTACCAAAAATTCCTCCAGAACCNATTGCTATTTGAGACTGAATTATATGGTATCCTGAACCAAGTGGATCATTCTCTGGGTTAAAAAGTGTTAAAATTCTTTCTTTCTGATAAGTTTTTAAAAGACCCCAAAGGTACGGTGTTATGGTTAAAGACAATAATCCCATTGATGCAAAAAATTTCCAACTAATTCCAGCTAAAAAAAATACTACCAAACTAATTATAATAATAATTGTAGCTGTACCTAAATCAGGCTGAGATATGATCAAACCTGAGGTAAAGGCTACAAGACTGATAGGGAAGAGTAAAAAAAAATAATCTCTTAATTCTTTGATTTTTTTTTCTTCAAAATATTTTGCTAAAATTACTAATATTAAAATCTTCATTAACTCTGACGGCTGGAAGTTGAAGCCCGAAAACGAAATCCATCTTCTAGATCCTTTTCCAATATAACCAAAAAAAGATGCCCAAATTAATAATAAAAGACCTAAAAAGTATAAAATAAATGCATATTTTTTCCAAAAATCTATATTAATNGATGCAACGAAAATCATAACAAAAAATCCTAATAAGATTTTCATAGAATGAGAAAATAAGATGCTTTTATTTGTTTGGAATGTAGCACTATATATCATTACTAACCCAACAAATGTTAAAAACATAATCAGAAAAACAAAAAACCAATTTAAATCCTTGAATCTTTGTAGATATTCGTTCATGTTATTTAGGAATGTTTCTGAAGTGCTAGTTTAATAATTTTTTGCGCAACTGGTGCAGCAAATTTGGACCCACTTCCAGCATGCTCAATTAAAACTGTAATTGCNAATTTTGGTTTTTTAAAAGGAGCAAAACCAGTGAAAATAGAATGATCACGGAGTTTATATGGTAGTTCCGTGTTTTCTAAA
>PARR01000019.1 GCA_002711625.1 Rickettsiales bacterium | reverse complement strand
TTGGAAGAATTATTTTTTGAATCAGTTTTATTAAATGACTGGAAAAGAGCAAGAAAAATAAGTCAGAGTATACTGAATCAAGATGAGTTCAATTTATNAGCAAACCTATTTGAATTTGTAGAATCTGTAAATANTAATAAAAATAAATCATTAGATTTCATAAAAAAAATTAATGTTAGCGAATTTGATNTAAACTTTATAAAAGTTTTTCTTCTGTGGTCAAAAAAAAACAATATTGAAAAGCAGTATTTGATTGAAGATTGTATTCCTCTTTTATGCTTACATCTNGCTCTNACTAATTCTATAGAAGGAAAGGTGGATATAAGTAAATTTTATTATTCAAAACTAAAACAAAATAAATTCGCATCATTTAGAGTCAAAGAATTAATAATTATTGATCACATTAAAAACAATGAGTATGAATTGGCGGATATAATTAAATCTGAATTAATTGATGCCAACTTAAACTTTCAAAACTTTAATTCAAAGTATTTAAGCAAAAATCTGTCAATTTTAGACCCTGTTGAAACTTANGACCATGGTCTTGCAGAAATTTTTTATAATATTTCAAGTTGGTATTATACAAGAGGTATGTATAAATACTCAGCTTTTTTTGGAGAATTATCATTAAGGTTACGCCCAAACTTTAATGCAATGAATCTTTTACTTGTCGGAGCNTATGAAAAGCTTGGTTATTTAGAGTTATCTTTAGCTCGAATNGGNGATTCAAATTTTGAAGATATTTACCTTTTTAAATTTTTGAGATTAAAACTATTAATATATGACAAACTTGGACTGAATAAAAAATCAATAGAGTATTTAAAAAAAAATTTAAAAAGATTTCCTGATANCAATGAACTCCAAATTTTACTGGCTGATAGATTAAGACTAGAAAAAAGATTTAGTGAATCAATAGAGTTATACAATTTACTNTTAAAANATGAATCAATAAAAGATAGATGGAGTATTCTNTATTCNAGAGGAATGGCACATGAACAATCTGGAAAGTGGTTACAGGCCGAAAAAGATTTTGTTGAAGCNTTAAATTTAAACCCTGANAANCCATATATNCTNAATTATTTAGGCTACAGTTGGTTAGACAGAAANAANAATATTAAAGAAGCACTAAATTTACTTGAAACGGCAGTTGATATTGANCCNAGTGATGCATATATCGTCGATTCNTTAGGTTGGGCATATTATCTTTCAGGAGTTTTCGATAAATCTATTTATTATTTAGAAAAAGCAGTTTCCCTTTTGCCNAATGATGCAACTCTAAACGACCACCTTGGNGATGTTTATTGGTCTGTTGGGCGAAAATTAGAGGCAATTTCTCAATGGAAAAGGGTACTTATTTTTGATCCAAATTTTAAAAAAAAAAGCCAAGTCAGAAAAAAAATTAATTCTGGATTATGAGAAATACATCAGAAATCAGCAAGCTTTCCCCAGCAAAAATCAATCTTTTTTTAGAGGTAGTTAAAAAAAGGCCTGATGGATATCACGATTTAGAAAGTTTGATGACCTTTTGTAATTTTGGAGACACGATTGCAATGAAAAAATCAAAAGCTTTCTCNATCAATTTTGATGGGGAATTTGGTGATGTAATAAAATTGGAAGAAAATATAATCTGTAGGTTAATNAACAAAATTGAACAAATTTTGGAGAAAAAAATAAAAGTCAATATTCAACTAACAAAGAACCTTCCAATAGCTTCTGGCTTGGGTGGTGGATCATCAAATGCTGCGACAGCTTTAAAATGTATNATGGAACTATACGNTATCAAATTTAGTAGAAAAAAATTAAATTCAGTTCTATTTGAATTNGGTGCTGANGTACCATTCTGTTACTATGGGAAGTCTGCNATTATTAATGGTATCGGAAATATATCGGAATTNACAACTGATATCCCTAATTATCATGTTTTACTNGTTAATCCTCTGAGAAGAGTANCTACTGCCGAAATTTTTAAAAAAATTTCCGTTGAAAAAAAACTTAATAAAAAATTTGTTTATNCAAAAAAAGATTTAATTAATACTCTAAATAAAAGAAACAATGATCTCGAACATCAAGCCTCAAATCTTTGCAAAGACATAAANGAAATTAAAAATACCTTCACAAGAGAAACNAAACAAATTCTTACAAGAATGACNGGGTCAGGCGCAACTTGTTTCGGTTTGTATNAGGATTTAAATAGTCTTTANGATGCAGAAAAAATATTTAAATTAAAAAGTAAAAAAATGTGGATAAAAAAAACTCGAATCGTNAATAATATATTGTGATTATTACTTGTATAAAAGGCAAAAATGATTATCTTCAAAAATATTGGGGTGTAGCCAAGCGGTAAGGCACCTGTTTTTGGTACAGGCATGCGTAGGTTCGAATCCTACCACCCCAGCCACTAATTCTAATTCTAATGTCAAAAGAAGTTTACTTTTCTNTAAAAGAATGTTCCCTGAGCTTTGGAAAAACAAGGATTTTTGATTGCGTTTCAATTAATATTCANAAAAATGANAAAATTGCAATTATTGGNAAGAACGGTGCNGGAAAANCAACTCTTTTAAATATAATCGCAAAAAAAAATCAGATAGATTCAGGAAAAATTTGGGATAATGAAAAGATAAAAAAAGNGATTCTTACTCAAAAAAATAATAACAATTCTGATTTTAAAGTAGGTGAGTATTTATCAAATTATTGTGAATTACCAGAAGAAAAAAAATATCTTATAGAAACAGTTATTCGTGATTTAAAATTTGATAAGGAACAAACTCTCAAAAATTTATCTGGAGGAACAGTCAGAAAATTAAATCTAGCAATGATTATCTTGAAAGAGCCTGACTTAATCTTATTGGATGAACCAACAAACCACCTTGATATCGAATCGATTTTGTGGCTTGAAAATTATTTAGTAAACATTTTTAAGGGAGCATTTTTAGTAATAAGTCATAATAGAAGTTTTTTAAAAAATATAACAAATAAGGTTTTTTGGCTTGACAGAAAAAAAATAAGAGTGAGTCCACGGGGTTTTGAGAATTTTGAGAGTTGGAGCAAATCTTTAATTGAGCAGGAAAAAAGAGAACTGGAAAATAAAAAAAAATTTTTGTTTGAAGAGTCGGAGTGGTTATCAAAAGGAGTCACTGCAAGAAGAAAAAGAAATATAAGAAGAAAGGAAATTTACTATACTGAAAAATTTAACTATGAAAAACAAAGAGGTGAATTTTTAAAATCAATTTCAAAAACAAAAATTCCAGTTACAAAACAAATAAATCAAGGAACCAACTTATTAATGAACTTTTACAATGTAAAAAAATATTTTGATGACAATTCAAAAAAAAAAATAATACTTGAAAACTTTAATTTTAAATTTACCAAAGGTCAAAAAATTGGATTAATTGGAAAAAATAGTTCTGGTAAGTCAACTATATTAAATATTATGGCCAATGATGAGCCTGTAGATTCAGGTTCAATTAAAATAAAAAAAAATTTAAAAATAAATTACTTTGATCAATCTGGAACTCAACTTGATGACAATCTAACTATAAAAGAAAACTTAGTACCAGGCGGGGGCGATTATATTGAAATTTCTGAAAAAAAAATCCATATATGCGGATATTTAAAAAATTTTTTGTTTAATCCTTCTGATGTTGAAAAATATGTTTCTGTTTTGTCAGGTGGTGAAAGAAATCGACTTGTTTTAGCTAAAATACTTACAAAGCAAAGTGATATTTTAATATTGGATGAACCAACTAATGACCTAGATCTAGAAACGATTGATATTCTTATTAATTATTTAAATAACTTCAAAGGAGGAGTGGTTGTGGCATCTCATGACATGGACTTTTTAGAAAAAACTGTTAACAAATTTTTATTTTTAAGTGGTGATGGAAAAATTGAAATTCTTTTAAAAAAACCTACTTTATTAATTGAGAAAGATAAAATTGTTGTAAAAAAAGTTGAGAAAAAGAAAGAAGTTACATTATTCAAAAATAAAAAAGAGAATATTCAAAAATCTATAAAAAGAGTCTTGATAAAAATTGAAAAAAAAGAGAAGCTTATAGAAGTCTTGTCACATGAAATTGAACAAATAATAAAAAATGTAACAGATGATATTAAATTAAAAAAACTTAGTTTGGATTTAAAAACCTATCAGGAAGACTTAGTTAACCTAGAAAAAGAATGGTATGATTTAGAAGAAAAATCAATAAAAGAACAAGAAATAAATGAAGATTAATTATTTAAATCTACTTATTGGTATAGTTCTNGGTNTTACCCCATTAATTATTGATTTTGAAAANACTTTAAATCACGATGCGAAAATAGTTTTNACTATGATGATCATTATGATTTTCTTTTGGTTATCTGAAGCTATTCCGAGTTCAATTACTGCTTTATTTCCNATNATTTTTTCACCTTTCTTGTGTGATGTTAGTTTTAAAGAATTGGTGTCAAAATATGCTAGCCCTGTTGTCTTTCTATTGCTTGGAGGTTTTCTTATTTCACAGGGTTTCGAAAAAAGTAAATTTCATAAGAGACTAGCTATGAAATCCATTATTTTTTTTGGAAATACTAAATTACGATTATTATTTTGTACAATTTTTTCTACAGCTTTCTTTAGCATGTGGATATCAAATACAGCGACCTGCCTTTTAATGCTACCAATTTGTAAATTTCTCATCGATAATGCTATAGATAAAAATGATACTTATTTTGCAAAAATTTTATTGCTGTCAATTGCGTATTCTTCATCAATAGGAGGGATGATAACCCCAATTGGNACAATTCCTAATGCAATTCTAGTTGGTTTTCTGAATGATAATTATGGCTTAGAAATAAGTTTTATTGGTTGGGTCAAAATGATATTTCCAATTGCTTTTATTTTATTATTAATTTTAGGATGCTATTTTTCCCTAAGATTAATTCATAATAATCATGCAATAGATTTGCGTGTATTGATAAAAAAATATTCTCGGCTAGGTAAAATTAAAATGTCAGAATTAGTTTGTGCATTTATCATAACAATAACAGCATTTATGTGGATTTTTAAAAATAAGATTAATTCACTGCTTAACATCTCACTTACAGATCCAATTATAGCGATAATAGGGGGCATACTTTTTTTTGTCATTCCAGTAAATTCAAATAAAAAATCCATTTTAGGTGCAGATTCTATTAATATGGTTTCTTGGGATGTTTTAGTTCTTTTTGGTGGAGGTCTCTCAATGGCNTTTCTCGTTGTTGAAACAGGATTATCTGAAATTATNGCTAATCAAATAATATTTATTCAACACTACGATATACTACTAGTCATTTTCTTATTAACTCTTTTTACATCTTTATTAACTGAATTTACAAGTAATACAGCTACAACTTTTCTTTTATTACCATTATTTGCTTCATTTGCNATTGAAGCAGATATTCAAATTTTAAAAGTTCTCCTNCCAGTNGTTTTAGCAGCCAGCTGTGCATTTATGATGCCTATATCAACACCTCCAAATGCTATTGTTTATTCAACAAAAAAAATAAGTATTAAATTTATGTCCAAGATAGGAATGACTTTAAATATATTATCAATCATAATGATATCCGTTTATATACATAACTTTATTTTTACTTTGGAATAAATGATAAAAATTGCTGTTTTAATAGATCTTGAGTGGAGTAAAAATTCTGGGGGACACGTTAAATTTTGGGAAAGAATTTGCGAGTCATTAGAAAAAAAGAAACTTGATATTGATTTAGAACTATTTTTTTTGGGAAAAAAAAAAAAAAAAANAAAATTAAATCAAAATCTTACCTACAATATCCAGAAACCTGTAATTTCATCGGGAATTTTAAGGTTTTTAGGCGTAGATGCTGACTATACAGATCTGTCTCCGTTTAACCTAAGTTTATTTCTAAAATTAAGAAAATTTAATTTGATCCATTCAACAGATCAACTTTACTGTATGTCAAATACAGCAAAAATTGCATCAAAATTTTGGAAAATTCCTTTGACAACATCATACCACACTGATGCCCCCTCATATTCAAAATTTTATATAAAAAAAATTTTTAATCTATTTCCACATTTNATAAGTAATTTTTTTGTCCAAAGAATTAGAATTCCTNACATTTTTGAAAAAAGACTTAAAAAAAGGATTTCTAGATACTTCAGTTTTTGTAAAATCGCTTTCATAAACGATCATATGCTAAGTAGAGATATCGATATTAGAAAAATTGGTAATTGTAGAATCGAGAAATTGCAAAGAGGTGTCAACAAAAAAATTTTTAGAAGGATTAGAATTAATAAAGAACATCTTCTTAAAAGATTTAGTATACCTTATTTTGAAAAAATCATTTTCTTTTGTGGAAGAATTCATGAGTTGAAAGGAGCTGTTTTTTTATCAAAGATTAATTTTGAATTACAAAAAAAAAATAAAAATTTATGTACTATAATGGCTGGACANGATCTAGAAGGTTACAAATGTAGANATTTTGGTGGAAAAAATATTTTTATTTTGGGAGATTTATCACAGCAAGATGTTTCACTTTTTTACAATGCATGTGATTTATTTGTTTTTCCCTCAAGATATGAAACAGGTCCTCAAGTTATAATTGAAGCTAAGTCTTGCAATGCAGTTTGTGTTGTGAGTCCTGAAGGCGGAGGAAGAAGAATAGAAAAAAATGGCTTTGATGGTATAATTATAAAAGGATTTAATATTGACCATTGGACTGNAATTATATCACGNCTATTGAATAAAAAAGNAGAAATTAATTTGATAAAAAAAAACTTNATGGAAAATTTNAATTATAATTCNTGGTTTGATGTTTATCNAAATATTTTTATGAAATATTGGAAAAATATAATCAAAAATAAATGAAAAATTTATTGTTTATTATCCCACATCCGGATGATGAAATAGTTGGATGTGGTATTATTTTAAAAAAATTTCTTGAAGAAGGTAAAAGAATTACCCTCTTTTTTTTGACTAACGGGATCATTGATGTCAACCAAATGTGGTTTTGGGACAAAAAAAATTTTGATAAATTTTTATTAAGAAGAACGTGTGAAATGAAAGGGTCATTAAGAAAACTTGGTATCTCGGACTTCATATGTAGAAATTTATCCTCTAGAACTTTAAAGAACCATATTAAAAGAACTCATAGTGAAATAAAAGAAATTATTAGCAAAAGACAAATTGATACTATTTTCTGTCCAGCATATGAGGGCGGTCATCAAGATCATGATGTATCAAATTTTATTTGTTCGAGATTGACTAGTATGTGCAAAGTATTTGAATTTGCAGAATATAATAACTCTTACAACAGAGTGAAATCTAATGTATTTATCCAAGAAAGTATCAATCAAACCATAATAGAGTTAGATCCAATTGAAAAAAAAATAAAATCAGATTTATTAATGATTTATGAATCGGAGAAAAAGAATCTNACATATGTTGAAACGAAAATTGAATCATATAGGCAACTTTATCCTTATGACTATTCCAAACCACCTCATCCTGGAGTTTTATTTTATAGAAGATTTAGTTTTTTTTCATGGCACCCNAGAGTAGATGNAGATCATCCGTNATTAATCTGCAGTAAAATTAAAACATCGGAAATTTTTAATGATTATCAAAGCTAAGTTCGGACGTCTTTTTTCACTTTTTATCGGTATTTTTTTGTGTATTTGGGTTTTTAATTTTTTTAATGGTACCGAGGCGTTAAGTATAATTAACAAAAATTTATTCGATATGCACTATCTTATTATCGCTCATATACCTACGTTAATATTTGATTCGCTAAGTTGGTTTGTTTTGCTTGGCAGAGATAAAATAAGTTTTCAATGGAGTCTTATAATAACTTGGATTTCTCAAGCATGCGTAAAATTTTTACCGGTTGGAAATATATCCGGTGAATTTGTGAGAATATATTTACTAGTATCACAGGGCCTTAAAACTCCTGTAGCTTCGTCGATAGTTGTTACCGACTTGATTTTAGCGACGTTTTCTTTGTTTGCAATTTCGGTTTTTAGTTTATTTTTTATTGTAGTTGATAGTTATGANCTTTTGTATAAAGNAAACAATTTATTTTTTTTATTTTTTTTATTTATATTTTTTCTTGTTTTTATATTCGCTTTTTTGTTNATTCGATTCAGATTGGTAAANCTTTTTTTTCGTAGATTTAAAAAATACAAAAACNNNTTAATAAGNAAAAGTATTATCAAAAACTTTTTAAANNTCGATTTTCTNCTTTATAAAATGAGTTTTGAAAAAAAAAAAATTCTAACATCTTTATTCTTTAAAACTATTGGCTGGGTTTGCGGTGCTTTTGAAATATATATTTTTTTGTTGATAATCGGNATTGATGNAAATTTTCTCGACTTAATTATTTTAGAATCTCTNATGAGTTTGATAAGGTCTTTTGTNTTTTTTATTCCTGCNGGTATNGGNGTTCAGGAGCTTNCTTTTATNCTNGTTGGAAACTATTTAGGCTTACCGCATTCAATTTCTCTNACAATTGCTGTAGGAAGGAGAATTCGAGANGTTTTGGTTTCTATTCCTGCTATATTTACNTGGATATTAATTTCAAAAAAAAATTATGTATAAATTAACTCCACTTTTTTATTGAATTTAGCATACTTTTCATAGATTTNTTTTATATTCTCTTTTTTTGAATTAGAGATTGTGAAAAAAAATGTATTTGGTGCTGAACGGTTTCTTATGATTGGATACTCAAGTTTAATCTTGATCTCTTGAAACATGGAGTAAATTTTTTGAACTAATTCTAAATGATGTGAATTAAATGATTGAAATTGGGTGAAAATTATAGTTTTGTTTTGTTTAATATAGTGTTCTATTTCATAGCGAAAAGCATATTTTAATGATTGTTTTTGATTATCTACACTCTTTTTTATACCGTTATCAGGATCCAAAAAAATAATATCTTGATTACTAAAAAAACTTAAAGATTGTTTGAACCACTCCTCTCTATTTTTAACATTAATCTCTTTGTTAAAAAATTTAATAAATTTTTTAAGATGTGTTTTTCTAGAAAATGTGTCTATCTTTCTATTTAGTGGATTTTTTAAAAAGGATAGTTCTTTAATTAAATCTCTGTCGATTTTAGACGTAATATCTGGAGTTATATTTCTTTTTTCACCATCTTTTTTGAATATTTCTTTAACCCCAATTGAAGATGGTTTTACAAGATACCAATTTAGACCAATTTTTTGTTTTAAGGATTTACTTAAAAATTTTAAAAAAATAAACTTAAAATGGTCATGTATATCACCGAGGTAGCGTTCTTGCATTACAATAATTATGAACAAATTTTAGGCAGTAACTAATTTTGACTAAAAAACTGCATAAAAAATAATCCTCCTTTTTTTTTAAAAAAAATAAAACTAACCAAAACAATAACTTATAAAAATATTAACTTAGTTGGCATATTTTCTGCATATCTTCCCTTTAACAAATATGGGAGTAAATATGAATATAGTTAAAATACGAAGCTTATTCAACAATTCCGTTGGAAAAAGCTTAAGTTACTCTGCATTTCTCTTAACATTTTTTGTTTCGTTCGGAGTATTTGCACAGGACGCTGAAGTAGCTGTGGAAGTTGCAGCTGTTTCCCCTGAAGTCGCATATATCTTTAATACATTCTTATTTTTGGTCTGCGGTTTCCTTGTTATGTTTATGGCTGCAGGATTTTGTATGCTTGAGGCAGGACAGGTTAGAAGTAAAAATACGGCTGTTATTTGTCTGAAAAATATAGGTTTGTTTTCAATAGCTGGATTAATGTATTATCTTGTTGGATACAATCTTATGTATGATGGCGTAGACGGTGGTTATTTAGGAACTTTCTCAATGTTTGATAGAAATTCTTCCCCGGATATTGAAACTGGATACGCTGCGGCATCTGATTGGTACTTTCAGATGGTTTTTGTTGCTACAACAGCCTCAATTGTTTCTGGAGCCTTGGCTGAAAGAATTTTAATTTGGCCATTCTTTTTATTCATTGCGTTATTAACAGGTGTTGTTTACCCAATAGCAGGTTCTTGGCAATGGGGTGGTGGCTGGTTAAGTGAAATGGGATTCTCTGATTTTGCTGGTTCAACACTTGTACACTCAGTAGGTGGCTGGGCTGCCCTTGCAGGAGCAATCTTACTTGGTGCTAGGAAAGGAAAGTACAATGATGATGGAACAGTAAATACCATTGGAGGATGTTCTTTACCAATGACTACTCTAGGTGTTTTTATACTTTGGTTAGGTTGGTTCGGATTTAACGGAGGCTCTCAACTTGCTCTCGGAAGTGCAGTTGACGCTACAGCAGTTGCAGATATATTCGTAAATACTAATTTAGCTGCTGCCGGCGGTGTACTCGCAGCCATGGCTGTAAGCAAGCTAACCAATAGTCATACAAATATTGCGGCATCACTAAATGGAGCAATTGCAGGACTTGTTGCAATAACAGCAGAACCATTAACACCGTCCATGGGTCAGGCCGTGATAATAGGTGGTATAGGTGGTGTTATTTGCATGTACGGTATGAAACTTATGGATATGCTCAAAATAGATGATGTGGTTATGGCAATACCAGCTCACTTATTTGCGGGTATATGGGGTACGCTTGTGGTTGCATGGACTAACCCAGATGCAAGTTTCACTGTGCAATTAATAGGTGTGCTTGCTTATGCTGCTTTTACATTTGTTGCTAGTTTTGTTCTGTGGTTCGGAATAAAAACAGTAATCGGTATAAGAGCTAAAGAAGAGGATGAAGAATATGGACTTGATTTAAGTGAATTAGGAACTGTTTCATTCCCCGATTTTACATCAAAAAAATAATTGTCTCCCCATAAATAATGGTAGGGTTAAACCCTACCATTATTAACCCAATTAGTTGCACTTAACATCAATTACATCAACCTTTCTAAGTTTCATTTCTAAAGAATATTCAGGATAATCGTACCTAAAATAGTTTACTATACCCTGTTGATTGATATGTTGCGTAAGCTCAAAAATTGGGGTCTCTAAATTATCTTGATAAAAAGCCATTCTCACCACGTTGAAATCATTTAAAATTTTTTCTGATAAAATTTTTTTTGACCCAAAAACTTTTTTTTTGGTGAAAAAAGCAGATATATTGAAAAATTTTTTCGGTATTGTTCCGTCATATACTTTCCTTGACAAAATCTGTTTATTATTTTCTATACTGGACAATACTTCTTTTAGAAATTGATGCGGAAAAATAACATCATTATCAAAAATAATTTTTCCTTCTTCCGGCAGTTCGAATTCTACAATCATATCTCTATCTTTTATGGCTTTTCCGAATGTTCTCGAAATAGCTTCTGCGTTTTCTTTAATTTCTAATGAAAAATCAATTTTTTCTTCATTTATCATTTCAACAAGTGAGTAATTAATCTCATTAACTGTCCCAACTCCGTAATTATTTANAAANTTAGTAACCATCCGTTGATTTGAAACCCAAGAATTGCAGTTATATAACCAATCAACAAACAATTCTCCTTCAGCTTTGGTTACATAAGTCTTTCCAACATTAGGTTTAATTTCTGAATCTACTAAAAACAAGTCGTATTGACTCTTAAAAGAAAGCAATGGGTTATTTGCCCAGCTATTGTTAAAATAACCAAGGAATAGAAAAAAGAAAGTTGGTAAAAAATATTTAAGCATGTTTATAAGTAATCTAAATTTTACGATATGAAAAGCTTTTTATTTGCACATAATCAGTTTTCATATATTAAAATTATGATATTTTACTTTATGATTAAATTTCTAATTGTAATATTTTTTATCTTTTTTTTATTTTTATTGTACTTGTCCACAAAGATTAATTCAGATTACATTAGAAGTTTTAACTTTCTAATAATTTTTGTTATTCTATCTTCAATTTTATTTCTCTGTCTAAGTGAACAAAATAACAATACTGAAAAAAAATATATATCCCCAAAATTTGATGGAGAGAGAATAAAACCAGGCTTTTTTCAGTGAAGAAAATAACTAACTTTTCAGAAAAGTCAATAAAGCTTGGACTACCGTATAAATTAGTACAAATTATACAACGTTTTGTAAAAAAACATGGAGGAAAAACCTTTATTATAGGAGGAAATGTTAGAGACATTATTTTAAATAGAAAAATATCATCTGACTGCGACTTAGTTATAAATATCAAGATTGACGAGTTAGTAAAAACTTTAGAAGAATACAATATAAAATTTTCTACGGTGGGATTAAAATTTGGAACAATAATTGTCCACTTTGAAAATCATAATATAGAAATTACCGCAATGAGACAGGATAAAAAAACCGATGGGCGATGGGCAGAAATCAAATTTACCAATGATATAGAGGTCGATGCGGTTAGAAGGGATTTCACAATTAATTCAATATATTGTGACCTAGCGGGTAATTTATTCGATCCTTTTAGGGGTCAAGATGATTTAAAAAAAAAAATTGTGAGATTTATAGGAAACCCACAAAAAAGAATTGAAGAAGATCATCTTAGAATTTTAAGATTTTTAAGATTTTCTTATCAAATTTCAGATACATTTGACTCAGAGGGATTATTAGAATGCGAGAGAAATATTAATAAAATTCTTCTGTTATCATGGGAAAGAAGAATTAGTGAAATAAAAAAAATTATTATTCAAAAAAGAATTGAAAATATTGAGGAAACAAAAGTATACAAATTTATAGAGATATCACTTGAAAAAAAAATCGATTTCCGAAACTTTCACACACTCTGCAGAATAGAAAGAGATTTAAATTTTATATGTTCTTCTAGAAGATTAAAATACTTATTAAGAAATGAAGTTTTAAAAGAAGAAGATACTATCATGAAAAAATCTTCAAAAGAATTTCAAAATAGAATCACAACAAAGGTGGATTTAAAAAGTTATTCGACCAAAGAAATCAATAAATTACTATATAGGCTCAATAAAAAAAACATTATTGACAAGTTATTCTTCGATTTTGTTAAAAAAAAAATCACTAAATCCTCTTTAATAAACATTTTAAAATTTATTGAATCATATGAGATTAAAGATTTACCCATAACAGGAAATGATTTAATTAAAATAGGTTTTTCTGAAGGCAAACAAATTGGAAAACATATCAAAATTGTAAATGATTGGTGGTTAGAAAATGATTGCAAACCAAATAAAATTGAATGTATTGATTTTTTAAAATCCCTACCAGGTAGCAAGAGGTGGTAATGACATAAAGATAGCTTCAATATTCCCTCCTGTTTGAAGACCAAATTTTGTACCCCTGTCATGAAGAAGATTAAATTCAGCATACCGTGCTCTTCTAATGTTTTGTTCGGTTTTATCTTTTTCATTCCATGAAATTGAGATCGATTTTTTAACTATTTTTTTGTAGGAATTGATAAAACATTTCCCAACATTTTTATTAAAGTCAAAATCTTTGTCCCACTTGCCCGAATTAACATAGTCATAAAAGATTCCACCCAACCCTCTACTTTCATTTCTATGCGGAAGGAAAAAATACTCGTCGCACCACTTTTTATATTTATTGTATGCTTTTTTATCGTATTTATCGCATACAGTTCTAAGTTGGTCGTGAAGAATTTTAGCTAACATTTTTGAATCTTTTGAGGTTTTTTGTGTTGGTGTAATATCAATACCACCTCCAAACCAACTTTTTTCTGTTACTACATATCTCGTATTCATATGGATAGCTGGCATTTTTGGAGAAAAAGGATGGATTACAACAGATAATCCTGAAGCCCAAAACTCATTGCTGTTCTCTGTGCCAGGTATTTTGCCTTTAAAATTATCAGAAAAATTTCCAAAAACAGTTGAAATATTTACTCCAGCTTTCTCGAAAATTTTTCCTCTTAGAACACTCATCTCTCCTCCACCAAGAGACTCTTTTCCATTTTTATCTCTGGTCCATTTTTTTCTTTTAAACTTTAACTTATTTTTGAACCGAGAATTTTCTATAAACTCCAGTTCTCTGCAGATATTGTTTCTTAACTCTTTAAACCATTTGGATACAATTTTTTTATTATTTTCACTTTTTTTCATTGTTTTATAATTTAGGATTTTTATATTATAATTAAACAAATTTAATATGTTATGACAAAAAATAATTTAGGTAATAAAGAAAAATCATCTATAGATAGAGAAAAGAGAGATTTCCTTTTTCTCACTACAACTGGATTAGCTCTTGCGGGTGGCGCGGTAACTGCTTTTGCCATGATAGATACTATGAATCCAGCAAAGGATGTTTTAGCTTTAGCCACTACAGAAGTTGATTTGTCTCCACTTGAAGAGGGACAAAATTTAACAGTAATGTGGAGAGGCAAACCAATTTTTATCAGACATAGAACTAAGGATGAAATCAATCAAGCTCAAAACGTTGGAATTAATGATCTAATTCATAAAGAGGATGATGTTAGTCGTGTAAAAAACCCTGAGTGGTTGGTAGTTGTTGGCGTTTGTACACATCTAGGATGCGTACCGCTAGGTCAGAAAATTGGCGATAACAAAGGGGAATTTGGAGGTTGGTTTTGCCCATGTCACGGTTCTCATTATGACACATCTGGAAGAATAAGAAAAGGTCCCGCACCTTTAAATCTTGATATACCCCCGTATGAATTTGTTAGTGATAAAGTTATTAGGATCGGATAGGATAAAAATATGAGTAATCAAAATCAAAATGAACTAAAAGGTGTAACTGGATGGATTGATAAACGACTTCCAATCTTCACATTTATCAATCATAATCTTAGAGATTATCCAACCCCCAAAAATCTTAACTATTTTTGGAATTTCGGTTCACTTGCCGGTGTCACGCTTGTGATAATGATAGTTACAGGAATACTTTTGGCTATGCAATATACCGCAAATACAGAAATTGCGTTTGATAGTGTTGAAAGAATCATGAGAGATGTAAATAATGGTTGGTTGTTAAGATACATTCACATGAATGGGGCATCAATGTTTTTTATTATTGTATACATTCATATGTTTAGAGGCTTGTATTATGGATCCTATAAAGCACCCAGAGAAATTCTTTGGATGTTAGGGGTTGTCATTCTCCTTTTGATGATGGCGACCGCTTTTATGGGATATGTTTTACCGTGGGGACAGATGAGTTTTTGGGGTGCTACAGTTATTACCAACCTATTTTCTGCCTTTCCAATTATTGGTGATTATATAGTTACATTTTTATGGGGTGGCTTTTCTGTCGATAATCCAACTTTATCCAGATTTTTTGTTCTTCACTATTTATTACCATTTGCGATTGTAGGCGTTGTTGCTCTTCATCTTGTTGCACTTCATCAATTCGGTTCAAATAACCCTACTGGTATTGATGTAAAGTCTGATGGCGATACAATACCATTCCATCCTTATTACACCGTTAAGGATTATTTAGGTCTTGGTGTATATTTGATTATTTTTGCAGGCTTAGTTTTCTTTGCTCCAAACTTCCTCGGACATCCTGACAACTATATCCCAGCAAACCCTCTGCAAACACCTGCTCATATTGTTCCTGAATGGTACTTTTTACCCTTTTATGCGATTTTAAGAGCTGTTCCTGACAAGTTGATGGGTGTTCTATTAATGTTTGCAGCTGTATTGGTCCTTTTTATATTACCATGGCTTGATAGTCATAAGGTAAGAAGTGCTTCATTTAGACCATATTACAAACAATTTTATTGGTTATTTTTTGTTAACTCCATTATTTTAGGTTGGGTGGGAGCAATGCCAGCTGAGGGTATTTATGTTCTTATATCTAGAATCGCAACGGGTTACTACTTTGCATTTTTCCTCATTATTATGCCTTTTCTTTCAAGATTTGAAAAGGTGGCTGGATTACCCTCAAGTATATCTGCAGCCGTACTAAGCGAGAAATTCGATAGTTCGTCAAGAAGCACCGAATCTTCTGAAAGTTATGTTAAATAGATTTTTTATAATCTTAATTTTAAGTTTAAGTTCATTTTTTTTTCTTAAGCATGGTCATTCTGCGACTCAAAAAACTGAATTAATTGAGCAAAACTGGCCATTCAACGGTATTTTTGGAAGGTTTGACAAATCATCGTTACAGAGAGGGTTCCAGGTTTACAGGGAAGTATGTGCTGGTTGTCATGGCATCAGACATATTGCATATAGAGATCTATTCGACCTAGGATATACCTCAGATGAAATTAAATCTATTGCAACTGAATATGAAGTAATAGATGGGCCAAACGATGAGGGAGAAATGTTTACCAGATTTGCTAGGCCAAGTGATAAATTTGTTGGTCCTTATCTAAATGATAAAGAAGCAAGGGTGGCCAATGGTGGAGCTTATCCACCTGATCTCTCATTAATGGTAAAAGCAAGAGTTGGTGGAGCAGACTATCTATATAGTCTGTTGAATGGATATAAAGAATATCCTAAAGATTTTGAAGCTAGCGATGGGATGTACTATAATGAGTTTTATCCAGGAAAACAGATAGCTATGCCCTCACCAATTATGGATGAGATAGTTGAGTATGAAGATGGAACAGAGGCTAGTCAAGCTCAGATAGCTAGAGACGTTACCTCTTTTTTAGCTTGGACGGCAGAGCCTGAGCTAGAAGAAAGAAAAAGTATGGGTGTAAAAACAATATTCTTTTTGATTATATTAAGTATAATGTTACTTGGAGTTAAAAGAAAAATTTGGAAAGATTTAGAATAATTTTAGATGAAAAGAATTAATCTTGCTTTCATTGGTGGAAGCGGTTTATATAAAATACCCGGATTTAAAAATTATAAGTGGAAGAAGATTTCATCTAACTTTGGTTTACCCTCATCTGAGATTTGCATCGGACAACTGCATGAGAAAAATATTGCATTCCTGCCTCGTCATGGCAGACACCACACTATTTCTCCTTCTAACATTAACTACAGAGCGAACATTGAAATCTTAAAAAAAATTGGTGTAGAGTCAATTTTTTCTTTATCAGCAGTCGGAAGCCTTCGAGAAGATTATGTTCCCGGTGATTTTGTGGTAGTAGATCAATTTATAGATAAAACATTTCTCAGAAATAAAACCTTTTTTGATAATGACCTAATTGTGCATTTACCTATGTATAAACCTGTTTGTGATGTCTTAAGAAAAAACATCATAAATGCACTGACGGAACTAAAATCTAAATTTCACAAAACTGGAACTTACATTTGCATTGAAGGACCTCAATTCTCGTCTTTAGCAGAATCACAACTTTATAGGTCATGGGGTTGCGATATAATTGGTATGACAAATATGCCGGAGGCAAAGCTTGCTCTGGAAGCTGGGATATCCTATGCTTCTGTAGGGATGGTAACAGATTTTGACTGTTGGCATCCAAATCACGACAATGTCACTGTTGAACAAATTGTTGCAACCCTTAAAGAAAATTCTGAGAAAGCATTTGAGCTTATTAACTTAATCGTTAAAAAAGGAGGGGTTAAAATTAATACAAAGGTTCAAAATTTGTCCAAATCATCTATTATAACAGATACAAAACACGTAAAGAAAGAAACTATTAAAAAATTAAAACATATTTTATCTTAATAAATGAATGTAAACGGTAAAAAGTTAACAAGTTTATGGACTGAAAATAAGTCTGTAAAAATTATTGACCAAACAAAACTTCCTTTTTTGGTCTCTACCAAGCTGCTTAGAACTAAACAAGACTTTATTGATGCTATTAATAAAATGGAAGTGAGAGGAGCTCCCCTGATTGGTGTAACTGCGGCATTTGGATTTGCAATCTCTATAAAAGAAAATCCAACAAAAAAAAATATAGATAAAGTTTACGCCGATTTTTTTAAGACAAGACCAACGGCAATTAACCTAAAATGGGCTATTGATGAAGTTAGGTCGAGTATTATGGATGTTGATTGTAATAAAAGATTTGATGTCGCATTTTATAAAGCTAAACAGATAAGAGATAATGACATTAAAAGTTGCTTAAATATAGCATATAATGGATATGAAATTATCAAAAAACATTATAAAGAAAAACAAAGAGCATTAAATATTCTAACTCATTGTAATGCTGGATGGCTAGCAACAGTGGATTGGGGGACAGCACTTGCTCCAATTTTTTTAGCAAAAAAAAATAAAATTCCTATTCATATTTGGGTTGATGAAACAAGACCCAGAAACCAAGGAGCACTTTTAACCGCCTGGGAACTAGAAAACGAAAAAATTCCATATACAGTCATTGCTGATAATGCAGGTGGGCACTTAATGCAGAATAACAAAATTGATTTTTGTATAGTTGGGAGTGATAGAACAGCAATTAATGGTGATGTATGTAACAAAATAGGAACCTATCTAAAAGCTATATCGGCTTTTATAAATAAAATCCCTTTTTATGTAGCATTACCTTTGTCTACGATAGATAAAACTGCGCATTCTGGAAATTCTATTCCTATCGAAGAACGAGGACCAGAGGAATTAACGCACATCAATGTTTTTAATTATAATAAATTTTCTAATCAACAAATTTATCTTAACTGCAAAAAAGTTCATAATCCAGCCTTCGACATAACTCCTTCCAAATACATTACTCAACTTATAACTGATAAAGGAAATTGCAGTGCGAACTTGAAATCAATTAAAAAGGTTCTAGAAACTTGAATTCTGTCAAAATCCGAAAAAAAATTATTGAAGTTACAAAAAACTCTATAAGAGAAAAATTAAATCTTAATTCCGAAGGTAATGTGAGTTTCAAATTGGGCGATCAAATATATATTACACCCTCCGGAATTAATGGATTAAGTATTAAAGAAAGCGACATATGCCAATTATCATTAAAAGGAGATATCAAGGGGAAAAAAAAACCATCATCTGAGCTAAGTCTTCATTTAAAAATTTATGAAAATTTTAGTGATATTAATTCGATTGTACACACACACTCAATGTGGGCCTCAATTATTTCTTGTATGCAACTTGATATTCCGTCTTTTCATTATATGGTTGCAGAGTTTGGAGGAGATAATATTCGTTGTGCAGAATATGCCACCTTTGGAACTGTTGAATTAGGAGCAAAAGTTGTCAAAGCATTAAATGAAAGAAATGGATGCCTTCTTTCTAATCATGGTCAAGTGACTATTGGAAAAAATTTGGACGAAGCATTTTCCTTATCAAAAGCTCTTGAAAAGATTTCTAAACAGTATTATTTTTGCTTTCTTTCAAAAACTTGTAATATTCTTGATAAAAAAGAAATGAAAAAAATACTTAATTTGTTTTCTGACTATAAATCTAAGTATTAAATCTAAATGTTATAATATCCCCGTCGACCACTTTATATTCTTTACCTTCAAGACGTAACTTACCTGCCTCTCTACATTTCAATTCTCCACCAAAATCAATAAAATCTTTATAACCAATTACTTCTGCTTTAATGAATCCTTTTTTGAAATCTGTATGTATTTTTGCTCCAGCATCAGGGGCAAGAGTACCATTAATACANGACCAAGCCCTTGATTCTTGTGGACCTGATGTNAAAAAATTTATTAAATTTAAAATTTTGAATCCCTCTTTGATTAAAGAATTTAAACTATTATNNTTTAAACCAACAGCTTTTAAAAATTCGTCTTTTTCTTCCTGATTGTCCAATTGAGATATCTCAGATTCTATTGAAGCTGATATATTAATGCACGTGTTATNATTATTTTCTGCATGCTCAAGAACCTGATTACTATATTTATTTCCGTAAATTATAGAATCTTCATCAACATTACATACATAAATATGAGGTTTTATGGTCAAAAAACCAAAATTATTAAGAAGCTTTTTATTANTNTCANTNATATTACATTTATTTAATAAAAATCCATCGCTTAGAATTTGTTCAAAGCTCTCTAGATTTGATAAAATCTCAGTATCAATTTTTTGTCCCTTATTTTTTTTTTTAATATTTTCAATTATATTAATGATTTTTGCATGGTCAGATAGCATTAATTCAGTTTCAATTGTTTTGATATCCTCAAGTGGTTCAATTTTTGGAGATACATGAGATATTTCTTTCGAATCAAAGCATCTAACAACATGAATAATTGCATCAACACTTTGTAAATTTTGCAAAAATTTGTTTCCAAGGCCCTCTCCTTTACTTGCTCCTTTTACTAAACCTGCGATATCGACAAACTCTAATTGATTATAAACAGTATTAATCGATTCCGAAATTTTTGAAATTTTCTCTAATCTTTCATCCAACACTGAAACTTTCCCAATATTTGGCTCAATTGTACAAAAAGGATAGTTTTGTGATTCAGCTTGTTGCGTGGATGTCAATGCATTAAACAACGTAGATTTTCCTACATTAGGTAGACCCAGAATCCCACAATTAAAAGGCATTCAGTTTTTCCCTATATTATTGAGGAATAAAGAATAATCTTTTTTCAATAAAACATTNAAATTTTTATTTATTTCACATTTAATGTTATNCAGTCTTAATTTTTCCTCTTTGTTAAATTGTTGAAGAACAAATTTATTTGCTGAAATATTTTTNTTTTCGTATTCAAAATTTTTAATTCCTAATTTTAATCTGATAAAGTCAGAACCTATGAATTTTATGATATCACGAATACCATTATGCCCACCGTGGCTCCCATTAAATTTGATCCTCATTCTTGAAAAACTCATATCAAGATCATCATGAATAACAAAAACTTGTTGTTTTTTTGTGATTTTGTAATATTTGATAACTGCGTTTGTTGGTTCTCCAGAAAGATTCATAAATTTTTGAGGTTTAAATAAAATTATATTATTATTAAAAATTTTTTTAATTGAAATCAATCCACTAAATTTAAGTTTGAATTCAGGAAATCTGAAGTAGGAGTATATACTATCAACAATTTCAAAACCAACGTTGTGTCTAGAAAATAAATATTCTTCGCCTGGATTTCCAAGTCCTATTATTAGTTGCATGAATTTAATTAAAATTAGCTATTTTCTTAATCGCTTGATTTTTCACTATCTCCACCCTGAGTTGTTTTAGCATCTTCTGGTTTTTCTGAACTTGCACCTTCTGAGNTTTCAGATTGTTCATTAGTGTCTACCTGGCTTTCATCGTCTGTTTTCAGTACAGTGGGAGCAGCGATTGTGGCGATGGTAAAATCTCTGTCTTTAATTGTAGGATTAACTTCTTCATCTAATTTAATTGAACTTATATGAATACTATCGCCAATCTCCAATCCTTCTAAATTAGCCTCTAAATATTCGGGTACTTTTGTTACGGGTGACTTTAATTCTACCTCACGGCGAACAACATTGAGAACACCACCTTGTTTCATCCCCTCACATTTATTTTCATTAATAAATTTTACAGGCACATAAAGNGTTACCGTTGTGTTTTTTCCAACTCTTAAGAAATCAACGTGAATAATGCTTTCTTTCACTGGATGAATCTGAAGATCTTTTGGTAGAACTGTAAAAACCTCATCATCAACTTTAACCTCACATTGCCTTGAAAAAAAACCACTGTCTTGTAGTAATAACTTTAATTTGTTTTGTTCTATAGAAATCAAGATAGGATCTTTATTTTCACCGTAAATGANACCAGGAATTTTTCCTTCCCTTCTGAATGCACGAGCATTTCCTGTGCCGACATAATGCCTCTTTTCCGCCAATATCTGAACTAAGTTATTCATTAAGACCTCCTTAATCAATTCATGCAAACAAACTGGAAACTGACTTATTTTCAGTAATTCTTCCTATAGCCTCACCAATGAGTGAAGCAATTGTAAGTTGTTCAATCTTAACAGATTGTTTTACTTCATTTGTTGCCAAAATGCTATCAGTAATTATAATTTTATCGATTGGCGATGCTTCAATTCTCTCAATCGCCGGTTTGGACAAAACACCATGGGTGATGTAAGAATAAACTTTCTTTGCCCCTTGATTTTTTAATGCATTTGAAGCGTTAGTTAGTGTTCCTGCGGTATCACAAATATCGTCAACTAAAATACATATCTTATTATTTACATCCCCAATTACATTCATTACTTCGGAAATACCTGCTTTTTCTCTTCTCTTATCAATTATAGCTAAATCACACTCTACTCTCTTGGCTATAGCTCTAGCTCGAACTACACCTCCTACATCAGGTGAGACAATAACAATATTTTTTTTTTCAAACTTTTTTTTAATGTCCTCGATAAATACTGGAGCGGCAAATAGATTATCAGTAGGGATATCAAAAAATCCTTGAATTTGTCCTGCATGAAGATCTACCATAAGTGCTCTATCAGCACCAGCNGTACAAATCAAGTTTGCTACAAGTTTTGCCGAAATTGGAGAGCGAGGTCCTGATTTTCTATCTTGTCGTGCGTAACCATAATAAGGCATAATTGCAGCNATTGTTTTGGCCGAACCTCTTTTCAATGCATCAATTGTAATTAGTAANTCCATAACATGGTCATTAGCTGGAAAAGAGGTTGATTGAATCACAAAAACATCTTCACCTCTGACATTTTCGTGGATTTCAGCAAAAATTTCTTTATCAGGAAATTTTTTAATTGTTGACTCAACCAACGAAACATTTAAATACTTTGCAATTTCAATTGCTAGAGGTTTGTTGCTATTTCCAGAAACTATTTTCATATAATATATTAATCTTTTATACCAACTAAACTTATTTGCCTACCACAATTTTTAATTCCTCTTCTCGAAAAAAACCTATTACTAAAATATTTTGAATTATTTGTATAAGTGTTTTCACGAGAAATTTCTATTTTTTTAATTCCAACTTTATTTATTNTGTCTAAAATAAACATAGAGAAGTCAAAAAATTTTTTGTTTTCGAATTCATCAATGTATTTTTCATTTTGCTTAGATTTTCCAAGTAACAAATTTAAAAAATCATTTTTAATNTCAAAGGAACTTTTCATTAAGTGTGGACCAATAAAAATATCAAAGTTATGAATTTTTTCCCCTTTTTTCATCATTTCACCTATTGTATTTTCTATCACCCCATCCAAAGCACCCTTCCACCCAACATGAATAATACCAAAATACTTTTTTCCTAAAACAATCAAAGGAGCGCAATCTGCAGTTAAAATTCCTAAAAATATGTCTTTTCTACAAGTGAACATTGAATCAGCTGTTAAAATTTTTTTTCTAGGTCTATCAATAAATTCTACTTTAGTGGAATGTACTTGATTAAGAAATATAATTTTTTTTTGAGACCCTAATGA